>NZ_LT607412.1:6327105-6628396 GCF_900091455.1 Micromonospora coriariae | reverse complement strand
TCTGCGCGCCGCCGCCCGCCGCAGCCGTACCCGCCGTATCCCTCCCCGCCGCCCCGGCGGCACCGCGTGACGAAGGACAGCCTGATGAGCAACCCGACCGCAGCCGACCTGCCCGACGACGTCACCGACCTGCCCGACGACGGCATCGAACCGATCGCGATCGTCGGCCTGGCCGCGCGCCTGCCCGGTGCGGCCGACGTGCACGAGTTCTGGCGCAACCTCGTCGACGGGGTGGAGTCGGTCACCGACCTGACCCGGGAGGAGCAGCTGGCCCGGGGCGCGAAGATCGAGGAGGTCGACGACCCGGGCTGGGTCAGTCGGGCCCCACTGGTCGACGGCTACGACGAGTTCGACGCCACGCTGTTCGGGATGACCGGCCGGGAGGCGGAGCTGACCGACCCGCAGCACCGCCTGTTCCTGGAGTCCTGCCACACGGCGCTGGAGGACGCCGGCTACGACCCGACCCGCTACGACGGCGCGATCGGCGTGTACGCCGGCACCGGCGGCAACACGTACCTGAACCGGAACGTGCTGCGTAACCGGCGGGTCGGCGGCAACCCGCACGGCGCGGTCTCCATCGCCACCGGCAACTCGCCGAACTATGTGGCCACAAACGTGTCGTACCGGCTGGATCTGCGCGGGCCGAGCCTGACCGTGCACACCGCCTGCTCCACGTCGCTTGTCGCCTTCCACCTGGCCTGCGAGGCGCTGCGCAACGGCGAGTGCGACATGGCGCTCGCCGGTGGTGTGAACATCGAGCTGCCGCACGTCGGCTACCTCGGCATGGACGGCTTCACCTCACCCGATGGCCGCTGCCGCCCGTTCGACGCCGCCGCCAACGGCACGGTGTGGGGCAGCGGCGTCGGGGTGACCCTGCTCAAGCGGCTCTCCGACGCGATCGCCGACGGGGACGCGATCCGCGCGGTCGTGCTCGGCAACGCGATCAACAACGACGGCGCCGGCAAGGTCGGCTTCACCGCACCCAGCATCGACGGGCAGGCGGCGGCCATCGCCCAGGCCGTGGCGATGGCCGACGTCGACCCGCGCACCATCAGCTACGTCGAGGCGCACGGCACCGGCACCGCGATGGGTGACCCGATCGAGGTGGCGGCGCTCTCCGCCGTGTACGCCCGTGACACCGACGAGCGGGGCTGGTGCGGCATCGGCTCGGTGAAGTCGAACATCGGCCACCTCAGCCAACCCTCCGGCATCGTCAGCGTGATCAAGACGGTGCTCGCAATGGAGCACGGACTGATCCCGCCGACGATCAACTTCGAGACGCCGAATCCAGCCGTCGAGTTCGCCGACACCCCGTTCTACGTGGCGAACACCCTCACCAAGTGGGACACCGACGGCGGGCCCCGGCGGGCCGGCGTCAGCTCGTTCGGCATCGGCGGCACCAACGCCCACGTGGTGCTGGAGGAGGCGCCGGCGGCGTACCGCACGGACCGTCGGGTACCCCCGGCGCACCTGCTCCAGGTCAGCGCGGCCACCCCGAGCGCCCTGGACGCGGCGGTGCAGCGCCTCGCCGCGCACCTGGACGGCGCCGCCGACGCCGGGCCCGCGTACCTCGCCGACGTCGCGCACACCCTGCGAGTCGGCCGCCGCCCCCACCCGCACCGCCGCGCCGTGGTCGCCACCGACCTGCCGAGCGCCGTCACGGCCCTGCGCAACCCCAAGCGCGCGCAGCCCGCACCGCGACCATTGACCGACCGTCCAGCCCCGACAGTGGGGTTCCTGTTCTCCGGGCAGGGCGCCCAGTACGCGGGAATGGGCGCGCAGCTCTACGCCGAGCAGCCCCGCTTCGCCGCGGTCGTCGACGAGTGCGCCGAACTGCTCCGCCCCGCCCTGGGCCTGGACCTGCGCGACCTGATCCTCGGCCGGGACCCGGCGGCGGGGGAGAAGCTCACCGAGACCCGCTACACCCAGCCGGCGCTGTTCACCGTCGAGTACGCCCTGGCCGCGCTCTGGCAGGCCGCCGGAGTCCGGCCCGCCGCGATGATCGGACACTCCATCGGCGAGTACGTCGCGGCCACCGTGGCCGGAGTGCTGAGCCTGCCGGACGCGCTGCGGGTGGTCGCCGCCCGGGGCCGGCTGATGCAGTCGTTGCCCGCCGGCTCGATGCTCGCCGTCGCGCTGGACGAGTCGGTCGTCGCCGACCTGCTGCCCGACGGGCTCTCCGTGGCCACGGTCAACGGCCCGGGCACCTGTGTGGTGGCCGGCGGGACCGACGCCGTGGAGGCGTTCGCCGCGATGCTGAAGGGCAAGTCGAAGGCGCTGCGCACGTCGCACGCGTTCCACTCGCCGATGATGGAGCCGATCCTCGCCGAGTTCACCGCGTTGATGGGCACGGTGCCGCTGCGCCCGCCGGCGGTGCCGTTCCTGTCCAACGTCACCGGCACCTGGATCACCGCCGAGCAGGCCACCGACCCGGCGTACTGGGCGACGCACCTGCGTCAGCCGGTCCGCTTCGGCGACTGCGTGGCCACCCTGCTGGCCGCCGGCACCTGGCAGCTGGTCGAGTGCGGTCCCGGCCGGCAGTTGGCCAGCCTGGCCCGGATGCAGGTCGCCAAGGCCGCGCCGGAGCAGCGCGCGCTGACCCCGTTGACCAGCCTGCCCGCCGCCGGGGAGAGCACAGGTGATTTGGCCGCCCTGCTGGCCACCGCCGGCGCGCTGTGGTGCGCCGGGCTGCCGGTGCGCGTCGACGCCGACCCCACGGCCCGCCGGGTGCCGCTGCCCACGTACCCGTTCGAGCGCCGCCGCTACTGGATCGAGCCGGACCCGCAGCAGCCCCTCGCCGCCGTGCCGGTGGAGACCGGGCCGCGACCGCTGGCCGAGTGGTTCGCGGTGCCGGTCTGGCGGCAGGCCGCGCCGCTGCCACCGTCCGGGTCGTTGGGCCGCTGCCTGGTCCTCACCGCGGGTCCGCGCGGTGACGCGCTGGTCGCCGGCCTGCGGGCCGCCGGTGCCGACCCGGTGCCGGTACGCCCCGGCGACGCCTTCGCCGCCACCGACGGCGGTTACCGGCTGCGCCCCGGTGCACGCGCCGACCACGACGCGCTGGTCGCCGCGCTCACCGCCGACGCCGCACCGCCGACCCGGCTGGTACACGCGTTCACCCTGGACGGCCCGCCCACCGGCACCGACATCGCGGCCACCTGGGCCGCCCAGGACCTGGGTTTCTTCAGCGCCCTGCACCTGGTGCAGGCGCTCGCCGGCGCCGGCCTGACCGGCGAGGAGCACGGCCTCACCCTGGACCTGCTCACCGCCGGCACCGGCGACGTGCGCGGCGACGACCTGCGCCGCCCGGAGCACGCCACCCTCGCGGGGTTGGCCCGGGTGCTGCCCGCCGAGCTGCCCGGGCTGACGGTCCGGCTGATCGACGCGGACCCGAGCGACGACGACGCCGGCCCGCTGGTCGCCGAGCTGCGCCGTCCCCGGGAGCCCGAGGTGGCTCTGCGGGGCGGCCGCCGCTGGGTGGCCGATGTCGAGCAGGTGACGATCGACGCCGAGGGGGAGCCGGGCGCACTGCGCGACGGCGGCCGGTACGTGATCACCGGTGGCCTCGGCGGCATCGGCATCACCCTGGCCGAGGACTTCGCCACCCGGGCCCGCGCGAAGCTGGTGCTGCTGGCCCGCTCCGGGCTGCCCGAGCGCGAGCGGTGGGACGACCACCTCGCCGTGCACGGCGATGACCGGGCCGGCCGGGCCATCGCGGCGATCCGCCGGATGGAGGCCGCCGGCGCCGAGGTGCTGGTGCTCGCCGCCGACGTCACCGACCCGGCCGACCTGCGCCGGGTCCGCGACGCCGCGACGGCCGCGTACGGCGGCATCGACGGCATCGTCCACGCGGCCGGCCTGCCCGGCGGTGGGATGGCCGAGGTCAAGGAGCGGGCCGAGGCGGTACGTGTGCTCGCCCCGAAGCTCGCCGGCACCCTCGCCCTCGCCCAGGTCTTCGGCGACCTGCCGCTGGACTTCGTGGTGCTCTGCTCGTCCATCACCGCGGTGGTCGGCGGCTTCGGGCAGGTCGACTACTGCGCCGCGAACGCCTTCCTGGACGCGCACGCCCGCTCCGGCGCGGGCTGGCGGGCCCCGGTGCTGTCGCAGAACTGGGGTGGCTGGGCCGAGGTGGGCATGGCGGTGGAGACCGCCGTGCCGGCCGGGTTCCGGGCGGCCGGGCGGGACACGGTGACCAGCACCGTCGAGCACCCGGTGCTCACCACGAAGGTCACCGGGCCGGCGGAGACCGTGCTGCACGGTCTGGTCTCCGCCAGCACCCACTGGCTGCTGGACGAGCACCGGATCGGCGGGGTGCCGGTGGTGCCGGGCACCGCCCACCTGGAGTCGGTGCGCGCCGCGGTGACCGCCGCGCTGCCCGCCCCCGGCCCGGGCGCGGCCGTGGAGCTGCGCGACGTGGTGTTCCTGGAACCATTCGCTGTGCCCGACGGCACGGTCGCCCAGTACCGGGTGGAGCTGACGCCGGCCGACGACGGCGGCACGGACTTCGCGGTCCGCAGCCTGGCCGGTGGCCGACTGCGCACCCACGTGCGCGGCGCGGCCGGTTGGACCGACGAGCCGGCCCCACCGGCTGCCCCGGCCATCCCGGCCGGCCGCCGGGTGGACGACGACGCCTCCTTCGGCCGGGGCCGGACCAGCATGCTCACCTTCGGGCCGCGCTGGGCCGCGCTGGGCGAGCATCACCTGGCCGACGGCTCCGAACTGGCTGTGGTCGAGGCACCCGCCGCGGCCGCCGGCGACCTGCCCGCCTGGGGGCTACACCCGGCGCTGCTGGACGTGGCGACCGCGTTCGGCCGGGGCCAGGGCAGCGGCACCTACCTGCCGCTGTCGTACGGCCGGATCGTGGTGCGGGGGCCGCTGCCGGCCCGGTTCACCAGCGAACTGCGGCACCGGGCCGGTGACACCGACGAGGTCGTCGCCGCCGATCTGTCGCTGCGCGACCCGGACGGCCGGGAGCTGGTCGCGATCAGCGACTTCGTGCTGCGCCGGGTCGACCAGGGTGCGGTCACCGGCGGCCTGACCGGACCGTCCGACGCTGACGGTGGCTCTGCCGCGCCGACCTCGACCGAGGACATCCGGCCGGTGGACGGCGCGGAGGCGTTCCGCCGCAGCCTCACCGCCGGCCTCGGCGCCCAGGTGGTCATCGCCACCCGGACGGTGGACGAAATCCGCCGCCGCGCCGGGCGGGTCACCACCGGCAACCTCACCGGCGACGCGGTCGCCGACCCGGCCCAGCCCGGCATCGACGGCAGCGCCGTACCGGGCACCGAGCTGGAGACCACCATCGCCCGGGTGTGGCAGGACGCGCTCGGGGTGCCCCAGGTTGGCGTCGACGACGACTTCTTCGCCCTGGGCGGCAACTCCCTGGTCGCGGTGCAGCTCATCGCGGCGATGCGCAGGGCGACCGGGGTGAAGCTGCCGATGCGCAGCCTCTTCGAGACCCCCACCGTGGCCGGGCTGGCCGCCCGGATCGAGGAGTTGCGCGGCACGACCACCGACGAGCCGGCCAGCCCGGCACCGATCCCCGCCATTCCGCGACTGCCCCGCGCGTGACGAGAAATCAGGAGTAGAGAGCCATGAGCGACACGATCGCCACGCTGCCCGTGGTCGTCGAATCCGACGGTCGGGCACTGACCGAGCTGATCGCCGAGCGCCGCGCCGAGCTGCGGGCCACCCTCGCCGAGCAGGGTGGTCTGCTGTTCCGCGGCTTCGACGTGGGCGGGGTGGACGGCTTCGACCAGGTGGTCCGGGCGCTGTCCGGTGAGCCGCTGACCTACACCGAGCGGTCCTCACCACGGCACGCCATCAAGGGCCGGGTGTACACCTCGACCGACTACCCGCCGGACGAGGAGATCTTCCTGCACAACGAGAACTCGTACCAGGCGCGCTGGCCGTTGACGCTGTTCTTCTACTGCATCACCGCGCCGGAGACGCTGGGCGCCACACCCCTGGCCGACATCCGTCAGGTCTACCGGGAGATCGACCCGGCGGTACGCGAGGAGTTCGTCCGCCGCCGCTGGATGCTGATGCGCAACTTCCACGAGGACTTCGGCGCGAGCTGGCGGCACGTGTTCGGCACCGACGACCGGGCCGAGGTCGAGGCGTACGCGGCGGCCAACCGGATCAGTCTGGAGTGGACCGGCCGCGACGGGTTGCGTACCCGGGCGGTCCGCGACGCAGTGCACCACCGCCCCGGCTCGGACACCCCCCGCTGGTTCAACCACGCCACCTTCTTCCACGTGAGCAGCCTGGCCAAGGACATCCAGGAGGGGCTGCTGGCCATGTTCGGCGCCGACGGGTTGCCGTCCAACACCTACTACGGCGACGGCGGCGAGATTCCCGCCGACGTCATGGACCACCTGCGTGCCGCGTACCGGGCCGCCAGCGTCCGATTCGACTACAAGCGCGACGACGTGCTGGTGGTCGACAACATGACCGCCGCGCACGGGCGGGAGCCGTTCACCGGCCCCCGCAAAATCGCCGTCGCGATGGCCGAACCGCACACCCCCGACAGCGTTGGAGAGCAGTGATGGCCGAACCCCGATTCCTGGTCGTACGCAACGACGAGGAGCAGTACTCCATCTGGTCGGCCGACCGGGACCTCCCGGCGGGATGGCACGACGCCGGGTTCGCCGGCACCCGCGAGGAGTGCCTGGCGCACATCGACACCGTCTGGACCGACATGCGTCCCCGCTCGGTACGCGAGGCGAGCCAGTGAACGCGATGACCCGCGAGTGGACCTTCCCGGCCTCCTTCGCGCAGGAGCGGGTGTGGACCGCCAACCAACTCGACCCGGGCTCAGCGGTCTACAACGTCTCTGCGCCGTGGCGGTTCCCGGCCGGCGTCACCGCGGCGCAGGCGGTCGACGTGCTCGCCCAGGTGGTCGCCCGGCACGAGTCGCTCCGTACCCACCTGCGGATGGTCGACGGCGCGCTGGTGCAGGTGGTCCGTGCCGCCGAGCCGCTGGAGCTGCCCGAGCTGGACCTGACCGGCCTGCCCGCCGACGAGCAGGAGCGCCGGTCCGCCGAGACGATGACCGAGCTCGCCCGTACCCCGATCCCGCTGGACGCCCCGCCACCGTGGCGGGCCCGGCTGGTCCGCTTCGCGGCCGACCGGCTCGGGTTGCAGTTCGTGGTGCACCACGCGGTCTTCGACAGCCACTCCGCGGTGCTCTTCGACGCCGAGTTGGCCGCGTTCAGCCGGGCCGCGCTGACCGGCGCGCCCGCCGACGTGCCTGAGCTGCCCATCCAGTACGCCGACTTCGCCGTCTGGCAGCGTGACCAGCTTTCCGGCGACGAGTTGACACGCCAGCTCGCCTTCTGGCGCGAGCAGTTGGCCGGTGCGCCGGCGGTGACCGGCCTGCCGTTGGACCGGCCGCGCCCCACCCAGCTCGGCTTCGCCGGCGACGAGGTGCGTTTCGACCTTCCCGACGGGCTGCTGGACCGGGTCGGGCAGCTGGCCGCCGGCGCTTCGGCCACCCCGTACATGGTGCTGCTGGCCGCCTTCGCGGCGTTGCTGTCCCGGATCTCCGGCGATCCCGAGGTGGTGGTCGGGGTCTCCACCGCCGGGCGGGACACGGCCGAGCTGACCCCGCTGATCGGCATGTTCGTCAACCCGGTCGCGCTGCGGTGCGACCTGGCCGGCGACCCGAGCGTCACCGAGCTGCTCGGCCGGATCCGTGCCGGCCTGGTGGACGCTATGGAGCACGGGCAGACGCCGTTCCAGCGGATCGTCGAGGCGGTCGCCCCGCACCGTGACCCGTCGGTGCAGCCGGTGTTCCAGACCGCGCTGAACTTCATTCCGGACTCCGGCCTGGACCCGGTGCCGCTGGGCACCACCAAGGACGACCTGGCCTTCGACATCACCGCCGGCACCAGCCGGCTGGTCTACCGCACCGACCTGTTCGACCGGGCCACCGCCGAGTCGGTCGTCGCCCGCTACCTGCGGCTGCTCGCCGCCGCCGTCACCGACCCGGCGACGCGGCTGTCCGCGCTGCCCCTGCTCGACGACGCCGAACGCGCCGTGCTGCTCACCTGGACCGGCACCGGCGGTGAGGTGGCCCCGGCAACCCTGGTCGCCGAGGTGGAGCGGCAGGCCGCGGCCACCCCGGCCGCGGTCGCGCTGGTCTGCGACGGGATGCAGCTGAGCTACGCCGAGTTGGCCGCCCGGGCCAACCGGCTGGCCCGGCTGCTGGTCGAGCGCGGTGCCGGCCCGGAGACCCGGGTGGCGCTGCTGCTGCCCCGCTCGGTGGAGCTGGTGGTGGCCATCCTCGCGGTGCTCAAGGCCGGCGCGGCGTATCTGCCGGTGGACACCGGCTACCCGGCGAACCGGATCGGCTACCTGCTGGCCGACGCCGAGCCGGCGCTGGTGCTGGCCACCCCGCGGACGGCCGCGCTGGCCCCGACCGACGCGCTGGTGCTCGGCCCGACGACCGCCGCGGACCTGGACGACGCCGACCTGACCGACGACGACCGGCTGTCGCCGCTGCGCCCGGAGCACCCCGCGTACCTGCTCTACACCTCCGGCTCCACCGGCCGACCCAAGGGAGTGCTGATCGAGCACCGCGCGGTCACCGCCTACCTGGCCTGGGCCCGGGACACCTACCCGGGGCTGGCCGGCACCGCGCTGCTGCACTCGCCGGTCTCGTTCGACCTGACCGTGACCGGGCTGCTCGGCCCGCTCACCGCCGGCGGCACGGTCCGGCTGGCCGGCATCGACACGCCGGCGGCCCGCGCCGGCGGCCCGCCCACCTTCCTCAAGGTCACCCCCAGCCACCTGCCGCTGCTCGACGACGCGCTGTCGCCCAGCACCGACCTGGTGATCGGCGGCGAGGCGTTGGCCGGTGAGCAGCTGACCGGCTGGCGGAGGGCCCACCCCGAGGTGGCCGTGATCAACGAGTACGGCCCGACCGAGGCGACCGTCGGCTGCGTCGCGGCCCGGATCGCCCCCGGGCAGCCGGTGCCCGCCGGGCCGGTGCCGATCGGCCAGCCCACCTGGACGACCCGCGTGCACCTGCTCGACGCCGCGCTGACCCCGGTGCCGCCGGGCGTGGTCGGCGAGCTGTACATCGCCGGGTCGCAACTGGCCCGGGGCTACCTGCGCCGGCCGGCGCTCACCGCCGAGCGCTTCCTGCCCTGCCCGTACGGGCCGGCGGGGGAGCGGATGTACAGCACCGGTGACCTGGCCCGCTGGCGGGCCGACGGGACGCTGGAGTACGTGGGCCGCCGGGACAACCAGGTCAAGGTCCGGGGCATGCGGATCGAGCTGGGCGAGATCGAGTCGGTGCTGCGCGCTCACCCGGGCGTGGACGAGGCCGCGGTCGTGGTCCGCGCCGACGCCGGCGAGCCGACGCTGGTCGGCTACCTGGTCGGCCGGGTCGACGAGACGGCGCTCGCCGCCGACCTGGCCCTTGAGCTGCCCGCGCACCTCGTGCCGAGCGCGCTCGTCCGGTTGGACGCGCTGCCGCTGACACCGAACGGCAAGCTGGACAGCGCCGCGCTGCCGGCCCCGGCCGCCGCCACCTCCGACGGCTTCCTCGCCCCGCGCACCGACGCCGAGGCGCTGGTCGCCGAGATCTACGCCGAGATCCTCCAGCTGGAGAAGGTCGGCGCGCTCGACGACTTCTTCGCCCTCGGCGGCAACTCGCTGCGCGGCATGCGGGCGATGGCCCGCATCCGCGCCGAGGTGGACGTGGAGTTGCCGATGCGGGCGCTGTTCAGCAGCCCGGTGGTGGCCGACCTGGCCGCCCAGATCGAGCAGCGGATCGCCGCCGAGTTCGACGAGCTCTCCGACACCGAGGTCGCCGCGCTGCTCGCGGCGGAGAAGGACACCCCGACATGACCGACGTGAAGGACCCGACCCGCGACGCCGCACGACAGGCGCTGATCGCCCAACGGCTGCGCCGCCGGTCGGGCGGCACCCCCGCCGCGCGGATCACCCCACGCCCGCCGGACGCCGAGGTGCCACTGTCGTACGCCCAGGAGCGGGTCTGGTTCATGGACCAGCTCGCCCCCGGCGAGGCGGCGTACCACATCGCGGTGCCGCTGCGGGTGCGTGGCCCGCTCGACGTCGCGGCGCTGCGCCGGGCGCTGGCCGACCTGACCCGGCGGCACGAGTCGCTGCGCACCCGGTTCCCGGCCGACTCCGACGGGCGGCCCACGGTGGTGCTCGACGACGCGGTCGAGGTGCCGCTGACCGTGGTCGACGCCGCCGACGAGGCCGCCGCGCGGGCGCTGGTCGACCGGGCGGCGGCCGAGCCGTTCGACCTGGCCAACGGGCCGCTGCTGCGCGCCCTGCTGATCCGCCTGGCGCCGACCGAGCACGTCCTCTTCCTCGGCCAGCACCACATCGTCGGCGACGGCTGGTCGGTGGACGTGCTGCTGCGCGACCTGATCACCCGCTACCGCGACGGGGAGTTGCCCGCCCTGCCGGTGCAGTACGGCGACTTCGCCGTCTGGGAGGGGCGGGAGCTGACCGGGCCGAGTGCCCGCCGGCACCTGGACTGGTGGAAGGGACGGCTGGCCGGGATCACGCCGCTGGAGCTGCCGCTGGACCTGCCCCGGCCGGCCACCCAGACCTACCGGGGCGACTTCGTCGAGTTCACCCTGGACGCGGCCGCCACCGAGGGGCTGGCCGCGCTGACCCGCTCCTACGGCGGCACGCTGTTCATGACCCTGCTCGCCGCGTACCAGGTGTTCCTGGCCCGGCACGCCGGCCAGGACGACTTCGCTGTGGGTGCCTCGGTGGCCGGGCGGTCCGCGCCGGAGCTGGAGAACGTGGTCGGCATGTTCGTCAACATGCTGCCGCTGCGCGCCGAGCTGACCGGCGATCCGACCTTCACCGAGCTGCTGGAGCGGACCCGGCGCGCGGTGCTGGACGGGTTGGAGCACGCCGAGGTGCCGTTCGCCCGGGTGGTGCACGAGCTCGGGCTGCCGCGCGATGTCAGCCGCTCGCCGGTGTTCCAGGCGATGTTCGTGTTGCAGAACTACGAGATGGGCCGGTTCGCCGGGGTCGCCGAGGACGCCGGCGTCGACTTCGAGTGGCATCCGATGGAGCTGCGCGCCACCCGCTTCGACTTCGAGCTGCACGCCGTGGAGACCGGCGACGGGCTCTGGGGCAAGCTGGTCTTCAACACCGACCTGTTCACCCGGGCCACCGTCGAGCGGATGGCGCACCGGCTGACCACCCTGCTGCGCGCCGTGGTCGCCACCCCGGACCTGCCGGTCTCCGCGCTGGACCTGCTCGCCCCGGCCGAGCGGGAGCTGTTGGCCGGGTGGAACGACACCGCCGGTGACTTCCCCCGCCAGCAGACGCTGCACGCCCCGATCGAGGAGCGGGCCGCCCGTACGCCGGACGCGGTGGCGCTGCGGTTCTCCGGCCGCTCGGTGACGTACGCCGAGTTGAACGCGGCCGCGAACCGGGTGGCGCACCGCCTGCACGGCGCCGGGGTGGGCCCGGAGACCCTTGTCGGGGTCTGCGCGGAACGCTCGGTGGAGCTGGTCGCCGGCCTGCTCGGCGTGCTCAAGGCCGGCGGCGCCTATCTTCCGCTGGACCCGGAATACCCGGCGGACCGGCTGGCCTTCATGGTCAGCGACGCCGCGGCGCCGGTGGTGCTGGTGCAGGAGCACCTGCGCGACGTGCTGCCGGCGACCGACGCGAGCGTGCTCGCCCTGGACGACGAGTCGGTCTGGGCCGACCAGCCGGCGACCGATCCGACGCCGACGGCGGGCCCGGCCAACCTGGCGTACGTCATCTACACCTCCGGCTCCACCGGCCGGCCCAAGGGCGTGCCGAACACCCACCGGGGCATCGTCAACCGCCTCGACTGGATGCAGCGCACCTACCGGCTCGGCGCCGAGGACGCGGTGTTGCAGAAGACCCCGGCCAGCTTCGACGTCTCGGTGTGGGAGTTCTTCTGGCCGCTGCGCGAGGGCGCCCGGCTGGTGCTGGCCGAACCGGGCGGTCACAAGGACACCGGCTACCTGCGCGACCTGCTGATCTCCGAGCGGGTCACCACCGCCCACTTCGTACCGTCCATGCTCACCGTCTTCCTCGCCGAGGACGGCGTCGAGGCGGTCACCGCGCTGCGTCGGGTGATCTGCAGCGGCGAGGAACTGCCGCTCACCGCGGCCCGGGACTTCACCGCCCGGCTGCCCGGCTGCGGCCTGCACAACCTGTACGGCCCGACCGAGGCGGCGATCGACGTCAGCGCCTGGGCGTGCGACCCGGCGCTGCTGGACGAGCTGACCAGCGTGCCGATCGGCGCACCGATCAGCAACCTGCGCCTGCACGTGCTGGACGCCCGGGGCAACCCGTGCCCGGTCGGCGTCGCCGGTGAGCTGCACATCGGCGGCGTCGGGCTGGCCCGGGGCTACCACCGTCGGCCCGCGCTGACCGCCGAGCGGTTCGTGCCGGACCCGTTCGCCACCGAGCCGGGCGCCCGGCTGTACCGCACCGGCGACCTGGCCCGCTGGCGTACCGCGCCCGACGGCGGACCCGGCGGGGTGCTGGAGTTTCTCGGGCGGATCGACCACCAGGTCAAGCTGCGCGGGCTGCGCATCGAGCTGGGCGAGATCGAGAGCGCGCTGCGCGCCCAGCCCGGGGTGACCGAGGCGGTGGTGCTGGTCCGCGAGGACACCCCCGGCGACAAGCGGCTCACCGGGTACCTGGTCGGCGCGGCCGAGCACGACGCGGTCAAGGCCGCGCTGAAGGAGACCCTGCCCGAATACATGGTGCCGGCCGCGTTCGTCACGCTGGAGGCCCTGCCGCTGACCCCGAACGGCAAGCTGGACCGAAAGGCGCTGCCCGCCCCGGTGGTCACCCGCGCCGCGTCGGTGGCGCTGGTCGAGCCGCGCGACGACACCGAGCGGCTGCTCGCCGGCATCTGGTCCGACGTGCTCGGGGTGCCCACCCTCGGCATCGACGACGACTTCTTCGACCTGGGCGGCCACTCGATGCTCGCCACCCAGGTGGTGGCCCGGATCCGCAAGGCCGGGCACGATGGACGGCCCGTCGGCGTGATGGACCTGTTCCAGCAGCGGACCATCCGCGACCTGGCCACGTTCATGTCCGGCGGCGGCGAGAGCGACGGGCCGCGCCGGCTGCTCTACGAGTTGACCAAGCCGATCCCGGCGGCACAGCGGGTGATCACCTACGTCTGCGTGCCGTACGGCGGCGGCAGCGCGATCGTCTACCAGCCCCTCGCGGACGCGCTGCCGGCCGGGCACGCACTCTGGTCGCTGGCCATCCCGGGTCACGACGTGGGGCTCACCGAGGACGCGCTGCCCTTCGACGAACTGACCACCCGCGTCGCCGAGGAGATCCTGGAGCGCGTCGAGGGCCCGCTCGCCCTGTACGGCCACTGCGGCGTCGGCAGCGCGATCGTCGCCGAGGTGGCCCGCAAGGTGGAGGCCGCCGGACGGGAGCTGACCGCGCTCTACATCGGCGCGATGTTCCCGTTCGCCCGCCCGAAGGGACTCTTCGCGGCGCTGCGCACCCGGCTGGAGAAGCTGCGCAGCAACAAGCACTACGCGAGCTGGCTCAAGTCGATGGGGGTGGACACCGACGAGCTGGACCCGGAGCAGGCCGACCGGATCATCAGCAACATGCGCGCCGACTCGCGGGCGTCGGAGGAGTACTTCACGGATCTGCTCGACCGGCGTGCGGAGAAGCTGCGCGCCCCGATCATCTCGGTGGTCGGCTCGGAGGACCCGGTCACCGACTACCACACCGAGCGGTACGCCGAGTGGCAGTTCCTCAGCGACCGGCTGGGCCTGGTCGTCCTCGACCAGGCCGGGCACTTCTTCCTCAAGTACCGGGCCGAGGAACTGGCCGAGATCGTCACCCGGGTCCACCCGGCGCTCATCGCCGGTGACGTCGACGCGTTGACCCCGCGGGCACGCGGTGCGGACGCCGGCTGGGCGGTGGCCGACACCACGGGCGTGGACGCCCGCACCGGCCCGGAACAGCCGTTGGTCCGGCCGAGCATGGCCCGGTTCGTGGCGGTCACCGCCGGGCAACTCGTCTCCAGCACCGGCTCCGCGCTGACCGCGTTCGCCCTGCCGATCTGGCTGTTCACCCGCACCGGATCGGTGGCCAACCTGGGCCTGCTCTGGGCCCTCGCGCTGGTCTGCGGTGTACTGATGCTGCCGGTCGCGGGCGCGATCACCGACCGGGTCAGCCGCCGCAAGATCATGATGATCGCCAGTTGCAGCGCCGGCTCGATCCAGCTGATTCTCGCCGCACTGCTCTGGACCGACAACCTGGTGCTCTGGCACATCTACGCCCTGGTGGCGCTGAGCCAGGTGGCCGGCTCGTTCCAGCGGATCGCGTTCCAGTCGGCCGTGCCGCAGCTGGTGCCCAAGCGCTACCTGGGCCACGCCATGGGCATCACCCAGCTCTCCAACGGCTTCGCCATGCTGCTCATGCCGGTCTTCGCCGCCGGCCTGCTGGCCGCCATCGACCTCAAGGGCATCCTGCTGCTGGACGTCGTCAGCTACCTGGTCGCGGTGGTGACCCTGTCGGTGGTCCGCTTCCCCGACCTGCTCGGCTGGCGGCCCAGGGAGCGGCTGCTGGTGGCGATCGCGAACGGCCTGCGCTACTCGTGGCGCCACCGCGGCTTCCGCCTGATGCTGGGCTACTTCGCGCTCGGCAACATCTTCCTGGCCCCCGCGCTGGTGCTCACCACACCGCTGGTGCTCTCCTTCGGCAGCGCCACACAGGTGGCCCAGGTGGCTCTCGCCGAGGCGCTCGGCGCGGTCTCCGGTGGCGTGCTCATGTCGCTGTGGGGCGGGCCCCGGCACCGACGCATGATCGGCGTGCTGATCGGCAACCTCGGCACCGCCGTCGGCTGCGTCCTGGTGGGCCTGGACGCGTCGGTCGCGATGATCTGCGTCGGCGCTTTCTGGCTGGCCATGTCGATGACCACAGCGCAGTCGATCTACGCCACAATCGTCCAGGTCAAGGTGCCGCAGCGCTTCCACGGCCGGGTGTTCAGCCTCAACCAGACCATTTCCTGGTCGACGCTGCCGATCGGCTTCGCGCTGCTCGCCCCGGCCGCCACCGGTCTGTTCGAGCCGATGCTCGCCTCGGACGGGGCGCTCGCCGGGTCGGTGGGCGCGGTGATCGGCACGGGCCCGGGCCGGGGGATCGGCTTCGCGTACGTCTGCTTCGGCGCGGCGCTGGTCCTGATCAGCCTGGGCGGTTTCGCGATCCGGCTACTGCGCCGTTTCGACCTGGAGGTGCCGGACTCGCTGCCCGACGACCTGATCGGCGCGCAGGAGCGGGAACGCCGCCTGGCCGCCCGCGCCGCAGAACGCGAGGAGGAGCGGGTGCCGGTCGGGGTGTGACGGGTGTGGGTGCCACCGTCGTGCCGCACGGCACCGTGGTGGCACCCACCGCGTACGACATCATCTTCGGGATTGGCCGGACCTCCCGAGCTGCGCCGTGGTACGAGTGCTCGGTGAATCCTGATGGCCGCCGCCGGTCCGGCGGCAGCCCGCCACCGCGCGACCGGCTGGTGGCACGTGCGAAGGCAACTGCCGCTCGGGTTGGGGGCCGAGGTGGCCGGGCGGGACGACTGCGGCTCAATCAACTGGAAGTCGCCCTGGTCATCTCCGTACAGGCCGGACTCGCCGCGGCTCTGGCCTGGTCGATAGGGCACGATCTGCTGGGCAACCCCGCGCCGATCTTCGCCCCCTCCGCCGCGGTGGGCACGATCGTCGCCTCACTCGGGCAGCGCGCCCACCGCACGGTCGAACTGCTGCTCGGAGTCGGGCTCGGCATCGCCACCACCGACTTTCTGCTGTCCTTCCTGGGCACCGGGTTCTGGCAGACCGGATTCGTCGTCGGGTGCGCCATCCTCGCCACGCTGGTGCTCTTCGGACGCAGCGGCGCGGCCGTCGGCCAGGCCGGCGGCACGGCGGTGCTGCTCGCCACCCTGGCGCCGGCCCAGAAGGACCTGGAATGGCCGCGCATCGTCGAGGCGATGGTCGGCGGAGCAGTGGGCCTCGTGGTGGTCGCCTTGCTGATACCGCTGAACCCGATGCGGATCCTCGACCGTGACGCGGCCCCGATCTTCCACTGTCTCGCCCGTCAGCTGCGGGAGGTCTCCGCGGCGCTGACGACGAGTGATCAGCAGCGGGCGGTTCGCGCGTTGGACGCCCTACGGGGCATGGGACCGGACCTTGAGCGGATGCACGAGGCACTCAGCGGCGCCGAGGAGGTCGTCAGCCTCGCGCCGGCCCGTTGGCTGCGCCGTCAGGATGTGGAGCGGTTCGCGCGTGCAAGTCAGCGGATGGAACGGGTCATCGAGCACAGTCGGGGAGTGGCCCGCAGGTCAGCGCTGGCCTTGCAGTACAACGAACGGGTTCCTCCCGAGCTGCCCGCGAGCGTCGGACAACTCGCCGACGCGGTCGAGCTGCTGCGCCGTGAGCACCGCGCCGGGCGCCCCACCGAAAAGACCCGGCAAGCGGTACGCGCCGCCGTCTTCCAGGCTGCCCGAGCCCGAGCCCAGCGGGTCGACGAGTTCGGCGACGCGGTGGTGACCCAGGTGCGTCCCGCCGCCAGCGACCTTCTTCGCCCCATCGGGTGCGACGCGACAACGGCGAACGAAGAGGTACGCGACGCGGTGCAGCGGGGCGAGGACTCCGTTCGATCCGGTGGCCCGCCGGACTGAGTCACCGGGCCGAGGCCCATCCGGTGAAACGCTCGACCAGGTCGGTCGGCGGGGTGTCCGGGCCCAGCCCGGCGAGATCGCGGGCGGCCTCCACGCCCAACGCCGCGAGGTGGGTCAGCAGCGCCGCTCGGTCGGTCCGGTACTCGGCGAGCAGGCGCACCTTCGCCGGCGAGCACGGCCATGCGATCCCGCACGCCTGACAGCGCCAGGTGGGCCGGGACGGGAGGTGGAGCCGGCGGCGGCTCACACCATCACCCGCCGGGCTACGGCCGGCCGACGACGGCTGGTCGGCTCCGGTAGCGCCGTCAGCCAGCGCACGCCCGCGGGCATCAGGTACAGCTCGCGGCGGGCCACCGCGTCGCCGTTCGGGGCCAGCTCGTAGCACTCGATCCACAGCCAACCGTGGTAGGTGTGCCGGTCGACCAGAACACGGATCACCCGGACCGTGACCGCTCGCACGAACTGCGGGCTCGCGTCCCGCGTCAGGCGCAGCAGGTCGCCCGACTGGATCGACCGTGTCATCACTGCCGTACCTCGCCTCGCAGGCCTCGGGTCGGGCAGCCTGGGTGTGTCGGGCACGGCGCCCCCTCGCATCCGTTGATGGGAAGGGGGCCCGGCCTCGGTGCTCGCCGCCGGGTCGGCCGGGCCCCCGCTACGGACGCGCACGCCGGGCTTGTGTCGCCTCCACCGCTCGCGCCGTCTACGCAGCACCCTGCCGAGGGTTGCGTGACAATCACACAGCGTTAGATGATTTCTTCGGTACGTTTCATTGGCTCCGGAAGGGACGCGGGCATGAACCACGCATTCGTCGCGGCGCTCGCCGAGGCGTGCGAGACGGCTGAGAGCTTGGCCGATCGCATCGGTTTGCACCCGAAGACCGTCGCCCGATGGGCGAACCCGGGACGCATCCCGCAGACCCGCCATCGTGCTGAGGTAGCAAAGATCCTCAGAAAGGACGTGGTGGACCTATGGCCGGACGTGCTCAACCGCCGGGAGCCGGTGTGGTTCCGACCGTGGGTCGACATCGAGCGTGAAGCGGTCGCGCTGCGGGCGTTCCAGCTCGCCTGGGTTCCAGGCCTGCTTCAGACCGAGGCGTACGCACGCGCCACGTTCAACGGCCAGGCGCTGACGCCGGACGAGGTTGACGAGTTGGTCGCCGCGCGGCTCGACCGGCAAGCGATCCTGAGCCGTGAGCGAGGACCCTTGCTCGTCGCGGTGATCGACGAGGGAATCATTCGCCGTCCGGCCGCCGGAAGCCGGGCACTGATGGCCGAGCAGCTTGCTCACCTCGTGGCATGCGCCGACCTACCGAGCGTGCAACTCCACGTCGTACCGCAGGGCACGGCGACGTATCCGGGACTCGACGGGCCTTTCACGCTCGCCGAGTTGCCCGGCGGGACACGAGCGGCGCATGTGGACAGCCAGGCACGCGCGCAGATCATCGACCAGGCTTCCGAGATTGCTACGCTGGAGCGGCGGTGGGAACGCATCCGGGGCGAGGCCCTTCCCCGAGGGCGTTCCCTGGAACTCCTCACAGAAGCGGCGAGATCATGGACATGACCAGCGCACGTTGGCGCAAGAGCACGAAGAGTGGCGGCAACGGCGGCGACTGCGTCGAGGTCGCGGACAATCTGCCCGGCGTCGTTCTGGTCCGTGACACGAAGAACCGCAATGGCGGCACCCTGGTCTTCGGCCCGACGTCGTGGCGTGCGTTCGTCGCCCAGCTCGCCCGGCGGCCGTAACCGCACCAGGGCGTACCCGAAGTGGCCGTCGGTCAGGGTTACGCGCACCGTTCCGGTGTCCTCACGGTTGTACGGACCTCGGGACGACGCCGTGTCACGGGTCGAGACCTTCGCCGCGTAAACGGATCTAGCCGATGTGAGTAAGTCGACCTCGGGTACTGCGCCCGCTCCGGTCGGTGTCGCGGGAACCGTGTTGAAGATGCTGAAGCCGCCTGGCGTCCGCGAGCGCTCACTCTGTCGGAAAGGGCTCGCCCACGGGCCACGGGTCGCCAACGCCGAACCAATAAGCCTGCGAGCGCTCGGGCTCGACGAACGTCATGTCCCCGTCCGAACCCGGGACAGCACGCCGCCACATGGGCAACGCATCAACGGTGTGCTCTGGGCTAGGTGCTCCCAGATCGTATGCTGCTGCTTGCCGACGAAGGCGGGGTGAAGATTCTTGACCACGAGGACCCCTGACACACCACGGTGATCCCAGCGGTTGCCCCTGTACCAGTAGCCGTCGGGCTTGCGGGCCATTGCGGTTGACTGCGTACCGTCGGCGTAGGTGCGGATCTCGACGACCTCGGTGCCGTACAGGGCGTTGATCACGTCGTAGTCATCCAGAGAGATGCTGCTCGAGGCGACTGCGACGACGAACGGCGCATCGAGCGAGCCGTAGGCCGAGCCCTTGTCGGCCAACGCGCCTCGGATCCCCTCTTCGTCCTGTACCCATTGGGCCTCGCCACCCCCGAAAATGCCGAGCGGCCTTGCACCCTTCCTGCCGCGGGCCTTGGGCGACTTGGGGATCGCACGGAAGTCGATTTTCCAACCCGCGTCCTCGTGGATGAACCCAGGAAGGTCGTCGCGATGCTTGCCCTCCAGGGTGTGGTCGTCCGGGTCCAACCCGCCAAGCCACTTCTTCAAACGGCCCCGCAGCGGCCGCACGCGGAGCGGGGCTTCACCGTGCATAGCAACGTTGATCCAGAGGAAGAAGTTTGGGCTAACCAACTTGTCGAGCGACTCGTATACCGCGTTTACCCGGGCTGACTTGCCGACCACGACGTCGCTGGGTGAGGCCGACCGAGCTTCGACATAGACGGACCGACCGTCCTTCTGGGCAAGGAAGTCCGGCCGCCTGCTCGTCCCCTCAAGTTGCGGGTGGCAGGTTACGGAGTAGCCCATCCGGAGTAGGCACTCGTGAAGGTACAGCTCGAAGAAAGCTCCCCTGAACTGGCGGTCGTCCTTGGACCGTAGACGGCCCTGAACGTCGGCTTGCGCATCGGGGCAGAGGCGGGAGAACCAGTCTTCGATCAGGTCACGGACCTGGTCCCAATACGGCCCAGACACGCGATCGAGGAATTGGAAGTGACTGTCTCTATGGCCGGCCGGTGACGGATCCGTTCGGGGTGTGACAGAGAAGATCGTCATGCAGTCATTCCATCACACGGGGCGACACACTCGGCAAGGCAAGCCGTCCACCTCGGCAGCCTCCCCCCGAACAGGGCAAGGGCGTGGGGTGACCAAGCATCACGCGGCAACACCCATCGCCGGACGCCCGGATCTGCCGCAGTGCGTGTGCTGCGAATCGGACCCAATATTGGTGATCAGCCACTTCTACCGTGGAGAAGTGGAGGACCGGGCGCCAATTACCTCGCCAAGTCGGGCACCTGTTCCGCGGCCCACTCCAAAGCCTCCTCCATCTCCTCGGCCCTCTCGTCGAGAGCAGCCAGCTCCGGCTGCCCGATACCAGTAATTCGGGCCAGCGAGGCTAACCCCCCGAGCATGTAACTCGCTGCCACAGTCGCAACCGACAAGGCATGCACCTCAAGGAGCCGGCTATCGCCCTTCTGAGCCTGCTCAATCTCGATGTAGAGGGCCATCATGGCGTCGAGGTTGCCGTGAGTAAACGAACTCAGCCGCTTGTAATGTATGGAGCCGGCATCCTCATCGACGGCAGCTAGCAGCGCCTCACGAGACGGGTATCGCTCGGCACGCAGCCTCCTGCGGCCAGCCCAGTCGAGGATCGCCTTCGAACTCGATGACAGCTCTACGCCCAGCGCTGTCTGCAATCCACGTTGCTCCCCATCCGCCCGTTGCACCATGAACATCAGACGACGAAGCCGAGCCTCGCCGTCCGCTTCCGGACGACCCAGCCACGCCGCCAGACTCGCTGTTTCTGCTGCGGCGCGGGCCAAGTCGATGGCGCTGAGGATTTGCGGGAAGCCGGGCTGCACACACCACGAAAGAGTTTCGAGGCGTTCGGCAGCAGCGTAGTTGAGCGTGCGGTGCACGTGGTGGGCGAAGCTGTAAGGCACTGGGAAACCCTCGTCGCCAACTGTCGCATCCAGCGCCGTCTCACGACGCCACACCGAGCCGGGGGCGGGCTCGTTGTGGCGCACGTCCTGAACCTGCACGCTGACGTCATGGAGCAGTGCCGCGCTGGCGCGGAGGAGGTCGTCGAACATGAATGGGGACTGCCCCGGGTTTGGTTGACTCGCGGGGTTGAGTGGTTCAGGCCGCGTGTGCGGGCTGGTTGATTGTCTCAAACTCGATGGGCGTGAGCCGGCCGAGGCGGCGTTGCCGTCGCCGGCGGTGGTAGGTCCGTTCGATCCAGGTCACGATCGCCAGGCGTAGGTCGTGGCGTGTTTGCCAGCGTTGCCGGTCCAGGACATTGCGCTGCAGCAGGGCGAAGAACGACTCCATGGCGGCGTTGTCCCCGCAGGCGCCGACGCGGCCCATCGAGCCGGTCAACCCGTTGCGGTGCAACGCTTTCACGAATTTCCTGGACCGAAATTGGCTGCCCCTGTCGGAGTGCACGATCGTCGCGGCCGGGTTCCGCAGCCGGGTGGCGTTCGACAGCGCAGCGACGGCCAACGAGGCTTTCATGCGGGTGTCGATGGAGTAGCCGACGATCCGGCCGGAGTACACGTCCTTGATCGCGCACAGGTAGAGCTTGCCCTCGGCGGTGGGGTGTTCGGTGATGTCGGTCAGCCACAGCTGGTCGGGGGCGTCGGCGGTGAAGCGGCGCTGCACCAGGTCGTCGTGCACCGGGGGTCCGGCCCGCCTGGTCAGGCCTCTGCGCTTGGCGAAGACCGACCAGATGCGCTGCTGTGAACACAGCCGCGCGACCCGGTTGGCGCCGGCGCTGATGCCGTGGGCGGGTAGTTCGTCGGCGATGAACCGGTAGCCGAACGCCGGGTCGTCGGCGTGGATGTCGAGGGCGGCGTTGATCAGGTGAGCGTCGTCGAGGTGTCGCTGCGAGACCGGCTCGGCGCGCCACGCGTAGTAGGCCTGCTTACTGAACCCCAGCACCCGGCAGGTCACCGCGACGGGGATCCCGTCCGCGGCCAGGTCACCGACCAGCGGGTACATCATTTTGGGGAGATCTCCTTGGCGAAGTACGCCGCGGCCCGCCGCAGGATCTCGTTCTCCTGTTCCAGCACCTTGTTCCTGCGGCGCAGCTCCCGCAGCTCCGCCGACTCGCTGCTGGTGGTCCCGGGACGGATGCCGTCCTCGACGTCGGCGAGCTTGAGCCAGCGGTGCAAACAGGCGTCGGAGATCCCGAAGTCCTTCGCGATCTGGGCGATGGGGGCCTCGCCCTTACGGGCGACCGCGACGACGTCACGGCGGAACTCCAGGGGGAACGCTTTCGGCATGACAGACATCCTTCCAGCGAGGAACGCATCCTCACAGGTCAGGAGTCAACCGAACCGGGGGCAGTCCCATGCGACTCCGCTCGTTGGTACTTCGATGCTGGAGCGGACCCTAGTTCTTTCGTTGTCGGGCAAACAAGCCGTTTGCTACGTGTCTCGGGTAAGGGCGGTTAAGTGGTGTGGTGCCTCGACATGCGCGCACTGCCAAGCATCGATCACCGGATCACTGAGGACCCGACGGCCCCGTGGAATGCTTGTCAGATGTCCACCGCCGAACTCGTTCACGTTCAACTGAAAGCAGTCCCTGAAGTGTACTTCGGCATTCGACCCTGGTGCAGCGGCGCGTACATCTGCCGCGATCCGATCGCTACGCTACGTGACGCCTCGGCCCGGCTGGTCGGCGTGCGGACATACCAATGACCGTGCACCGCAAGACGTAGTCTTCAACAGTGGACACAACGGCCCTCACGCCCCGCGTGCTGGTGATCGGGTTGGATCCGTATCGGGTGCCGGGGCCGTGGGACCCCAAGCCAGTCGCAGACGGCATCGAAGTTGGGAGGGCCCGATTCGTCGAACACGGCGTGGGGGCTGAGTTCTGCCTGTTCGGCCTCGACGGCAGCGACGATGTGGAGGCGGTCGTCACCACTGCCCTTTGCGCCCAGCCTTGGGAGTGCGTCGTCATTGGTGGCGGGGTGCGCAATCAGCCGGAACTGTTCGAGCTGGTGGTCAATCTGGTGCGGCGGCACGCGCCCGACGCAGCGATCGCATTCAACGCCACCCCGACGGACACGTTCGACGCGGCCGCCCGCTGGGTTGAGGTGCCCTGATGATCGCTCATGCCGCCGTCCGAGCGCTTACCGTCGGCCACCTCGGTACGTCCGTCGCAAGGTGTCAGGTGCGCCTTGGTCAGTCGACAATTACGGCGAAGACCGACGACACCGGCACCGGCCCGGCACACCGGGAGTCGTTCGACCGGGCGCGGCTATCGCCCATGACGAAGACGGAGTCGGCCGGCACGGTGACCGCGGCGAACCGGCGCGGCCCGCAGTAGTTCGGGTTCGGCGGCTCGTCGAGCGACGCGTCCTCAGCCACATACGGCTCGGCCAGCGGCTTGCCGTCGACCGTCAACTTGCCCGAGGTATCGCAGCAGGCGATGGTTTCGCCGCCGATCGCGACGACGCGTTTGAGCAGCGGCGCCTTACGGTCACCCCAGAGACCGCCGGGGGAACG
The DNA here is from genome assembly GCF_900091455.1 of Micromonospora coriariae. Lineage (NCBI taxonomy): Bacteria > Bacillati > Actinomycetota > Actinomycetes > Micromonosporales > Micromonosporaceae > Micromonospora > Micromonospora coriariae. Next base: position 6,605,099 of record NZ_LT607412.1, on the reverse strand, counting down.
GATCAGGACGACATCGCCGCGCCGTGCCTCGTACGTGCCGGTGACTGTCCGTGCGGTGACAACCTGGCCGGCCTTGACCGTCGGCTCCATACTGACGCCGCCCTGGGTGAACTGTTCGGTGGCTCCCGTCTCGGTCGCGTCACCGTCGCCACAGGCGGCAACAGCCATCACGAGAAGGAGCACCATCAGTCTGCGCATCCGACGGATCCTGCCAGAAGAGGCGGTGCCGTGCGGTCCGCCGGGCGCGGCGCTACCCGGCGCTGGTGCCCCAAGGTCACATGGTCTGTCATCAGCGTAAGTCGTTTTGGTCAAGCTTCTGGTCGGTGCCTCGGCCGTCGTCTGTCCCTGCATAGCGGTGATGGGGTTGGTCCCCAGCAGCGTGTAATCGGGTTGATGAGACGACGGGCCGGGGCTGCCCATGATGACAGGCGAGATCACAGTGCGTGTCTCAATGCCGCGTAGGGCTCGCCCCGGCCGTCAGCTTGAACGCCGCGACGAAGAATCAGGCGGCTAGAGCCACCTGCCTGCGGTGGTGGCTGCCGTAGGTGGCGATGTCGGCGTTCCACGCTCGTCCGGTGGTGATGACGGCGTGCAACTGGCGCAGGATCGCCGCGGCGATGACGGTCTGGGCTTGGGTCGCCGTGAGCTTGTTGGTCTCCCGGGTGGTCAAATGCTGGTAGCGGGCGGCATAGACGGCATTGCTGCGCTGGGCGCCCCAGACTGCCCGCCAGGCGGCCAGACGCAGCGCGGGTCGGCCCTGGCCGGTGAGTTTGGTGCGGCCGACGAACGTGCCGGACAGTTTCTCCCGCGGTGCGAGGCCGGCGTGCTTGACCAGGGCGCGGGCGGTGGCGAACCGGTTCGGGTCACCGGTCTCGGCGAGGATCGCCGCGGCGCCAACCGCGGATAGGCCGGGGATGGAGGTGGCCAGATCGGTCAGCTTGAGCTCGTCGAGGACGCGGGTCATCCGGGTCTCGGTGTCGGTGAGTTTGTCGGTGGCGGTGTGCCAGTCCTGCAGCAGGAACGCGACCCGCTCCAGTGCACCGGGCCGGTGGGCGATCACCCCGGTGGGGTCGGCCAAGGCGGTGAACAGGTGCCGCAGGATGCGCAGCGAGGGTTTGCACCCGCCGCGGCGGGTGATCTCACGGCGCACGGCCTGCTCGAACCGGGCCGCGCCGAGGCGTCGGGTGCGGGCGAGGTCGCCGCCGTCACGCTGGCAGATCACCGTCATCGCTGCAGCCCAGGTGCGGGACCGAAACGGCTGCTTGGCGGTATCAAGCGCGGCGGGCCAGACACACTCGAGCAGCGCGCGGATCTGCTGGACCTGGCTGACCATCTCGATGATGAGCTGTTCGCGGCGGGCGCCCAGATGCCGCAGCCGGCCCCAGGTCTCATCGATCGGCTCCGGCACGTAGCAGCGCAGCTGCGCGGTCAGCCGAGCGATGAGCACCGCGTCCTTCTCATCGGTTTTGTCCGAGGTCAGGTCCTCGCTGCGCCGCGCCCACGAGGTCAGCATCGGCTGCACGCACACGAACGGCATCGCCCGGTCCGCAGCGAGCTGACCGAGGACCCGCCAGCGGTGCCCGGTCGGCTCGCACGCCACCGTCACCCCCGCCCACCCTTTCGCCGCGGCCCGCTCGGCGGCCCAGTCCAACGCTGCCCCGAGATTCCAGGCGCGGCAGCGGAATGTCTTACGGGCCAACACTTTCGAGTCGTGATCGGTGACCACGACCATCTGCTTCGCGTCGGCCAAGTCGATCCCCACGATCGCGTTGGTCACCGGCACCAGCGCCCGCAGCCGAGCAAGCCGCGCGTTGCGGTTGCGATCACCCCGGGACACACCGCTACCGTTACCCATGAACGTCCTCCTCCTGCGATGGGACACCAAGCCCGACAAGCGCATCAGGGGGACGTTCCTACGTCCTGCATCGACACGCAGAACGTCTTTCTATGCCGCTGTCCGCGCGCTGGCTGCGCCCAGCCCACTGCGCTGCGCGGTCATGTCGATGAGCGGGCGGTGGCCGGTGATGCGTGAGCGTGCGGATCTACGGCTGCCGTGTTCGCCGTTGGCGTGACGAATGGGGTGGCGGCCAGCAGGCGACGTCAGGCACGGTGAACCGGTGGATGCCGCAATTGTTCTTGTGCACAGCCCATCGGTGGGTCCTCTGACTTGGGCGCCTGTGGCGACGAGGCTGAAGGCCTCGGGTGCGGTTACGCTGGTGCCTTCGCTGCTCGGCGTGGCGGATGCAGGACCGCCGTTCTGGCCGTCCGTCGCAGAGACCGTCGGCAGATCCACCGACCAGTTGCCGCTGGACATCCCGGTCGTCTTGGTCGCGCACAGCAACGCCGGTCTCTTTGTCCCGGTCATCGTCGAGGCTGCCCGGCGTCCGGTGGCCGGCTGTTTGTTCGTCGACGCGGCGTTGCCCGCTCGCAGCGGGCCGACGGCGGTGGCGCCGCCCGAGCTGCTGGATTTTCTGCGTCCCCAAGCGACCGGTGGCAGGCTGCCGCAATGGACGGCGTGGTGGGACGAGTCCGATGTCGCGCCGATGTTTCCGGATCCGCAGACCCGGCGTGTCGTCTCGTCCGAGCAGCCGCGCCTGCCGTTGAGCTACTACGAGGAGAGGGTTCCCGTTCCGGACGGCTGGGACGACGCGCCATGCGGGTATCTGCTGTTCGGTCCGCCGTACGAACAAGCCGCGCAGGACGCGCGGGAACGCGGCTGGGACTTCGACCATGTTCCAGGGCTTCACCTGCATCAACTTGTGGATCCGGACACGGTGACCGCTCGCATCATCGCCATGGCAGATGAATGGTGCTCGCCAGCCGGCTGACCACGCACGCTCATGCCGCTGACCGGGAGGCGGCCTCTCACCGATGCCCGACGGACTGCGCCGCCTCTTCATGCCGATGTGCGTGTGGGGGCCTGAGGGGTCGCAACGGCGATGAGTTTCGTTGCGGTGTCCAGTCTGTATTCCCACACCCGATCTCCCGACTCTCGAGGAGAGCGTCATGAGCGCTACGTACAGGAGGCAAGCGTGAAGCTTCTTCTCACGTCCGCGGGCGTCACGAACCCGAGCATCGGCGATGCGCTGGTCGACCTGCTGGGCAAGCCGATCGCCGACTCCAGTGCCCTCTGCATCCCTACGGCGGCCCACCCCATGGGCGGGCCAGCCTCGGTCTGGAGCTTCATCACCGGTGAGACGCCGCTACCCATGTGCGGCCTGGGCTGGAAGTCGCTGGGCGTCCTCGAGCTGACAGCGCTGCCCAGCATCGGCGAGGAACGGTGGGTCCCCTGGGTCCGGGAGGCTGACGTCATGCTCGTGGCCGGCGGCGATGCGACGTACCTGTGCCACTGGATGCGGCAGTCCGGGCTGGCGGACCTCCTGCCGTCGCTACGGGACACCGTCTGGGTGGGGTTGAGTGCTGGGAGCATGGTGCTGACCCCCCGGATCGGTGCGGACTTCGTCGAGTGGCCGTCCGCGCCCGACGACCGCACACTGGGGGTCGTCGACTTCTCGATCTTCCCGCACCTAGGTCTCGAGCCGGACAACACCATGGCTGATGCCGAGAAATGGGCGGCCGAGATCGCGGGTCCGGCGTACGCAATCGACGACCACACGGCCATCAAGGTGACCGACGGCACCGAGGTCGTCTCCGAGGGGCACTGGAAGCTCTTCCCCTCGTAGCCGCGACCAACAGTGATCGGCGTGGCGAACCACCCATCGGTCAACGCGCCAACGCCACCCTCAAAACCTGGAAAGTTCTGACGAAACTGCGCTGTTGCCCACACCGCGCCACCGCGATCCTGGTTCTGCACCACGTCGAGAACCCGCCCTACGCAGGGTAAATGGGATCGTTGTTACACGGACGGGTCCCAGGCGATGAGCTGATCGAAGATGCGACGGTCACCGTCCAGCTCCAGCTTCGGCGAATCCAGCGGTATGCGGCCGTAAAAGAACAGGACCAGGTCACTGGCCGTGCCCCGGGCGGAGGCGTCGGCCTTGTCCGTGGCCGGGTCCTCGCTGGTAGCCGGCGCGCCGAGGCGGGCGGCCCATGCGCCGTCGCGGGACAGCCGCAGGCGCCAAGAGCGGCCCTCGGTGGCGTAGTAGTCGACGACCGCGGGTTCGTGCGGCCAGGCGACATCCGTCGAGCAGAGGGTGAACTGGCAGTCGTCGAAACCGTCGAGGGCGACCTCGTCCGGCAGCGGCTCCGGGTCACCCACGGCGAGCTGGACATCGTAGGTGTGCACCGCGATCTCCGGAACCTGGCGCCGAGCCCATGCACCGGAGGTTTCCGGTGACTGCGAGTCACCCCACCACGTCCAACAACCGCGATCCGGGCCGGCCTCACTCAGCGCGCTCGTCAGTCGCTCGACGGACTCGGTCCACCAGGCCAGGAGAGCCTCCCGTTCCCGGGGCGCACCCGTGCCGTCCTCCCAGGCGGACTTCTCCGGGGGAGCGTCGGCCGGCCCTGCGGCAACGATGGCGGCCGACCTGCGGCGGCCCATGCCCAGGTGCTGCACGAGATCGAACAGCGTCCACCCCGGACAGCTCGGCACCGGCACGTCGAGGCTGGGCGCCGCAGCGACCGCGGCACGGAAGGCGGTCGACCGTTCGTCAATCAGCCGCAGATGATCAGAGAACGTCAAAGTCTTTTGCACCCCGGCTTTCTACCAGTGTGCTCCGATAGCCGTACAGCGATTTTCACAGCCGACGCCGCGGGCGCCGCGGCACTGGCGCGCCAGGGCTCCACCTGCCGTGACCTGCACCGTCACGATGAAAAAGGCTCAGTGTGTGAGGGATGCGACGCGTTGGGGAGCTTCGACAAATCGTTGCTCGCTTGTTGGAGGCGACCGTGCGGCACGCACTCGGCGCGGCGGGTGCGGGTCCGGCCCGTAGCAGCGGGTGAAGAGGGCAATTGGCTTGCACAGGCGTCGGGCTGAGAGTTTGACTGCTCGCCATGCCTTTCCCCTCGCCGATCTTCGTTGCGGGTACGGGTCGTTCGGGAACGTCACGGATCGCCGACATCATTGGCGAACATCCGCTGATCCATCGGATTCCCATGGAGACCAGGTTTCTCATCGACCCGGGTGGCCTGCGGGACCTGGCCGACGCGCTCACCGATCGATACGACCCCACCGTCGGTGAGGATGCTCTGCACCGGCTGAGCGATTTCCTCACCGTACGAGTGCCCGGCCGGCGCGACGATCGCGGCAGAACCGTTCCCGAGCTGGTTGGCGCGCGGCGCTACCGGGACGCGGTTCAACAGCTCTGGCCGCAGTTGATCGCGTACACATACGACGAACCTTCGCCCGCGGAAGGATTCGGGAACGCCGACCGGCCGGCCGGGCCGTTCGAGCCGCTGAGCCGCCGGAGGGTAGTTCCCAGGTATTTCAGCGACCGGGGCGAACTGCTCGGAATCTTGCGGGGGCTGATCGACACGATGTTCGGCGGAGCAGCCGCCGACGCGGGCAAGCCGACCTGGTGCGAGAAGACACCGTTCAACCTGCTGTGCATGGAGTTCCTCTGGGAACTTGTGCCCGAAGCGACCATCGTGCACATCAAGCGTCACCCGGTCTCAGTGCTCGCATCCCACCTGGCCCAGCCGTGGGCGCCGTCCACCGTCGACGGAGCGCTCGCCTACCTCAAGCCGGTCTACCACCGATGGCTTACCTGGAAGAACACGGTCGACCTGACGGGCAGGCGATACATCGAGGTGAAAGCGGAAGATCTCGCAGCCGACTGGCCCGGGCAGCGCCGCGCCCTGTTCGAACGGCTCGACGTCGGCGACGTCGTCACCCCTTCAACGTTTCAGTCGCACAAGCTGACGAACCGCAACGACCAATTCGATGACGAAACCCGCGAGTTCATCGAAGAAGCACTCGGCAAGGTCATCCCGGCCATGGGATATGAGTGACGGTTCTGGCTCTCCACCTTGACGCCGCTTAGCAGCAGAGGCCCGTCGCCTCGCCTACCTGAACGACGTTGCCGACCCTACACTCCATGATCATGGCGGTCGAAGTGGTGCTCGGTGAGGTGACGTGTCCATCCGGGCAGTTGGTGATCATGGACGGTGGTTACCTCGAACTGTGGTCCGGCGACCGGGTGCCGGACGACGAGGAGCGCCCGGCAACCGACTTCGCGATCGTGGGGCCGGACGCCGAGGCCGCGGCGGACTCCTTTGACCGGCAGACCGGAACCCGGCTATACGACGTCCCCGCCCACGCCGTCGCCGAGTTCACCGCCACGTTCGACGAACACTGCCGCGAGCATGGGCACGGCGCAAGCCTGCGCGCGTTCAAGCAGCAGGTCCCGCACCGGGAACGCGTCCGGCACGCGGTCGCGGCCCGGGAACACGGATTCATCGTCATGGGCGTTCCGGTGCTGCCGATCGAGGTACCAGCTGATCGCCCGCTGCGTGTCACCGCCGTCCCCGGCGAGTACGGCTGGCAGTCCATGCGGATCGAGTTCGGTGACGCGCCGGTGGCCGACTCGTGGGTGTTCGGGGAGCTGGGGGTCGACCACGCACGGTTCGTTTTCGCCGACGCGGACGCGCTGAGCTCGTGGGAGCACGTCAGGGCGTTGGACGGGCTGGCCGACCCACGATCCACGACGTCCCCGGCGGCCGACCCTGAAGCTCGACCATCTGGGAGAACAGGGAGCAAGCCTGGTCGGGGTCGATGTCCTGTCCGGCTTCGATGAGGGCTGTACCCGCGCGCAGCTTGCTGACGTTCTCGGAGTCTCTGAGTGCTCCCGATGCTTCGAGCACTCGGAGTATCTCCGGAAGTGACTGCGCCCAGTACGACGCATCCGCTGCGGCTAGTTGGACAAAGCGGCCATCGGCGGCCGTCCACTGGCAGTTTGGCAGGCCACCCACCATCCCGGGCTTCGCGTCACCGACGGGTTCCTCGAGTAGCCGCTCTAACTCTCCGGGCTTTAGCAAGTCACAGAGATCGGACCCTGGCCCCGCGTTCGCCGAGGCGGTGGCAGCGGACATTTCCGTCTCGCGGTCGGGAGATGCTGAGGAGGCCTGTGGCTTGTCCGCCGTGGAGCATCCAGCGAGCACCACGAGGCTCGCGGCAATGATGATGAGGGCGCGCACCGGGGGAGTGTGGCACACTGCCTGACCGCTGACGGCCCCCTTACTGACGACGCATTCTCCTTCCGGAATTGCCGCGATCCGCGCGCATGTCGCAGGTCACTTGGCAGACGTTCCGGTGGGCGTGGATGCAGAACGGGCCGTTCGTGCCGTGGCTACTGCCGCCGCTCCCACTGCTCCTTGGTGATCTCGTACCGTACGCCTCCATGCTCGGAGCCCTGGATCATCTCCATGTCGGAGGGAGTAGGGATGGTGTCCGCGAGCGTCATTTCGAGCTTCTCCATGATGTTGCGTGAACCGTGGTTCACGGACATCGTCTCGGCCCAGACCATGCGCACACCCAACTCCGTGAACGCCCTGCCCAGCAAGGCCCGCGAGCCCTCGGTGGCATAACCGTTGCCCCAAGCCGCCTGCCGCAGGCGGTAGCCGAGTTCGACTTCGTCCAGCGGGCCCTCCGGCTCGGGACGCAGGATGAACCAGCCGATGAACGCACCGCCGTCCTTCTCGTGCGCGGCGAACAGTCCGAGGTCGCCGTCCCACTTCGCGTAGCCGGCGAGGATGTTCGGGAGGTGGCGCTCGCGGACAAGCTCCGGCGCGGTCGGACTGCCACCGGTCAGGTAGCGCATCACCGCCGGGTCGCTGTCCAGCTCGATCAGCAGGTCGGCGTCATCGGCAGTGAGACGGCGCAGGGCCAGGCGCTCGGTCTCCAGGTAGGTGTCCACGAGCCGATCATGTCTGAAGCAATTCGGGCAGCCCAACGGTTTTCCGCGGCAACTCGGGGGAGCGTTGCCATGACGTCGCAGCCTGGCCGCCTTCGAGCGCCACCGGCTTTTGCCAGGACGCAGGCCATGCTCGGCTCACGGGCCGGGTGGCTGCCGCTCCGGGGCCGTCCCGGGCGGGATCTTCAGAACAGTGAAAAAGGCGTTTACCGCGGGGGTCCGGCCCAGGCGGCTCCAGACGAGGTGCTCGACCCGGGCCGGCGCATCGGCGACGTCAATGGTGGTCACGCCGGTGAGTCGTGGCACGTAGGCGGAGGGGAGCATGGCGACGCCCAGCCCCGCAGCGACGAGCTCAGCCATCAGGTCGGCGGCGCTCACCTCGAACGCGACGTCGCGGGCAAGGCCGGCGGCGGAGAATGCCTGATCGGTCTGGGCCCGCCCGGCGCTTCCAACCGGAAAGTCGACGAAGGCCTCGGCAGCGAGCCGGTGGAGGTCGACTGCCGGTTCCGGCGCGAGCGGATGATCCGGGGCGACCACGGCGACGAGCCGGTCGCGGGCGAGTTCGTGCACGTCGACGCCCTTCGGTTGAACCGTTTCCGGTAGCCCCAGAAACGCCACGTCGATGACGCCCTGCTTGACCTGTTCCACGAGTTCGTCGCTGCCGCCGACGCGCAGGCCGACGCGCACGTACGGGTACCGCTCCCGGAACGCGCGAAGTGTGGCCGGAATGTTGACTGCCGCAACCGTGGGGATCAGACCCACCGTCAGTCGTCCCCGTACCTCTCCCACCGCCGCCGCGACCTCGGCGGCCGCGCGTTCGGCGGCGTCCAGACACTGGCGGGCGGCGGGGAGGAACGCCACACCCGCCGGAGTCAGCCGCACCCGGCGGCTGGTCCGCTCGAAGAGCCTCGCGCCGAGTTCCCGTTCCAGGCGCGCGATCTGGTGGCTCAACGCGGACTGGACGACCAGGCAGCGTTCGGCGGCCCGGGTGAAACTGCTCGTCTCGGCGACGGCGAGGACGTAGCGCAGCTGGTGGAGCTCCATTGATCCATCTTCTCTGTAGATCGATCGGATGACAAACATGTGTTGGACTCATTGATAGGCACGCGCCGAGACTTCCGATATGACAAGTTCCGGAGCGGAGAGACTCCCTCGCGCAGCCGGCGGCGGCACGTTCCCCGGCAACCTGCCGCGCACTGCCCTGACCGCGCTCGCCCCGCTGGCGTGGGGCACCACCTACGTCGTCACCACCGAGCTTCTTCCGCCGGGCCACCCGCTGTTCGCGGGACTCCTGCGCGCGTTGCCCGCCGGTCTGGTGGCGCTGGCGGTCACCCGTACGCTGCCGAGAGGGGCATGGTGGGGAAAGGCGGCCGCGCTCGGCGTACTGAACATCGGACTCTTCTTCCCGCTGCTCTTCGTCGCGGCCGAGCGGCTGCCGGGAGGCGTCGCGGCGACCCTGGGCGCGGTGCAGCCGCTGGTCGTCGCCGTCATGGCCGCGACGCTCCTGCGGGAGGGACTCTCCGTCTGGCGCGCCGTCTGGGGCGTGACCGGGGTGCTGGGCGTCGGCCTGGTGGTGATCGGGCCGGATGCCGCGCTCGACGTCGCGGGAATCGCGGCCGGACTCGTCGGCGCGGCCACGATGGCGCTCGGGGTGACGCTCACCAAGCGCTGGGGACGTCCCGCCGGGGTGAGTCCGATGGCCTTCGCCGGCTGGCAGCTCAGCGCGGGCGGTTTCTTCCTGGCGCCCATCACCTTCCTCGTCGAGGGGCCGCCACCAGTGATCGACCTGCCCGCCACTCTCGGCTACCTCTGGCTGGGCCTGTTCGGCGGCCTGGCCGCGTATGTCCTGTGGTTCCGCGGCGTCACCACGCTGCCCGTGACCTCCGTCGCGGTTCTCGGTCTGCTCTCGCCGCTGGTCGCCGCGCTGCTCGGCGCCATCCTGCTCGATCAGACACTCGGCCCAATCGAGCTTCTCGGGCTCGGGCTCTCGCTGGCCGCAATCGTCGCGGGGCAGCTTCCCGCGCCAGCCCGCCCACGCCACACGGGCGTGCAGCTTGTACCGGAAGGGACAACTCGATGAAGATCGCCGTAGTCGGAGCCGCAGGAATGGTCGGTTCGCGCGTCGTCGACGAGGCCGCCGACCGGGGACACGAGCCGATCGCCATCTTCCGGAGCCGGAGACCGGCGGCACTGCCTCGCGGCGTAACCGCCGTCGCCGGCGACGCGGACGACCGCACGCGATCGATCTGGCTGATCTTGATTTGCCGGAATGCCGCTAACATCGTCGGCATGGCAACGCGGCTTGTGCAGATCAACATGAAGGCTCGGGACGACTCCGCGCTGGGCGGCTTCTGGGCGCAGGTGCTCGGCTGGGAGGTCTCCAGCGAGGGACCCGGCGTGACCAACCTCGAACCCGAGGGCTTCGTCTACCCCGACCCCGTCGCGGTCTGCATCGACCTCGTCGTCTCCCCGGAACCCAAGACGGTGAAGAACCGCGTGCACGTCGACCTCGCCACCACCTCGGCGGCCCATCAGGCGGAGGTGGTCACGCGATTGAAGGATCTCGGCGCGACACCGGCCGACGTGGGTCAGGGCGACGTCCCATGGACGGTCATGGCCGACCCGGAGGGCAACGAGTTCTGCGTCCTGGACCCCCGACCGCTCTACCAGGACACCGGACCGATCGCCGCGGTAGTGGTCGACTGCGCGGACCCGCGAGCCATGGCCCGCTTCTGGGGCCAGGCCACGGACTGGACCGTGCACGAGGTGACCGACCACAGGGCGGTACTGCGCTCCGCCAAGGGCGTCGGCCCGTATCTGCAGTTCCTCCGCACACCGGACGTGAAGACCGTGTGGAACCGCGTCCATCTCGACGTCCGCCCATACCCAGGTGACGACCCGGAGGCCGAGGCGGCCAGACTGCGGACTCTCGGCGCCACCGCTGTCGACCTGGGCCAGAGCGATATCCCGTGGACCGTCCTCGCCGACCCCGAAGGCAACGAGTTCTGCCTCCTCACCCCAGCCTGACCCGAAACCTCGTCAGCCGCTCACCCGTCGGCCTCGAGCAGCTCCTCCGGCTCGGTGATCCAGCCGGAGAAGACCGGCACGCCGTGCCATGGCCCGGTCTTGCCGTCGGCCCGCTTGTCGGTGGCGACCGCCACCACCGCGTACGGGTGGCCGAAGTGCAGCTCGGCGGTGCGGGCGACGCCTTCCGGCGGCATGCTGGTCAGCTCGAACATGCCGGTGACCGCCGCCGCCTCGAAGCCGTACCGACCGAACCGGGCCATCGCCGCCTGGCGGGCCTCGAAGTCCTGCACCGGCAGAGCCAGCGCCGTGGCCAGTGCCGCCGACGCGGCCGGGAAGCCGAGCGCGGGCGCGCTCAGGTCGTGCTCGCTGCGGGCCGACCAGCAGGGGAGCACCGCTGTGTGCCGCTCCTCGCGGCCGTCGCGGGCCCGGGTGCGTACCTGTTCCTCACGCAGCGTCCACAGGGGAGTGTCGCCGAGCGGCAGGTCGAACAGCGAGCGGCGGCCAACCGGCTCAGCTCCGTCAGCCGCGCCGGCGCTGAGCTGGTACGCGGCGGCCAGCACCTCGGCCGGCGGCACGTGCGGCGCGGCGGCCACCGAGAGGACGACCAGCCCCGCGCCGTCGGCCGCCTGGGCGAGCGCGGAGTGCACGATCACGTCACCGGCCTGCGCGGTCGAGACGATGGCGCCCCGGTGACCGCGGCGGGGGCTGCGCAGCACCCGGCGCAGCCGGCCCGCCCAGGCGCTACCCGAGCCGAGCGCGCCGGTGTCGGCGACCTCGAACGGGTCCGTCCAGGAGATCCGGGTCGCCAGCGCGCTGGCCAGGGCCAGCACCACGTCCGGCCCGACCCGCAGCGGGAACCTCTCGATCAGGCCGAGGGTGTGCTCACGCGCCCAGGCGTCCAACCCGGCCTGGTCGGGCAGCGGGCCGACCTCGGTCGTCGCGGGCAGTGCCGCCCGCCAATCGGACGGCTCGCCGTCGCCCTGACCCGGCCGGAGCCAGAGCGCGGTGGCGGACGCGACCAGCGGGTGCGGGGCGTCCAGCAGCGCGCGGGCGACCTCGGCCGCGCTGGTCAGATCGGTGCCGAGGGCGTCCGCCAGCCCGTCGGCGGCCGGACGGTTCACCGGCTCCGGGTCGGTCGTGGTCGTGGCGCAGAGCGCGAGCAGCAGCCACGCGCCGAGCGGGGAGGCGACGTGGTGCTCGGCGCCGATCGCGCCGTGCAGCCGTGCGGCGTACCGGGACAGCGGGCCGTGCAGGTCGCTCGTCATGCCCCCACTCTGCACGCCCCCGCGCCCTCCGGCATCCTCGCCGGCCTGGTCACGAGAACAACTCGAACGGCTCGTCGATCTCCTCGCCGGCCAGGAAGGGCGTGATCAGCCGGGGGAGCTGTCCCGGGTAGAAGCGGGCCGAGCTGGCCACCACCTCGGGCAGCGGCCACCAGCGGAAGCCGAAGTAGTCCTCCAGCTCGTAATCGAGCCGGTCGGTCTCGTCCACGTCCGGGCCCGGGCCGTCCAGCCGTACCGCGACGACCACCTCGTCCTGGACGTGGCGCAACTGACGGTGCGGGAAGGTCGCCCGCCGACGCCAGGTCGGCGCGCCCACCTGGTCGGCGGTGACCGCGATGCCGGTCTCCTCGCGCAGCTCCCGTACCGCCGTGTCGTGGTACGTCTCCCCGGGGTCCATGCCGCCGCCGGGCAGCTCCCACCAGGTGCCCCGCGCCGGGCGGTCCGGGTCGCGGGTGTGGAACAGCAGCACCCGGTCGGCGTGGTCGACGACCACCACCCGCACCGCGCGTCGCTCCAGGATCGGCAGGTCGCCCGGCAGCTCAATCATCGGTTGCCCGCGCTCCGGCACCGGCGACCTCGGTGCGACCCAGCCGCACCGGGGTGCCACCGCGCAGCGAGTTGGGTATCTCGGCGATCGCGTCCACCCGTTCGACCAGAGCGCGGAGCAGGTCCGGCGGGGCGTCGCCCTCGACCCGGACGTCGTACCGGACCTCGCCGGACACCGCCGGCTCACCGGCGAAGTCGCCCCGGACCGTCACCTCGACCCGGTGCAGGTCGAGGCCCGCTGCCTGCGCCTCCCGGAACAGGTCGTTTGAGATGCAGCCGGCGACCGCGAGGTAGAGCAGCTGGCCCCCGTTGAACCCGAGCCCGCCGCCGCCGGCGTCCGCCGGCCGGTCCACCACCAGGGTGTACGCCCCGGCGGAACCGAGCGCCGTCGCCGTCCCGGGGAGAGTCCTGGTACGCACCTCAATGGTCACTGTGAGCACCTCCACGTCGTCCCGCTGCCGGGCACCAGTCTGCCGCAGCGCCGCCCGCCCCGGCGGCCGGCGTGGGGACCGGTAGGCTGCCCGCCGTGGCTGGTCTGTTGAGGAACGTGGCGGCGCGCATCTCTCGGGTGGGCGCGGTGATCCCCTCCCCGCGACGTACCGGGCCGGCCCCGGCGCAAGTGGCTCGCCGTCGCCAGGTGAGCGCGTTGCAGCGGCGTGAGCTGACCTACGCCCCGGAGCGGGACGGCCAGGCCGACCCGGGGGAGATCGTCTGGACCTGGGTGCCGTACGAGGACGACCCCCGCCAGGGCAAGGACCGGCCGGTGCTGGTCGTCGGACGGCACAGCCGAACGCTGTTCGGGTTGATGCTGTCCAGTCAGAGCGAGCGGGACGGCCAGCGGCACTGGTTCGCCCTCGGGCCTGGCGACTGGGACCGGGACAACCGGCCGAGCTGGGTTCGGCTGGACCGGGTGCTCACCATGCGCGAGGACAGCATCCGCCGCGAGGGCGCCGTGCTGGACCGGCCCCGGTTCGACCGGGTCGGGAAGGCCCTGCGCGCGGGCTACGGCTGGCGCTGACCGCACGCTGGATTTGTGTCGAAGTTGTTGACGGAGCAGCGCTGGGCTGTATATTCAACCTAGCGGTTTACAAACCATATGGTTGAGAGCGTCAGATGACAGCAGATCCCACCAGCGCCGTGTTCGCCGCCCTCGCCGATCCGACCCGTCGGGCCATCCTGGCCCGGCTGGCGACCGGCGAGGCGACGGTCAACGAGTTGGCGGAGCCGTTCCCGATCAGCGTTCAGGCGATCTCCAAGCACCTCAACGTGTTGGAGCGCGCCGGGCTGATCGTGCGGACCCGCGAGGCGCAGTGGCGTCGCTGCCGGCTCGACCCGGCCCCGCTGCGCACGCTGGCCGAATGGGTCGAGCAGTACCGCCGGCTCTGGGACGAGCGTTACGACACATTGGACGACTACCTACGCGACCTGAAGGAGAACAGCGATGGACAAGCTTCGTGACCTGGTCATCGACATGCCGTCCGACCGGGAGATCACCCTCATCCGTTCCTTCGACGCCCCGCGCGAGTTGGTCTGGGCCGCGCACAGCCAGGCCGAGCACCTGAAGCACTGGTGGGGGCGGGGCAACCCGCTGGACGTCGAGATCGACTTCAAGGTGGGTGGCGGCTACCGCTTCGTCGAGCACGCCACCGACGGCAACGCCTACGGCTTCCGCGGTGAGTTCCGGGAGATCGTCGTGCCTGAGCGGATCGTGCAGACCTTCGAGTACGAGGGCATGCCCGGCCAGGTGGCGGTGGAGACGCTGGTCTTCACCGAGACCGATGGCCGCACCGCAGTCACCGGCACCACCCGGTTCGACACCACTGAGCAGCGCGACGGCATGGCCGAGTCCGGCATGGCGCAGGGCGCGGCCGAGTCGTACAACGCACTGGACCGGTACCTCGCCACCCTGCGCTGACCGGGACGCACCACCCGATGGCATGGTGTGCCGGTGATCGAGGACGCGACGCGGCAGGTGACCGGCTGGGTCCGCACGGACTTCGGCCTCGACCTGACCCGCGTGGACGAGGTGACCCACGGCGCCGACCAGCACGCCCGACTGTGGTTGGCGCACGCCGCCGACGGCAACCGGTACGCGGTCAAGCTGAGCGGTGGCGGCACTCCGGCCGGCCTGGTCGTGACGGCGCACCTGGCCGGCCAGGGAGTGCCGGGCATCCCCGCGCCGCTGCGCACCCGCGACGAGCGGCTGTACGCCGACCGCGGCGGTCACCGCCTCTCGGTGGTGCCGTGGGTCTCCGACCAGCGGGCGCTCGACGGTCCGATGACTGACGCGCACTGGCGCGCGTACGGCGAACTGCTGGCCGCGGTGCACGCGGTGCCGGTGACCGACGAGCTGGTGCGGCTGCTGCCGCGCGGCGGCGTGACGTACCCGGGGATCGTGGCCGCGACCCGCGCGACGGCCGAGCGGTTGCGCGAGCCTGGACCGGCCGACCCGGCCGGTCCGCCGGTCGCCGAGCTGGCGGCCGTGTGGGCCGCGGTGGCCGACCAGGTGTCCACACTGGGCGGTGCGGTCGAGCGGCTCGCCGCCGGCCAGCGCGACCGGCCGGTCGTGGTCTGCCACGGCGACCCGCACCTGGGCAACCTGCTGCTCGGCCCGGATGGTCAGGTCTGGCTGATCGACTGGGACGATGCCGTGCTCGCCCCGCCCGAGTGCGACCTGATGTTCGTCACCGACGGGGTGCTCGCCTTCGCGCCGGTCACCGCCGAGCAGCGGGCGGCCGTCCTCGCCGGCTACGGCAGCGTCGACATCAACCCGGTCGGCCTGGCCTGGTTCCTCGCTGTTCGCGCGCTCGACGACCTCAGCGACTGGACCCGCCAGGCGCTCGATCCGGATGCGGACGCGGCCCACCGCGCGATGGCGGCCCGGATCGTGCGCGGACTGGTGTCGCCGGTCGGTCTGGTCACGCTCGCCGACGCGGCGCTGCGTGACCTCGCCCGGCCGCGTTGAGCGCTGTCCCCGCCCAGCCCGAGGTGGCCGTGGACGCCGGAGCGGTCAGCACTCGGCCAGGCGGACGCTGTCCACGAGCTGCCGGGGCGATCGGTTGCCGCCCAGGCTCTTCGCCTGGTACATCGCCGCGTCGGCGCGGCTGAGCGCATCGGTGAGCTGGGCCGGGCCGGTCACCGGGGCGAGCCCGACGGAGGCCGTCACCTGGACGCTCACCCCGCTGAGCCGGATCGGGGCGGCGACGGTCTCGCTGAGCCGCCGGGTGGCGTGCTCGATCCAGCGCCGGTCGACGGTCGGGCTGGCCAGCAGCCCGGCGAACTCGTCCCCGCCGAGGCGGGCGACGAGATTGTCCCCGGCGAAGCCGGCCAGCCGCTCGGCCACGCAGATCAGCACCTGGTCGCCGGCCGCGTGCCCGTACCGGTCGTTGATCTGCTTGAAGTCGTCCAGGTCGAGCACGATGGCGATCAACGGCTGCCCGGCCGTGTCGGTGAGCAGGGCGGCCGCGAGGCGGTAGAAGGCACGCCGGTTGGGTAGCCCGGTGAGCGGGTCGTGGCTGGCGGCGTGCCGCTCGGCGGCCAGTTCGGCCTGGAGGTGCCCGATCTCGGCCTCGGCGCGCAGCGCCCGCCGTCGTAGTTGCCACGAGGACAGCAGCGCGCCAGCAGCGCAGATGCCGGAGGCGACACTCATCGGATCCGGCACGAGCCCTCCCATCGCCGCTATCGCCTCCAGCCGTCGGCCGACGCGCGCCGCGTCGGGCCCGGTTTTCCCTCATCGATGCCCATGCCAGGTAACCCTGCGTGCACGGATACGCACCGATCTTGTGCGTTATCATGCTCGCCGTCTGGTGCAGATGCAATAGCAGATGCACGTGCAGCACCGTCCGATGTCGATACCGCACCCCTCGCCGTCACCGCTCCTCCCCACGGCCACCGGCGGGCTCGTGAGCAGAAAGACGCCCTCATGCAGCAGCCACCGAACGGCGTTCCGATCCACCAGTTGCCACCGCTGAGCTGGCAGAAAAGTCGCCGCAGCAACCCCAGCGGCAACTGCGTCGAACTCGCTGAACTGCCCGGCGGAGCCGGGATCGCGCTCCGCAACTCCCGACATCCGGAAGGGCCGGCGCTGATCTACACGGTGGATGAGATCGCCGCCTTCGTGCTCGGCGCGCGCGACGGCGACTTCGATCATCTGATCAACTGAGCGGTCCCGGTGGGCCGTCCCGGGGACGGGACTGATCCACCGGTCCGGAGGAGTTCACCTCACTGTCGGTCCATGGCATGCTTACACGTCGGCCGGGCCGGGGCGCCCGACCACGCTGGTCGGTGTCCGGAGGTCCGCACGTGACGATGGTTCCCGCCGAGGGCGGCCCGACAACCGGGCCTACCGTGCTGCGCATCCTGCTCGGTGCCCAACTGCGCCGGTTGCGGGAGTCCAGCGGCGTGACGCGGGAAGGTGCCGGCTGGGAGATCCGAGCCTCCGAATCCAAGATCAGTCGGATGGAGCTGGGCCGGGTCGGCTTCAAGGAACGCGACGTGGCGGACCTGCTCACGCTCTACGGCGTCACCGACGAGCAGGAGCGCGACGCGCTGCTCAAGCTCGCTCGCGACGCCAACAGCCCCGGCTGGTGGCACCGCTACGGCGACGTCCTGCCCACCTGGTTCCAGTCCTACCTGGGCCTGGAGGCGGCGGCGGCGCTGATCCGCACCTACGAGGTGCAGTTCGTGCCCGGCCTGCTGCAGACCCGTGAGTACGCCCGGGCGGTCGTGCTGCTCGGGCACGGCGCGGCCGGTCCGTCCGAGCTGGACCGACGGGTCGCGCTGCGGATGCAGCGCCAGCAGTTGCTCCACAGGGAGCACCCGCCGCAGCTCTGGGCGGTCGTGGACGAGGCGGCGCTGCGGCGTCCGATCGGCGGTGCCGAGGTGATGCGCGGTCAGCTCACCGCGCTCATCGAGGCGACCAAGTCGCCGAATGTCCGCCTCCAGGTCATCCCGTTCGCCGCCGGTGGTCACGCGGCCGCCGGCGGCGCGTTCACCATCCTGCGCTTCGGCGACCAGGAACTGCCCGACATCGTCTACATCGAACAGCTCACCAGCGCCATCTACCTGGACAAGCGCGACGACCTGGATTACTACGCGGTGGCCATGGAGCGGCTCTGCGTCGAAGCCGAGCCGCCGGAGCGCACCCCGGAGATCCTCGGCCGTCTGCTGGAGGACCTCTACCCAGCGTGACCGCCGGTCGGGGCGGCCGGGGAGCGGCCCCTCGTCCCGCCACGGACGGTCCGCCCGTTTCCTGGTATTGACCGCCGCCGACTCGTTCGGCTAATCTCTGTATCGATACAGACTGGATCGATACAGAGGGGTGCCGGTGAAGCCAACCCTGCAAGCCGTGGCGGACGCCGTCGGCGTCTCCCGCAGCACGGTGTCCAACGCCTACAGCCGCCCCGACCAGCTCTCCTCGGCGCTGCGCGAGCGGATCCTGGACGCCGCCCGGCAGCTCGGCTACCCGGGCCCCAACCCCACCGCCCGCTCCCTGCGTCGCGGCTTCGTCGGCTCGATCGGGGTGCTGTTCACCTCGCAACTGTCGTACGCCTTCACCGACCCGTTCGCCGTCCGCTTTCTCGCCGGCGTGGGTGAGGCCGCCGAGCGACACGGCACCAGCATGCTGTTGGTGCCGCTGTCCCGGGCGGAGCTCGACGCCCGTCGCGCGGTGGAGAACGCCGCGGTCGACGGGTTCTGCGTCTACTGCGTCGCCGACGAGGAGTGGGCCCTGGACGTGATCCGGGCCCGCGGGCTGCCGTTCGTCAGTACGGCCGCCCGCGACGACGCCGGCCCCGACGAGCGGTTCGTCGGCATCGACGAGCGGGCCGCGGCCCGCGGCGTCGCCGCACACGTCGCCGGCCTCGGCCACCGCCAGGTGGCCCTGCTCGCCGACTCCGTGCTGCCCGACGCGCCGGCCGGCCCGCTCACCCTTCCCGGGGTCGACCAGGTGCCACACCCGACCACCCACGGCCGGCTCGCCGGGTTCGCCGACGCGTTCGCCGAGGTCGGCGTCGACTGGGCCGAGCTGAACCTGGTCAACGCCCAGGGCAACAGTCGCCAGGCCGCGGCGGCGGCCGTCGCCGGGCTGTTCGACCGGCCGGCGCCGCCGACCGCCGTGCTGGCCTGCTCCGACGTGCTCGCTCTCGGCGTCCTGGACGCGCTCGCCGGGCGACCGTCCGGCGATCGCCCGCCGGTCTCGGTGACCGGCTTCGACGACGTCCCCGAGGCCGCCGCGGCCGGCCTCACCACCGTCCGGCAACCGGCCGAGGAGAAGGGCCGGATCGCCGCCCAACTACTGCTCGACCCGCCCGTGGACGCCGCGGCCGGTCATGTGCTGCTGCCCACCGCACTCGTCGTCCGGACCTCCACCGGACCTGTCCCGAGGAGTTGACCATGGAACACCCCACCGGATACCTCACCGCCCTGGACGCGATGAACCGACACGTCAACTCGGCCCGACCGAACGCGCCGGTCCAGGTCGAGCGGGTCCGCCCGGCGCTGCTCGCCCCGACCCGGCGGGCCACCGCCATCGCCCTGCGCCGGCTCGCCGACCGGATCCAGCCCCGACCGTTGCCCACCGCCCCCACCTGCTCCTAGCCGAACGCCGGCCATTTTGGTACGCACGGGAGAAGTGGGCCGGAACCGGGCGGCGTAGGTGGTCGAGGCGGGCGCGGCCAGGCAGACTGGTGGGGCCATGTCGCCGTTCACGCCCACTCTCCGTCTCCACGACCGCTACGTACTGCACGAGCGGATCGGTCTCGGTGGCATGTCCGAGGTGTGGCGGGCCGACGACGAGGTGCTCGGCCGGCCGGTCGCCGTCAAGGTGCTCGCCGGACAGCTCGCCACCGATCCGCAGCTGCGGGCCACCATCCAGCGCGAGGCCCGCGCGGCGGCCCGGCTCACCCACCCGCACGTGACCCAGGTGTACGACTACGGCGAGGCGACCCTCGCCGGCGGCGCCGTGGTTCCGTACCTGGTGATGGAGCTGGTCGAGGGACACAACCTGGCCGACCGGCTGCGGACCGGGCCACTGCCCTGGCCGGAGGCGGTGCGGGTGGCCGGGCAGATCGCCGCCGCGCTGGCCGCCGCGCACCGGATCGGCGTGGTGCACCGCGACGTCAAGCCCGGCAACGTCATGCTCACCGACACCGGTGCCAAGGTGCTCGACTTCGGCATAGCCGCGCTCGGTGGCCCGCAGCACACACTCGGCGGCCAGGCCGGTGAGCCGCTGATGGGCACACCGGCCTACTTCGCCCCGGAGCGGCTGACCGCCGGCCCACCCGACCCGGCCAGCGACGTGTACGCCCTCGGCGCGCTGCTCTACCGCACCCTCACCGGTCAGGCGCCGCTGCCGGTGCAGAGCTGGGAGGACGCGCTGGAGGTGCACCGTCGGGGCACTCCCGTGCCGCCGTTGCGGGTGCCCGGCCTGCCGGCCGACATCGCCGAGCTGACCGTCGCCTGCCTGGCCGCCGACCCGGCCCGCCGACCCACCGCCGCGCAACTGGCCACCCGTTTCGGTGCCGGTCAGCCGGTCGAGCCGCCCACCGAGCTGCTGCGCATCCTGCCGACTGCCCACTCGGCCCACCCGCCCACCCTGATCGATCGCTCGGCGGCCCGCCCCCACCCCGCGCCGATCGGTGCCGGGCCACACCAGCGCCGGTCTCGTCGACCCCTCGCCGTGCTGACCGCTGCCGGCCTCGCCGCGCTGATCGGCATCGGTGCGCTGCTCACCCAGGGCCTCCGCTCGCCCGACTCTCCCGGCTCGGCGCAGGGCGTCAACCCGCCAGCGAGCACCGCACCGGCGCCGACACCCACCACCCAGTCGCCGACACCGCCGGCACCGTCCTCGCCGCCCAGCAGCGCTGTGCCCTCGACAGTTGGCCAGCAGATGCCGATCACCCTGCGGGAGGTCAGCGCCGAGTTCGCGGCGGTGCTCGCCCAGGCGCAGGCCCGTGACGACATCGACCGGAAGACCGCCGAGGACCTGCGCGACGACCTGGCCGACCTGAACCGGCGGTCCAAGGACCGCGCCAGGCGCGTCGCCGACCTACGGGAAAGGATCGCCGAACTGGTGGACCGGGAACGGCTACCGGCGCGGACGGGCGCCCAACTCGACGCCCTGCTCACCCAGGCCTGGGCTCTCTCCGCCGGCCGCGGCGACGACTGACACACATCCACCTGCGCCGCTGGCATGATGGTCCGATGCGGACGCGGCTCATCTTCGTACGTCATGGCGAGTCGGTCCACCAGGTCATGGGGATCGTGGGCGGCCCGCACGGCTGCCGGGGCCTGACCGAGCTGGGCCGGGACCAGGCACGCAGCCTGGCCAAGCGGCTCGTCAGCGACTGCGCCTCCGACAGACCGGCCGCGGTGTACTCATCGGTGCTGCGCCGTGCCGTCGAGACCGCGCAGCCGATCGCCGACGCGTTCGGCGTCCGCCCCACAGCGGACTGCGGGCTGTGCACCTGGCACACACCGCCGTACGCCGACGGGATGCCGACGATCCGCTTCCGCGCCGACCACGCGGCGGAGGGCGGGGGCCTGTTCCGGCCCTTCCAGACGGGCAACGAAAGCTGGGCCGAACTGGTGGCCCGCGTGAGCCGCGCGATCATGGAGATCGCACACCGGCACCGGGGCGCGACCGTGATCCTCGTCGGGCACACCGAGACAGTCGAAAGCGCGTTCCACGCGCTCGCCGCCCAACCGCTGCACCGGGCGTTCGACCTGGAGGTCGCCCCGGCCTCGATCACCGAATGGACCACCGCGGACGACGCCGCCCGCTGGCCGCCGGCCCGCTGGACGCTACGTCGCTTCGGCGACACCTGCTGACGTGCCAGTGGCCACAGCCGGCCGCAACCCGCGCACAGAGCACCCCGATCCGGTGGCGGCGGCCGTAGTCTCACCGGCATGACAACGCAGACACACACCCTCGCCGTACCCGGCGTCGACCTGGTCTACGACGTCCGCGGCCCGCTACCCCCGTCCGGCGGGCACCCCGCGCTGCTCATGATCGGTCAGCCGATGACGGCGGAGGGTTTCACCGCGCTCGCCCCACACTTCACCGACCGCACGGTCGTCACCTACGACCCGCGCGGCCTGGGCCGCAGCATCCGCACGGACGGCCGGTCCGACCACACTCCCCAGCAGCAGGCAGCTGACCTACACCTGCTGATCGAGGCGCTCGACGCCGGTCCGGTCGACGTGTTCGCCAGCAGCGGCGGTGCGGTGACCGCACTCGAACTGGTCGCGACCCACCCCGCCGACGTCGTCACGCTGGTGGCGCACGAGCCGCCGATCAACGCGGTGCTCCCCGACGCCACCGCCGCCGAGCGCGCCCGGGCGGCCTTCTACGACGCGTACCAGGCGAAGGGCACCGGCGCGGGCATGGCCGCGTTCATCGCGATGACGTCCTGGCAGGGTGAGTTCACCGACGCCTACTTCTCCCAGCCCGCGCCCGACCCGGCGATGTTCGGCATGCCGACCGAGGACGACGGCACCCGCGACGACCCGCTGCTGTCGAAGAACTCGTGGGCGATCACCGACTACCGCCCCGACGCGGGCCTGCTCACCGCCGCACCGACCCGGATCGTGATCGCCGTCGGTGAGGAGTCGGCGGGGACGTACACCGCCCGTACGGCCCTGGGCACCGCGGCCCTGCTCGGCCAGGAGGCCGTGGTGTTCCCGAGCCACCACGGTGGCTTCCTCGGTGGCGAGTTCGGTTACGCGGGCAAGCCCGACGAGTTCGCGGCGCGGCTGCGCGAGGTGCTGGACGCCGGGTGACCGTCGGGACAGGACTCAGCCGAAGGAGATGAGGGCGCCGCGTTCGTCGAAGCGGGCCGTGCCCGCCCAGGCGATCTCCCAGCGGTTGCCCTCCGGGTCGGCGATGTAGGCCGAGCGCCCACCCCAGGACCGGTCGGTCGGCGCGGCCACCACCGTCGCGCCGGCCGCGACAGCCGCGGCGAAGGCCGTGTCGACCTCCGCGCGGCTGTCGACGTTGCAGGCCAGGGTGACGCCGGACCAGCCGCCGGCCGGATCGGCCACGCCGGGCGCCGCCTCGGCCGCCAGGTCCGGCAGCGGATAGAGCGCGAGCATTACGCCACCCAGCAGGAAGGCGGACCAGCCGTCGTCACTGGACGGCAGCTCGGGCCAGCCCAGCGATCGGTAGAACGAGCGCAGCACGCCGATGTCGCGTGCGGCCAGGGTCACGACGGACAGTCGAGCGGGAAGTGGGCCCATGGGGCCGATCCTGCCCGAGCCGTACGACATGCCCTGACCCACCGATCCATCGCGCTGTTCGTCGGGTGGCGGCCAGCTCAGCTCGTGCCCGGCGCCGGGACTGCCTTCTCCGCTCGACGACTCACCTCTTCCCAGCCGGCCCAGGTGTCCATGCGTCGCTGGGAGATGTCGAAGGCGAGGTCGTACACCATGCTGCCCAGCAGGAGCCGTAGCGGTGGGTCGTCGCTGGCGACCAGCGTCATCAGCGCGTCGGCCGCCAGCCGTGGTTCGCTGTCGATCGATCCTTCCGCCCACTGCCTCTCCAGCTCCGCGCGCAGCGATTCGTAGGCGGGGTTCGGCGTGGTGGCCGTGCTGCTGCTGTAGAGGTCGGTCCAGTAGCCGCCCGGCTGGACGATCGTGACCTTCACGCCGAACCCGGCGGCCTCGGCGGCGAGCGCCTCGCTCATGCCCTCCAGCGCGAACTTGCTCGCGCTGTAGAGGCCGGTGCTGGGGAAGCCGCCGAGCGCCCCGATGCTGGAGATCTGCACGATGTGTCCGCCGCCCTGGGCCCGCATCGTCCGCAGGGCGGCCTGGCTGACCCAGAGCGCGCCGAAGAAGTTGAGGTCCAGTTGCGCTCGGGCCTCGGCTTCGGTGAACTCCTCGACCATGCCGGCGAAGAGCGCCCCGGCGTTGTTCACGACGATGTCTAGCCGGCCGAAGTGCTGGACCGCCTGGCCGACGACGTCGAAGACTGCCGAGCGGTCCGTGACGTCGAGGCGCAGCGCCAGCAGACGGCCGGGGTGGCGGGCGGCGAGGTCGTCGAGCGGCGAGACATCGCGGGCGGCGCCGACAACACGGTCGCCGGCGGCGAGCGCGGCCGCGGTGAAGGCCCGGCCGAGGCCTCGACTCGCCCCGGTGATGAACCAGACCCGGGGTGCGGCAGTGCCTGAGGTTTCCATGAGCTTCCTTCCGCCGTACGAGACGAACCGTCCCGTCTCGTTGCTGCCTGACCCTACCTGCTCGGATCCGTCTGTCAAGACGGACCGTCTCGTCTCTTCTTTGCTAGATTGGCCGCGTGCCCAAGCAGGTCGCCCCCGACTCCAGCCGCCGCAGCCAAACCGCGCGACGAGCCATCCTCGCCGCCGCCTTCGACCTCGTCGGCGAGGTGGGATACGCGAAACTCAGCATCGAGGGCATCGCCGCCGCCGCCGGCGTCGGGAAACAGACGATCTACCGCTGGTGGCCGTCGAAGGGCGCGCTGCTGTTCGACGCCTTCCTCGCCCTCACCACCGAGGGGGCCGACGGCCAGGCTGGTGCCCTGCCCGACACCGGCGACCTGACAGCCGACCTGAAGCTGGTCCTGCGGGCCACCGTCGACGAGCTGAACGATCCGCGCTACGACCAGCCCATGCGCGCCCTGCACACCGAGATCGTCCACGACCCGGCCCTGGCCGCCGACTACGCGAAGCGGTTGGACGAGCCGATGCGGGAGCTGAAGAAGGACCGCCTGCGCGCCGCCCAACGAGCGGGGCAGTTGGCCGAGGACATCGACCTCGACGTGGCCGTCGACATGCTGTTCGGCCCGGTCCTCAACCGGTGGCTCCAGCGCACCGGTCCCCTGAATCCCGAGTACGCCGACCAGGTGGTCGACACGGCACTGCGTGGTCTCCGGCCGCGCCAGCCGTAGCGATGGTGGCGGGAACCAACTCGCCCGGCTGCGTACCCGCCCGGGCGTACACCGCACCCTCCGGCGTCCAGATGCCGGAACCGCCGGTCGCCACGGTGTAGCCGCCGCCGGTCGAGCCGGCGAAGCTCGCCACCGCCACCCAGACCCGGTGCGCGGTGGCGATCCGGTGGGCACGCTGGCCAGGCAGCTCCGGAAAGAGCACCACCCGGGCGCGCGCCGCGCGGACCGCGGCGGCGTGGGCCCGCGCGTTCGCCGCGACGTCCCGGGGTACGCACAGCGGCTGCGCCACCGCGAGCCGTAGCGGGGTGCGGTTTTCCACACCCTCGCCGCTGTGGTCGACCCGCGCGTCCGGGCGGTCCTCCTCATGGTCGACTCTCAGGATCACTTCGTAGCGTGGGGGCATGATTCGAACGTCCCACGCCTTGCTCGCCACCGGAACCCCCACCGCCGCGGCCGAACCGCCCCAGGACGGGATGGTCGGCTACGTCAGTGACCTGGTGGAGCGACTCGGTGGGCCGGGCGCCGGCCTGGCGGTGGCACTGGAGAACCTGTTCCCGCCGATCCCCAGCGAGGTGATCCTTCCGCTGGCCGGGTTCGTCGCCGCGCAGGGCCGGATCAGCCTGGTCGGCGCGATCTTCTGGACCACGCTGGGCTCGGTGCTGGGCGCGTTGGCGCTCTACCTGATCGGCGCGTCGCTGGGCCGGGACCGGATGCGCGCCATCGTGACCCGGCTCCCGCTGGTGAAGCTCAGCGACGTGGACAAGACCGAGGCGTGGTTCCTCCGGCACGGCGTGAAGGCGGTCTTCTTCGGCCGGATGATTCCGATCTTCCGGAGCCTGATCTCCATCCCGGCCGGGGTGGAGCGGATGCCGGTGAGCACCTTCCTGCTCTACACCACGCTGGGCAGCCTGATCTGGAACACCACGTTCGTGTTCGCCGGCTACCTGCTCGGCGACAACTGGCACCTCGTCGAGGGGTACGTCGGGGTGCTCCAGAACGTGGTGATCGTGGCCTGCGTGGCGGCCGTCGCCTGGTTCGTCGGGTCCCGGGTGTTGCGGGCCCGCCGCGCCGCGCGCAATCCCGAGCCGGCCGGCCTCGATGCCCTCGACCAGCGCGGTGTCCCCGACCCGGGCGGTCGCGGCACCCTCTACCGTGGCGGCTCGTGGGCCTCGGACGAGCGCTAGACCGGCAGCCGGGCGGGCTCGGCGCGGAGGGACGTCAGATGGTGGTGGGGGAGCGCCGGACCGGCCAGCGGTGGGACGGGCTCCGGTTACCGGTCGGCGTCGCCGCCGGAACCGCGTCCGCCGTCGTCGAACTGGTCTTCCTGGCCGTCGCGGCCGTCGCGCTCGCCGGGTCGGCGCTCGCGCCGCCGACCGCCCGGCGGGTCGTCGACCTGACGAGACGGTACGCCGCACAGCTGGTGCGCGTGGAACGCCGCCGGTTGACCGGGCTGCTCGCCGCGGGTGAGCTGCCCGCGCCGAACGCCGCGTCGACCCGGCGGCGCGTCGGCTACCTCGCGGCCCGGCTGCTGCCCGGTGTGCTCGGTCTGTTGGCGTACGCCCTGCTGGGCGTCGGCGTGGTGCTGGCCGGGATCGTGCTGCGCGCGGCGGTACGCGGCGAGCTGACCCTCCTCGACGCACTGGCCCAGGTCGCCGTCGGGGCGGTGCTGCTGCTGCTCAACGTCCAGGCCCTCGTCAGCGTCGCCGCACTCGACGTCCGGCTGGCCCGGAGACTGCTCGGCCCGGGGAGTCGGGCGGAGCTGACGCAGCGGGTCCGCGAGCTGACCAGCAGCCGGGCCGGAGTCATCGCCGCGGTCGACGCCGAACGGCAGCGCATCGAACGCGACCTGCACGACGGCCTCCAGCAGCGGCTGGTCGCCCTCGGCATGCTGCTCGGCAGGGCCCGACGCGCCCGCGACGCCGACCGCTCCGCCGCCCTGCTCGCCCAGGCACACGAGGACGTGCAGCGGGCCGTCGAGGAGCTGCGCGAGGTGGCGTGGCGGGTCTACCCGTCGGCGCTGGACAGCAGCGACCTCGGTGAGGTGCTCGCCATGGTCGCCCACCGCTCCGAGGTGCCGGTGCGGATCCGCTGCGAGCTGCCGGTCCGCCCCGAGCGGCAGATCGAGACGGTGCTGTACTTCGTGGCCTGCGAAGCGCTCACCAACGCCGCGAAACACGCCGCCGCTACCCTGGTCACGGTCGAGATCGGGGTACGGGAGGGGTGGGTCCGGATGCGCGTGCACGACGACGGCGTGGGCGGCGCGGACCCCACCGGGCGAGGCCTGTCGGGGCTGACCCGACGGGTCGCCGCACTGGACGGCCACCTCCGGGTGACCAGCCCGGCCGGCGGCCCGACCACCGTCCTGGCGGAGCTGCCGTGCGGCTAGTCCTCGCCGAAGATTCGACGCTGCTCCGGGAGGGCCTGGCACGGCTGCTCGCCGAGGAGGACCACGAGGTGCTCGCGGCGGTCGGCACCGCCGACGACCTGGTCGAGGCGGTCGGGCGGTCCCGTCCCGACGTGGTCGTCACCGACGTCCGGATGCCACCCACGCACACCGATGACGGGCTGCGGGCAGCCCTGGAGATTCGCCGGCGCTGGCCCGCCACGGGCGTCCTGGTGCTCTCCCAGTACGTGGAGCGACGGTACGCCGGCCGGCTGCTCGCGGACCGTCCCGAGGGGGTCGGGTACCTGCTCAAGGACCGGGTGGCCCAGGTCGACGACTTCCTCGACGCACTGGACCGCGTCGCCGCCGGAGGCACCGCGCTCGATCCGGAGGTGGTCCGTCAGGTGGTCGCCGGCTCCGACCGACCGGACCCGTTCGGTCGGCTGACCCCGCGCGAACGGGACGTGCTGCACGAGATGGCCCAGGGGCACACGAACGCCGCCATCGGCCAGCGTCTGCACGTGTCGCAGAGCGCGGTGGAGAAGCACGTCAACGCCATCTTCGACAAGCTCGACCTCGCGCACGTCGCCGGCTACAGCCGCCGCATCCTCGCCGTACTGCGCTACCTCGGCACCTGACACCCCGACCGGCCTCTGAGGCGCGCCAGCACCTCGGCCGGCCGCAGGGATGGCTGCCTGATAGTGCGCCGGGCGCCGCAGCCCCACCTCGTCGCTGGGCGCGGTCCGTTTCTCATTGGCGGTGTTCCCGGCTCGGCCCACGGGCGGTCGCGGTGGTGAGCGGTATACCTGTGAGGCATAAATATGGGTCTTGTGTCGAGTTAGTGGGTCGTTGGTGATCATCTTGCGGGTAGTTGGGGTCGGTGGCCGCCGAGGCTGAGCATGGCCAGGGCAATGAGGGCGTCGGGTGAGTGGAAGCCGAAGGCCATCCGGGTGATCAGGCGGATCTTGGCGTTGACGGACTCGATGCGGCCGTTAGACAGGCCGTGTTCGATGGACGCGACGATGGCGTCGCGGTGACGCGTCACGCGTCGTTGCAGGTCGACGAAGACGTCGATGCGGCTGCGTCGGGCCCATCCGATCCACCGGTCGAGGGCTTCGACCGCCGCTGTCGGGCTGGTCTTGGCCAGGGTGAACACCAGTCGTAGGCCTTCCTTCAACGCCCAGGCCCGGTGCAGGCGGGGATGGGTCTTGGCGATCCAGGCGAGTTTGGCGTGCTGGGCGTCGGTGAGGTTCTGCGGGTTCTTCCACAACGCCCAGCGGGTGTTCTTCAACTGCCGGGCCGCGCCGACAGCGACGCCGCGACGGCCTGCCCCACGCCCGGTGGCCTCGTTCCAGGCTTGGCGGCGAACCCGATCCACGGCGTCAGTGGCCCAGGCCACGACGTGGAACGCATCGGCGCAGCGCACCGCGTTCGGGCAGCGGCGACGCACGACCGTGGTGATCCAGTCCGCGCCGTCAGCCGACACGTGCGTGATCTTCGCGGCCCGATCAGAACCGAGCAGGTCGAAGAACTCCTGCAACGTGGCTGCGCTCTTGCCCGGCGCCGCCCACACCAGCCGACCCGTGTCGTGATCGACGACCACCGTCAGATACCGGTGGCCCTTCTTGTAGCTGACCTCATCGATGCCGATACGACGCAACCCGTCGTACCGGTCTTCAAGGCCACCGGTGTCAGCCCACACCCGGGCCACGATCGCCCCGACGGTGCGCCACCCGATCCGCATCACCTGCGACACCGCCGACTTCGCTGTGTGCACCGCCAGCCACGCCACCGTCGCGTCGAACGCCCGCGTATGCCCCGCCCCATGACGAGCCCAGGGCACCGCCGCGACCACCACCTGATGCACCGGACACGACACCCGCGGCGCGTCCGCCTCGACCACCGCCCGCACCACACCCAGATCCAACGTCCGCCACCGACGCCGCACCCCGGCGTCATAGCGCGCACACCGCCGCCCGCAATGCGGACACCGCCGCGACGCGCCCTTACGCACCCGCACCCGAGCCACCACCACCGACTCGACCGGATCGAACTCCACACCCTCCACCACCGCCTGCTCGACCCCGAGCAGCACAGCCCATACCCTGGCAGAACGCACGCCGTTCTCCCGCCCATCCAGTTCGGGACTGCCCCCGGTTCGGTTGACTCCTGACCTGTGAGGATGCGTTCCTCGCTGGAAGGATGTCTGTCATGCCGAAAGCGTTCCCCCTGGAGTTCCGCCGTGACGTCGTCGCGGTCGCCCGTAAGGGCGAGGCCCCCATCGCCCAGATCGCGAAGGACTTCGGGATCTCCGAGGCCTGTTTGCACCGCTGGCTCAAGCTCGCCGACGTCGAGGACGGCATCCGTCCCGGGACCACCAGCAGCGAGTCGGCGGAGCTGCGGGAGCTGCGCCGCAGGAACAAGGTGCTGGAACAGGAGAACGAGATCCTGCGGCGGGCCGCGGCGTACTTCGCCAAGGAGATCTCCCCAAAATGATGTACCCGCTGGTCGGTGACCTGGCCGCGGACGGGATCCCCGTCGCGGTGACCTGCCGGGTGCTGGGGTTCAGTAAGCAGGCCTACTACGCGTGGCGCGCCGAGCCGGTCTCGCAGCGACACCTCGACGACGCTCACCTGATCAACGCCGCCCTCGACATCCACGCCGACGACCCGGCGTTCGGCTACCGGTTCATCGCCGACGAACTACCCGCCCACGGCATCAGCGCCGGCGCCAACCGGGTCGCGCGGCTGTGTTCACAGCAGCGCATCTGGTCGGTCTTCGCCAAGCGCAGAGGCCTGACCAGGCGGGCCGGACCCCCGGTGCACGACGACCTGGTGCAGCGCCGCTTCACCGCCGACGCCCCCGACCAGCTGTGGCTGACCGACATCACCGAACACCCCACCGCCGAGGGCAAGCTCTACCTGTGCGCGATCAAGGACGTGTACTCCGGCCGGATCGTCGGCTACTCCATCGACACCCGCATGAAAGCCTCGTTGGCCGTCGCTGCGCTGTCGAACGCCACCCGGCTGCGGAACCCGGCCGCGACGATCGTGCACTCCGACAGGGGCAGCCAATTTCGGTCCAGGAAATTCGTGAAAGCGTTGCACCGCAACGGGTTGACCGGCTCGATGGGCCGCGTCGGCGCCTGCGGGGACAACGCCGCCATGGAGTCGTTCTTCGCCCTGCTGCAGCGCAATGTCCTGGACCGGCAACGCTGGCAAACACGCCACGACCTACGCCTGGCGATCGTGACCTGGATCGAACGGACCTACCACCGCCGGCGACGGCAACGCCGCCTCGGCCGGCTCACGCCCATCGAGTTTGAGACAATCAACCAGCCCGCACACGCGGCCTGAACCACTCAACCCCGCGAGTCAACCAAACCCGGGGCAGTCCCTTCTGACCTTCGACAAGCCAGAACCTAGGCAGGACAACGGCGTGCGCCACAAACGACGCGCCCAACCACCCACAGACACGACACAAGACCCATAAATATGCCTCTGAGGTATACCGCTCGGGTGACCACCTCGCCGGGAACGCGCCTCGTTCACGGTGATCGACTCGATGTCGGCGATGTCGGGGTATCCCGCGCCTGCGGATGGCCCGATATCGGCGATACCGAGTCGATCACCCCCAGCCAGCCGAACTGGCGGCGCGGCGACCGGCCGGTCTGCGCGTCGAATGTCCGGTATCGGGGTTTCTGGGCTGTGACCGGGCGCATCCGTGGGCCGGAATCATGGCGAGCCGGGGGTCGTTACACACCCTGACGATCGCAGCACCACCGGCCCGCCCCCCGCCCCCCGCAGGATGGGGATGGCAGTCAGGCCAGGGTGCCCGGGCCACCCCCGGAATGAGCCCGGCCCGGCGGTCGTTACACACAGACCCGGCGCCACGAGCCCCCCCGCCCGTAGGCCGCCGACCTCAAAGACTTTCCCCCGTAGTTGAAAGCGCCCGACGAGGTGCTCGCACCCTGCGCCGTTTCCCCCCGGATCGCCGCGCGGGTGTCTACCCCCGTGAAGGAGCTGACCCCCTCATGAACACGATCATTCGTAAGAGCATGCTGTCTGTTGCTGGTCTCGCGTTCGCCGGTGGTGTGTTCGCCGGTCCGATCGCCGCACACGCCGCGACCCCCGTCGTGGACGGCAAGCCGGCCGCCGTGGCGGTGGCCAAGGTGCAGGGCGCGCAGTCGCACATCGACCTGAACGACGAGCAGACCGCGAACGTCAAGGCGATCATCGCCGCGACGAAGAAGGCCGGCCTGCCCGAGCGGGCCGCGGTCATCTCGATCGCCACCAGCCTGCAGGAGTCGAAGCTGGAGAACCTGGGCCACCTCGGCGACATGAACGACCATGACTCGCTGGGCCTGTTCCAGCAGCGCCCCTCCAGTGGTTGGGGCACCCCGGAGCAGATCACCAACCCCGAGTACTCGACCACCGCGTTCCTCAAGGGCCTCAAGCAGGTCGACGGGTGGCAGGACATGGCGCTGACCGACGCCGCGCAGACCGTGCAGGTCTCGGCCTACCCCGATGCCTACGCCCAGTGGGAGCAGCAGGCCACCGACCTGGTCGCCCAGCACTGGAACAGCTGACCCACCACACATTGACCGCTGGCCGGCACCCCACCCGGGGTGCCGGCCAGCGGCATGTCTGGACCGGCGCGAGCGCCGGCGACGGGCGGGGAATGACACCGGCCGACGGCGGGTTGTGGACAGTGTCGGTGTGATCCAGTGTCCCCGGGCCTCACCTAATATTGCCGTCGCGGAACACCGTTCGGCTGGAGCCGCGACGCGCCACTCGCCGAGAGGCGACCTGCACACCGACACCCAGCGCCGCCCCCAGCCCACCAGCCGGGGGCGGCGCTGTCTGTACCCCGTCCGTGATCGACGGGGGACGGTGGTCAGGTGCCGGTGCCGGCACAATGTCGGGGTGACTCTCGCTCAGCCCTGGTCGGAGCAGTCAGGCGTCCTCGTACTGCCCAGCGGGGTCGCGGTGCGCGGACGGCGCATCGCCGCCGAGGTCGCCTCACCCGCCGACTTCGCCCTGTTGCTGGCCCCCGGCCCGGAACCGGCGTGCCCGCACCGGCGGATCCGGTGGCCCGACTTCTGGGTACCGCTCGATCGGGCGGATGCGCTCGACGCTTTGCGAGCGACGCTGCGCCGGGCGCACGACGGTGAGCGGGTGGAGGTGGCCTGCCGGGGTGGGGTGGGGCGCACCGGTACGGCGTTGGCCGCGCTGGCAATCCTCGACGGCCTGCCGGCCGACCGCGCGGTGCCGTGGGTACGGGCGGGCTACCACCCGAAGGCGGTGGAGACCCCGTGGCAACGGCGCTGGCTGCGCCGCATCGCCTGATCACACTGTCAAGCCCGCCGACCGTCACGCCCCCCGACCGGCCACGCGTACTTGCGTAGGTGGTCGGCGGTGAGCGTGTCGCCCCGGGCGACCAGTTCGGCCGGCGTGCCGGTGAAGACGATGCGTCCGCCATCGTGCCCGGCGCCCGGTCCCAGGTCGATGAGCCAGTCCGCGTGCGCCATGACGGCCTGGTGGTGCTCGATGACGATCACCGTGTTGCCGGCGTCGACCATCCGGTCCAGCAGGGCCAGCAGCTGGTCCACGTCGGCCAGGTGCAGCCCGGTCGTCGGCTCGTCCAGCACGTACGTGCTGGTCTTCTCCGCCAGGTGGATGGCGAGCTTGAGCCGTTGCCGCTCCCCGCCGGAGAGGGTGGTCAGCGGCTGGCCGAGGCTGAGGTAGCCCAGCCCGACGTCCACAAGCCGGCCGAGGATGAGGTGCGCCGACCCGCTGGGAAAGAACGCGTGCGCCTCGGTGACCGACATCGCGAGCACCTCGCTGATGTTCTTGCCGCGCAACGTGTACGTGAGCACCTCGTCGGTGAACCGCCGGCCCTCGCACCGCTCGCAGACGCTCGCCACGCCGGCCATCATCGCCAGGTCCGTGTAGATCAGCCCGATCCCCTTGCAGGCCGGGCAGGCACCGTCGGAGTTGGCGCTGAAAAGCGCAGCCTTGACCCCGTTGGCCTTGGCGAAGGCGGCGCGGATCGGGTCGAGCAGCCCGCTGTAGGTGGCCGGGTTGCTGCGCGGCCCTCGCGGCGCTCGACGGCGGCCATGCCGAACTGGACCGGGAGCGCGCCGAGATCCGCCGGGTGCTCGGCGCCTTCGAGACCGTGCTGGCCAGCCCTCCGGCGGCCCGACCGGCGCCACGCCGAAGCGCCCGCATCGGCGAGGTCGCCGCCCTGGTCGGGGTCCGGACCTCGCAGCTACGGCTGTGGGAGGAGCGCGGCCTGCTCCGTCCGGGCCGCACGCCGGGCACGAAGTACCGGGTGTACGACGAGGCCGAGCTGCGGGCCGCGCAGGTCGTGGCGCTGCTGCGCCGGGGCGCCTACCCGTTCGAGATCATCGAGGCGGTGCTGGGCGAGCTGCGCACCACCGGCAGTGCCCAGCGGGTCCGCGCCGAGCTGGGCCGCCGCGAGCAGGAGTTGCACGCCCGCAGCCTGCGTCGGCTGCGGGGGAGCGCCGCGCTGCACGACTACCTGGGCGATCGGGGGGCGGCCAGGTAGTCGGCGGGCCATCCGGTCCCGCCGGGCGATCTTGTTAGCTAGGGTCGGGCCTATGAGAGCTGCGCTGCTGGCGGTCACGGCGTCCGCCGTCCTGCTCGCTCCGGCGCCGGTCGCCGCCGCCACGGGCGCCGCCGCCGCGACGACCGTGCGGTGCCCCAGGGTGCCGGCGCCCGCGGTGTCCCGGCCGCCCCGACCGTCGCCTCCGCCGGCCGTGCCCGAGCAGCGGGTGGTCGGCGGCGCAGGGCTGGCCACCAGCGGCCTGGTCGTGCCGGCCGGCGTCGGCGCGCCACCGGCGGTCACCGCCACCTCGTGGCTGGTCGCCGACCTGGACACCGGCCAGGTGCTCGGTGGCTGCGGCCCACACGAGTACGGCACCCCGGCCAGCGTGCAGAAGCTGCTGCTGGCGGCCACTATGCTGCCCCGGCTGGATCCGAAGCAGACGGTCACCGTCACCGCGGCGGACATGGACATCGAGCCCGGGTCCTCCGCCGTCGGCCTGGTCGAGGGCGGCCGGTACAGCATCGAGACGGTCTGGCTGGGGCTGCTGCTCAACTCGGGCAACGAGGCGGCGAACCTGCTGGCCCGGCTGGGCGGCGGGGCGGACGGCGCGGCCGGCGGGGTACGCGCCATGAACGAGCAGGCGCACCGGCTCGGCGCACTCCAGACGCACGCGGTCACCCCCTCCGGGCTGGACGGCAGGGGGCAGTTCACCAGCGCGTACGACCTGGCGCTGATCGCCCGGGCCTGCTTCGCCGAGCCGAACTTCCGCCGGTACGCGCTCACCGAGCAGGCGCAGATCCCGGCCCAGCCGGCGCAGCGCACCAAGGGTTTCCAGATCCAGAACGAGAACCAGCTCATCTACCGGTACCCGGGCGCGCTCGGCGGCAAGACGGGCTTCACTGATCTGGCCCGGCACACCTACGTCGGGGCGGCGCAGCGTGACGGGCGGCGGCTGGTGGTGACCCTGCTGGGCGCCGAGCCGGCACCGATGCGCGGCTGGGAGCAGGGCGCGGCCCTGCTGGACTGGGGCTTCACGCTGCCCCGCGACGCCGCCGTCGGCCGGCTGGTCGGGCCGGGCGAGCTGACGGCCACGCCGTCGGCCACGCCGTCCGAGCTGGCCGAGCCCCGCGGGCAGCGGCCGGCGGCGGCCAGCGGTCCGGTGCGCTCCGGATCGGCGTGGTCCTGGTCGGTGACGGCGCTGAGCGGCGTGGGCGTGCTGCTGCTACTGGGCGGGCTGCTGTGGCGGCGCCGTCGCCGGCTGCCCTGACGGATCGACAACCAGCCTCGACATCCATAGACTCCGGTCTTTCTGGCACCACGAGTCCAGGAGGATCCCTTGTCGAGTGAACTCGAACCGCGGTCCGGCGCGGCGGCACCCCGCCGTCCGGTGCACGCGCTGCACCGCCTAGCGGGGGTGACGGTGCTCGCCGGCGCGCTGGTCGCCGGTGCGTCCGCCGCTGCCGTCGCCGCCCCGCGCGCGACCGTCGACGCGGTCACCGCGTCCGCCGCGCCGTCGGCCGCCACCGATGCCGCCACCCGACCGCCGCGCACCACGCACGGCCCGTGCGCGTACACCGAGACGCCCGACGAGCCGGCTGCCCGGCCCGTGCCACTGCCGCCCGACCCACGGCGTACGCCGGACCGGGGCACCGTCCAGGTGACCCTCTCCACCAACCTCGGGCCGATCGGGTTGACCCTGGACCGGGCATCCGCGCCGTGCACCGTGCAGAGCTTCCTGCACCTGGTCCGCAAGCGCTTCTACGACCGCACCATCTGCCACCGGCTCACCGCGTACCCGACGCTGAGCGTGCTGCAGTGCGGCGACCCGTCCGGCACCGGCGAGGGCGGCCCGGGTTACCGGTACCGCGACGAGCTGCCGACCGACCTGCCGCCGGCGCCCACCGACCCGACGGGCGAGCGCCGCCTCTACGCCCGGGGCACGCTCGCCATGGCCAACGCCGGCCCGGACACCAACGGCAGCCAGTTCTTCCTGGTCTACGCCGACTCGGCGCTGCGGCCGAACTACACCGTCTTCGGCTCGGTGGACCGGGCCGGGCTGGCCACGCTCGACCGGATCGCGGCGGGGGGAGTGGCCCCGACCGAGGAGGACCCGGCGCCCGTTGACGGCGCTCCCGCGCTACCGGTCGACATCCGCAAGGCCCTGCGGCACCACCACCGCTGACGGCTCACGTGCGCGCCGCGCCGACCGGGAACAGCTCCGGCCGGCGCGGAGCTGCCGGCGGCCGGACTTCTCCGGAATTCTCGGACCCCGGACCGGAAGCGCTCGGGCCGCTCGCGGATGCGGGTCGGCCGTCACGACGCCCGCGACGACCTGACCGGCGGCGCGGCCGTGCTGTCGCGCACCACCAGTTCGGTGGCGAGTTCCACCCGGGGGGAGTCGATGGCCTCGCCCTGGGCGAGCCGCAGGACGGTACGCGCGGCCAGCCGACCCATCTCGACCAGCGGTTGCCGCACAGTGGTCAGTGGCGGTGACGCCCACCGCGCCTCGGGCAGGTCGTCGAAGCCGACCACGCTGACGTCGCCGGGGACCAGCAGGCCGCGTTGCCGGATCGCCTCGTAGACGCCGAACGCCATCTGGTCGCTCGCCGCGAAGATCGCCGTCGGCGGCTCGTCCAGGTCCAGCAGCGAGGACCCGGCGGCGAAGCCGGACGCGTGGTAGAAGTCGCCGGGCCGGAGCAGGTGTTCCTCCAGTGGCACGCCGGCGGCCTCCAGCCCGGCCCGGTAGCCGTCCAGCCGGGCTCGGCTGCACAGCAGGTGCGTCGGCCCGGCCACGAACCCGATCCGCCGGTGCCCGAGCGAGAGCAGGTGCTCCGTCGCGGCGAGCCCGCCGGCCCAGTTGGTGGCTCCTATGGTCGGCACGTCGATGGCGGGCACGCCGGCCGGGTCGACCACCACCACGGGCACGTTGAGCCGCCGCAGCTGGGCGTAGAGCGGCGGGCTGACGTGCGAGGTCACGAAGATGACGCCGTCGGTGGCCCGGGCGCGCAGGTTCTGCAGCCACTGCCGGGCGGCGGTGGACTGTCGGTGTATCGCGGAGACCACTGTGCCCACGCCGGCGGCGTGCCCGACGTCCTCGACCCCGCGGATGATCTCCACGGCCCAGGGGCTGTCCAGGTCGTTGAAGACCAGGTCGACCAGGCCGGCGGGCTGCACCGTGCGGCTGGCGCGACGCCGGTAGCCGTGGTGGCGCAGCAACTCCTCGACCCGTTCCCGGGTGCTGGGGGCCACGTCCGAGCGGCCGTTGAGCACCCGGGACACGGTCGGTACCGAGACTCCGGCCTCTCGCGCGATGGCGCTGATGGTGACCCTGCGTCCGTCGTCCGCGTCCACCCGCGTCTCCTTTGTTCTTTCGGGGGCGGGCCGGACGCCGGCACCGGGATGCCCCGGAGCAGCGTGCCCGTCCCACGGTCATCTTGCCGCACGGACCGGGGGCTGGCGACAGGGCGTATCGGCGCCGTGTCCAGGGAAGTTGCGGAGAATTCCCGGAAGTCCGGCTGATCGGCACGGACCGGCGCGTCACCGGGCCCGGCGCAGCCCCGGACCTCGCCGCTCAGCCGTTCGTCGCACCGGCGGCCGACGGCGGCCGATCGGGCCCGGCGGAGGGCGTGTACGGGGCGCAGGAAGACCGGACGACCAGTTCGGTCGGCAGCCGGACGTGCGGGTCGCGTTCGACGCCGCCGACGAGGTCGATGAGCAGCCGCATCGCCTCGGCGCCCATGCGCTGCAGGGGTTGCGCGATCGTGGTGAGCTGCGGGGTGACCAGCGCCGACTCGGGGATGTTGTCGAAGCCCATCACGGACAGGTCGCCGGGCACCGTGAGGCCCATGGTCCGGGCGACGTCCATCGTGGAGATCGCGGAGAGGTCGTTGCCGGCGAAGACGGCGGTCGGCCGGTCGGGCAGTGCCAGCAGTTCCGCGGCCGTGGCGGCGGCGCTCTCGACCCGGAAACCGCCGACGCGGACGAGTCGTTCGTCGACCGCGACGCCCGCGTCGAGCATCGCCCGGCGGAAGCCGGCCTCGCGAAGGCGCGCCGACTCGAGGTCGGGGCGACCGCTGATGTGGCCGATGCGGCGGTGACCGAGCGACAGCAGGTAGTTGGTCGCGAGCACCGCGCCGGCGAAGTTGTCGGAGTCGACGGTGGGCAGCCCGGACGGGCCGGTGTGCGGGTCGACGGCCACGACATGGAAGCCCTGCTTGGTCTCGACCACCGTCGGCGTGACGATCACGGCCCCGTCGATGAGCGTCCCGGACAGGCGGGCCAGCGAGCGCCGCTCCCAGCCGACGGCCGTGCCGTCGCCGTCGCCGCCGGAGTAGGCCAGCAGCTGGTAGCCGGTGCCGGTGACCTCCTTCGACGCGCCCTTGAGCAGCTCGGTCGAGAACGGCTCGAACTCGGCGACCAGGATGCCCAGGACGTTCGTCCGGTGGCTGCGCAGGCTCTGCGCTCCCAGGCTGGCCTCGTAGCCGAGCTGGTGGATGACCTCCCGGACGCGCTGCACGGTCGCCTGCGCCACGCCGTAGCGACCGTTGACGACCTTCGACACAGTCGCCACCGAGACGCCGGCCGTACGGGCCACGTCCGACATCTTGACACGCTCGGGGAAGGTCACGCCGACGATGATAGAGGGCCAGCTGGGACTCCTCGCAAGGGAGTCGAAAACGTTATCGACAACGGTTGACACCTCGTTACGGGACTGTAAAACTCGCCGCACCTAAGTACCGCCACTGCTAGTCGAGGAGACGTGTCGATGGCGATGAAGCACCGCGCGGGCGCCACCCTGGCGCTGTTAGTGACCACCGCTTTGCTCGTCGCCGGGTGTAACGGCGGCGACAGCGAAGCACCCGCCGAGAACGAGCTCTACAAGAACCCGGTGACCCTGACCTGGTGGCACAACGCCTCCCAGGACGGCCCAGGCAAGACCTACTGGGAGAAGGTCGCGAAGGACTTCTCCGCACTGCACTCGACCGTCACGATCCAGATCGAGGGGATCGAGACCAACCAACTCCAGCGCACCCGGCTCCCTGCCGCGCTGCTGAGCAACGACCCGCCGGACATCTTCCAGGCGTGGGGCGGCGGCGAGATGCGTGAGCAGGTGGAGGCCGACTACCTCAAGGACATCACCGATCAGGTCAAGGACGAAGTGGCCAACATCGGCAGCGCGACCGAGATCTGGCAGGTGAACGGCAAGCAGTACGGCCTGCCGTACCGGATGGGAATCGAGGGAATCTGGTACAACAAGGACATGTTCGCGAAGGCGGGCATCTCCGCTCCTCCGACCACCTTGGAGGAGCTCAACCAGGCGGTCACGAAGCTCAAGGCCATCAACGTCATCCCGATCGCGGTGGGCGCCGGTGACAAGTGGCCCGCCGCGCACTGGTGGTACAACTTCGCGCTGCGTGCCTGCTCGGTCGACACGCTCAAGAAGGCGTCCGTCGAACCGGTCTTCGACGACCCGTGCTTCGTCAAGGCGGGCCAGGACCTGAAGGCCTTCATCGACACCAAGCCGTTCCAGCCGAACTTCATCGCGACGCCGGGTCAGAACGACCCGACCAGCGCCAACGGGCTGGTCGCCAACGGCAAGGCCGCGATGGAACTGATGGGCGACTGGAACAGGGGCACCCTGGAGACCGTCGCGGAGGACCCGAAGGCGCTCACGAAGTTCCTCGGCTGGTTCCCCGTACCGGCGATCGCCGGCTCCGCCGGTGACCCGAAGGCGGCCCTCGGTGGCGGCGACGGGTTCGCCTGCGCCAAGAACGCCCCGGCCGAGTGCGTCGAGTTCCTCAAGTACATCGTGAGCCCCGAGGTGCAGAAGGGCTATGCCGAGACCGGCACCGGCCTGCCCGTGACCAAGGGTGCGGAGGCCGGCGTGGTCGACCCCTCGCTGAAGTCCATCCTGGAGGCCACCTCCAGTGCGACGTACGTGCAGCTCTGGCTGGACACGGCCTTCGGCAGCACGGTCGGCACCGCGATGAACAACGCGGTCGTCGCCATCTTCGCCGGCAGCGGCAGCCCGGAGAAGGTCGTCGAAGCGATGAAGGCGGCCGCGAAGAAGTGACCTCCACCAACCCGACCCTCAGCCCCGCCGGCGGCGCGTCCGCGCCGCCGGCGGGCCCCCCGGCCGCCCGACGCCGGTCGTCCCGCGCTGCCGAGACCAGACGCAAGTGGTACGAGATCATCGGGCTCACCACACCGGCGGTCGCCGTCTACGTGATGTTCGTGCTGGTGCCGATGGGCTTCGCTGTCTACTACAGCCTCTTCCGCTGGCGCGGGGTCGGACCGCCCACCGACTTCGTCGGATTCGACAATTACGTCCTCGCCTTCCAGGACCCCATCTTCCTGGACGCCCTGCGCAACAACGCCATCATCGTGTTCGGGTCGCTGCTGCTCCAGGGGCCCATCGCCCTGGCCGTGGCTCTCCTGCTCAACCGTCGCTTCCGCGGCCGCACCACGTTCCGGCTCCTGATGTTCGTGCCGTACGTCCTCGCCGAAGTCACGGTCGGCATCATGTGGAAGCTGATCCTCACCGGCGGCGGGACCGTCGACGTGCTGCTGCAGAAGATCGGCCTGGGCGGCCTGGTGCAGGCGTGGCTCGCCGACCTCGACATCGTCATCTGGACGCTGCTGGTCGTCCTCACCTGGAAGTACGTCGGCTTCGCGATCATTCTCCTGCTCGCCGGGCTGTCGAACGTGCCGCCCGAGCTGACCGAGGCCGCCGCGATCGACGGCGCGAGCTGGTGGCAGACCCAGCGCCACGTCACGCTCCCGCTGCTGGGCCCGACGATCCGGATCTGGATGTTCCTGTCGATGATCGGCTCGTTGCAGGTCTTCGACGTGATCTGGGTGACCTCGGTGCCCGCGGTCCGGTCGCTCGGAGCCTCGGCCACCATGGCCACCTACATGGTGGACAACGGCTTCTTCGCCCGGCTCTGGGGCTACGGCAACGCGGTTGCCGTGATCCTGTTCGTCATCTCGTTCATCGCGGCGTTGCTGTTCCAACGCTTTCTCCTCCGGCGCGACATCGAGGGCGCCGTCACCGGAAGGAGGAACTGACAGTGGCCGAAAATGCGCTGACGTCCCCCTCGTCGCCGCCCCGCCGTCCGTTCTCGTGGGGCAGTCCGCTGACCTACGGGCTGGCCCTCGCGGTCGCCGCCGTCTCCATCGCCCCGGTGGTCTACGTGATCGTCGGCGGCTTCCGCACCACCCCGCAGATCGTCGCGGACCCGGCCGGGCTGCCCGACCCGTGGGTGTTCGACAACTACGCCAGGGTGCTGACGCGCAGCGACTTCTGGCAGCAGGCGTTCAACAGCGCGGTGATCGCCCTGGGTACGACGCTCAGCGTCGTGCTGTTCGGCGTCTGCGCCGCGTTCGTGCTCGCCCGCTACAGCTTCCGTGGCCGGGAGGCGCTCTACACCTTCTTCACCCTCGGTCTGCTCTTCCCGGCCGGGGCGGCGATCCTGCCGCTCTATCTGATGCTGCGTGACCTCAACCTGATCAACTCCTACTACGCGGTGATCCTCCCGCAGGTCGCCTTCTCGCTGCCGCTCACGATCGTGATCCTGCGTCCCTTCCTGGCCGCCGTACCCCGCGAGTTGGAGGACGCCGCGGCGATCGACGGCGCGGGCCGGCTCGGTTTCCTCTGGCGCGTCATGCTGCCGTTGTCCCGGCCCGCGCTGGTCACCGTCGGGGTCCTCGCGTTCGTGGCGAGCTGGAACGCCTTCCTCCTGCCGCTGCTCGTGCTCGGCGACGCCAGCCTGCACACCCTGCCGCTGGGCGTGCAGAACTTCTCCAGCCAGTACACCTCCGACACCGCGGGAATCCTCGCGTTCACCTCGCTGGCGATGCTCCCGGCGCTTCTCTTCTTCACCTTCGCCGAGAAGCAGATCGTCGGTGGCCTGCAGGGCGCGGTGAAGGGCTGAGCAGCACCGGTACGCGCAGAGAGCCGAAACACCGCATAACCGTCTACCTGTTCGCCCAGTGGTCCCTCGTACGGGGGCCGCTGGGCGTCGGAGGAAAGTGACCGACAACGTGACGCTGGACATCGAACGAAGCACCGCGACCTGGAACGACCCGACGCAGGAGTTGACCACCCGTGTCGACGCCCTGGTCGCCGCCATGACCCTGGCGGAGAAGATTTCGCAGCTCTAC
Organism: Micromonospora coriariae; assembly: GCF_900091455.1. NCBI lineage: Bacteria > Bacillati > Actinomycetota > Actinomycetes > Micromonosporales > Micromonosporaceae > Micromonospora > Micromonospora coriariae. The sequence continues at coordinate 6,563,411 of NZ_LT607412.1, read as the reverse complement.
GGCGTGTGGGTCGGAGCCTCCGCCGACGGCGGTGAGGTCGCCCCGCACCAGCACGAGATGGAGGAGCCGGTCGACCTCGACGATCTGCTCGCCACCGGGCTGGGGCAGCTGACGCGGCCGTTCGGCACCGCACCTGTGGACCCGGCGTTGGGCGCGCTGTCGCTGCTGCGGACCCAGCAGCGCATCGCCGCCGCGAACCGGTTCGGCATTCCGGCCCTGGCCCACGAGGAGTGTCTTGCAGGCTTCGCCACCTGGGGCGCGACCGCGTACCCGGTGCCGCTGTCCTGGGGGGCCACCTTCGACTCCGGTCTGATCCGGCGGATGGCCACCCTCATCGGTGCGGACATGCGCCGCCTGGGTGTGCACCAGGGGCTCGCGCCGGTGCTCGACGTGGTCCGTGACGCCCGGTGGGGGCGCGTCGAGGAGACCATCGGCGAGGACCCGTACCTGGTGGGCACGGTTGCCACCGCGTACATCCAGGGGCTGGAGACCACCGGTGTGGTGGCCACCCTCAAACACTTCGTGGGCTACTCGGCCTCCCGGGCCGGGCGCAACCACGCGCCGGTCGGCATGGGCCCCCGGGAGCGGGCGGACGTGATGCTGCTGCCGTTCGAGATGGCGGTCCGCGAGAGCGGCGCCCGATCGGTGATGCACGCCTACACCGACACCGACGGGATCCCGTCGGCGGCCGACGAAGAGCTGCTCACCGGCCTGCTCCGGGAGACCTGGGGGTTCACCGGCACGGTGGTCGCCGACTACTTCGGCATCGCCTTCCTGCACACCCTGCACGGGGTGGCCGGCAGCTGGGGCGAGGCGGCCGGTGCCGCGCTCGCCGCCGGGGTGGACGTCGAGCTGCCCACTGTGAAGACGTTCGGCCTGCCGCTGCGGGAGGCGATCGCCGCCGGGCAGGTGCCCGAGGCGCTGGTGGACCGGGCGGTGCGCCGCGTGCTGCTGCAAAAGGCGCAGCTCGGGCTCCTCGACCCGGACTGGAACCCGGTGCCGCCGGCGCTCGACGGCGTCGACGTCTCCGACCCCGACGCCGTGCGCGGCACCGTCGACCTGGACTCGCCGGCGAACCGGGCGCTCGCCCGGGAGGTGGCCGAGCAGGCCATCGTGCTGCTGCGCAACGACGGCACCCTGCCGCTCGCCGGGCCGGCGCGGATCGCGGTGATCGGCCCGCAGGCCGGGAGTCCGACGGCGGCCCTCGGCTGCTACTCGTTCCCGGTGCACGTCGGTTCCCACCACCCGGAGCTGCCGGTCGGCATCGAGCTGCCCACGCTGGCACAGGCGCTGGTCGGCGAGTTCCCGACGAGCGAGGTGGTCGTCGAGGTCGGTGTGGGCATCGACGACCTCGACACCAGCGGTGTCGCCGCGGCCGTCGAGGCGGCGCGGGACGCCGACGTGGTGATCGTGGCGCTCGGCGACCGGGCGGGACTGTTCGGCCGGGGCACCAGCGGTGAGGGCTGTGACGCCGAATCGCTGGCCCTGCCCGGGGCACAGCAACACCTGCTGGACGCACTGCTGGACACCGGCACGCCGGTGGTGGTCACGCTGATCGCCGGCCGGCCGTACGCGCTGGGCCGGGCGGTCGACGAGGCCGCGGCCATCGTGCAGTCCTTCTTCCCGGGCGAGGAGGGGCCGGCGGCGATCGCCGGGCTGCTCAGCGGGCGGGTCGAGCCGCAGGGGCGGCTGCCGGTCAGCGTGCCGCGCAGCCCCGGCGGCCAGCCCACCACCTACCTCGCCGCCCGGTTGGGGCACGCCAGCGACGTCTCCAACCTCGACCCCACCCCGGCGTACGGCTTCGGGCACGGGTTGAGCTACACCACGTTCGACTGGTCGGAGCTGGCGGTCGAACAGGCGACGGCGGAGACCGATGGCGAGCTGCGGCTGGCCTTCACGCTGCGCAACAGCGGCGACCGGTGGGGCAGCGAGGTGGTGCAGCTCTACGCGCACGACCCGGTGGCCTCGGTGGTGCAGCCGGTGCAGCGGTTGATCGGCTACCTGCGGGTGCCGCTGGACGCGGGCGCGGGTCGCCGGATCCAGGTGAGCGTGCCGGCGGATCTGTTCTCGTTCACCGGGCGGGACGGCCGGAGGGTGATCGAGCCCGGGGCGCTGGAGCTGCGCCTCGCCTCGTCCAGCACTCAACCCCGGCTGGTGGCGGCCGTCGCGCTGACCGGGCCGGCACGGCAGGTGGACCACACCCGACGGATGCATCCGCTGTTCACCGTCCAGACGACCGTCTGAGCGCGCCGTGTACACCGACCTGCCCGAGGAGCAGCTGCGCGGCTACCGCAGCGCGGTGCGGGAACCCACGGACTTCGACCAGTTCTGGGCCGGCACCCTGGCGGAGGCTCGGGACGCCGGATGGCCGGTCCGGGCCGAGCCGGTGGCGAGCGGGCTGGCCGGCATCGACGTGCTCGATGTGACGTTCGCGGGCTTCGCCGGCCAGCCCGTGCGGGCCTGGCTGCGGGTGCCCCGCGGCGCCGGCACGGCGCTGCCGACCCTTGTCCAGTACGCCGGTTACGGCGGCGGGCGGGGGCACCCGCTGGAGAACCTGCTCTGGGCGTCGGCCGGGTTCGTGCATCTGCAGATGGACACCCGGGGGCAGGGTTCGGGCTGGAGCCGGGGCGACACCCCGGATCCGGGCGCCGCCGGCCCGGAGGCGCCCGGGGTCACCACCCGGGGCATCACCGACCCGCGCACGTACTACTACCGGCGGCTGATCACCGACGCGGTCCGGGCGGTGGACGCCGTCCGGACCCTGCCGGTGGTCGACCCGACCCGCGTGGCGGTGCTCGGGCACAGCCAGGGCGGCGGGCTGGCGCTCGCGGCCGGCGCGCTGGCACCCGGCCTGCGGGCGGTGGTGGCCTCCGTGCCGTTCCTCTGTGACATCCCGCGTGCGGTGGTCGTCACCGACGCCCGCCCGTACCGGGAGATCCGCGACTACCTGGCGATCCACCGGGACGCCGAGGATCGGGTGCTGGCCACCCTCGCGTACGTCGACGGGGTGAACTTCGCCCGGCGCTGCCGCCGGCCGGCGCGGTACTCGGTGGCGTTGATGGACGACATCGTGCCGCCGTCCACGGTCTACGCCGCCGTCAACGCCCACGCCGGGCCGACCGAGTTGTCGGTCTGGCGGTACAACGGCCACGAAGCCGGCGGCATCGACGACGACGAGGCGGCGCTGCGCTTCCTCGGCGAGCACCTGGGCGAGGGCGACGGCCCGCTTCGCCGGCGGCCGGACGCCGATCCGACGCGGAGCCTCGGCCAGGCCTGATAGACAGGACGGGTGCGCAGGTCAGGACGGGTGGGCGGCGCCGCCGCGCTGGTGCTCGTCGCGCTGCTCGGCGGCTGCTCGCGGCCGCAACCCCGCCCGGCGCCCACGATCACGGCGCCGACGTCGTCGAGCCCCGTCCCGTCCAGCCCGGCCCGGTCCGCCGCCGCCCGGCTGCCGGGGTTCGTGGTGCTGACCGACCTCGACCCCCGCATCCACAGCGACATCCGGTACGCCACCGCGCACAACTTCGTCGGCCGGCCGATCAGCGGCTACCCCGAACCGCTCTGCCTGCTCACCCGGCCGGCAGCCGAGGCGCTGCGGCGGGTGCAGGACGCCGCGCTCGCCGGCGGGCACAGCCTCAAGGTGTACGACTGCTACCGACCGCAGCCGGCGGTGGACGACTTCGTGGCCTGGGCGAAGCGCCCCGGCGAGCAGCAGAGCAAGGCCGAGTTCTATCCGGACGTGGCCAAGAGCCGGCTCTTCGCCGACGGCTACATCGGGGCACCCACAGCGCACAGCCGGGGCAGCACCCTGGACCTGACCCTGGTCGACGAACCCGCCGCCAGCCAGCCCGCGTACGATCCCGGCCGGCCGCTGGTCGCCTGCACCGCGCCGCAGGGGCGGCGCTTCGCCGACAACAGCATCGACATGGGCACCGGCTTCGACTGCTTCGACGCGAGGGCGCACACCGCCGACCCCCGCGTCACCGGCAAGGCCCGGGACAACCGGCGACTGTTGCTGCGGCTGATGACCGACGCCGGGTTCGTCAACTACGACCGTGAGTGGTGGCACTACCGGTACCGCGACGAGCCGTACCCGGACACCTACTTCGCCGCGCCGGTCGCCCGCTCCTCCGTCGGTTGACGCCAACCGGGCCAACGCATAACATTTCGTCAATCTGTAAACATTGTGAACAGTCGTTCACGTCGACGCGGCGGCGCGCGTCCCCAGGCCACCACCGAAGGGACGATCAGGTGATCGCAGAACTCTCCACCCGTGCCAGCCGGATCATCGCACTGCTGGCCGCGCTGGTCGTCACGCTGAGCGTCGGCGTCGCCGTCAACTCCGCACGTGCCGCGCAGGCCGCTCCGACGTTCAAGGTCCTGGCCTTCTACAACGGCACCTGGGACCCGGCACACATCGACTTCGTCCGGGACGCCCGTGCCTGGTTCCCGCAGGCGGCCGCCCAGTACGGCTTCTCCTGGGAGGCGACCACCAACTGGGGCCTGCTGAACAGCGCGAACCTGGCCCAGTACAAGGTCATCATGTTCCTCGACGACGCGCCGCCGACCGCGCAACGGGCCGCGTTCCAGCAGTACATGCAGAACGGCGGGGCATGGCTGGGCTTCCACGTCAGCGCGTGGACCGACAACCCGTCGAGCTGGAGCTGGTACTACAACACCTTCCTGGGCACCGGCTCGTTCCAGACGAACACCTGGGGCCCCACCCGGGTCACGTTGCGCGCCGACAATCGCACCCACGCCGCCACCCGCAACCTCCCGGCGACGTTTCCGTCGTCGATCAGCGAGTGGTACTCCTGGAGCAACGACCTGCGGCAGAACCCGGACATCGACATCCTCGCCTCGATCGACCCGTCCAGCCTTCCGGTCGGCACCGACCCCAACCAGTCCTGGTACAGCGGCTACTACCCGCTCGTGTGGAGCAACAAGCGGTACAAGATGCTGTACGCCAACTTCGGCCACAACGCGATGAACTACGACACCAACACCGGGTTGTCCTCCACCTTCGACAGTGAACCGCAGAACCGGCTGCTGATCGACGGCCTGCACTGGCTCGCCGGAGCCGGCACCAGTCCCACCCCGACGCCCACCCCGCCCGCCGGCCCGATCTCGCCGACCGCCTGGCACACCGTGGTCAACCGGGGCAGCGGCAAGTGCGTCGACGCGCGGGCCGCCGCCAGCGCGAACGGCACCGCCATCCAGCAGTACGCCTGCAACGGCAGCGCCGCGCAGCAGTACCAGTTCCCGCCGACCAGCGGCGGCTACCTGCGGGTCAACAACCGCAACAACAGCGCTCAGGTGCTCGACGTGACAAACGTGTCGACCGCCGACTCGGCCCGCATCCAGCTGTGGTCGTACAGCGGCGGCAACAACCAGCAGTGGCGGGCCGAGTCGGAGGGCGGCGGCTACTACCGCCTGGTCAACCGCAACAGCGGCAAGTGCCTCGACGTGCCCGGAGCGTCCACCGCCGACAGCGTCCAGCTCGTGCAGTACACCTGCAACGGCACCGCGGCGCAGTCCTTCCGGCTGGTCCCGCAGCCGTAGACCCGCTTCGCGCCGCCTCCGGTCCGGCCGGCTCTGCAACGGCGGCTACGACGCCTGACCAGCGCGGCCGAACCGGGCGGCGACGGTCCGGATGACGGCGCGCAACTCCGGTGGATCGACCACGTCGAAGTCCACCTCCAGGGTGCCGAGGAAGGCGGCCAGGTTGGCCAGTGACTCCCCGCCGGTGTGCAGCAGGCAGGTGTGGTCGTCGACGGCCTCGAGCAGGCCGGCAGTGCTGGGGATGCGCTGCGCCATCCGCTCGGCCGGCGCGTGCAGGCGTACCCGGGCGGGGTGTGGCCACGCCGTGGAGCCGACGCCGCGCAGCACGTGCGCGACCGCATCCCCACCCGGCGGCTCCCGGGGTGCGAAACGCGGACCGGTCGGCACCCGGGGCCGGATCCGGTCGGCGCGGAAGGTCCGCCAGTCGGCCCGGTCGGTGTCCCAGCCCAGCAGGTACCAGCGCCGCCCGGTGTAGACCAGCCGGTACGGCTCGACGTCGCGTACGGTCACCGTTCCGTCGTGCCCGGCGTAGTCGAAGCGCAGCCGCTCGCGGCGGTGCACAGCGGTGGAGACGGCGGTGAGCGTGTCGGCGTCCACGGTCGGGCCGCCGGCCGCGGCGGAGACCGTGGCAGCGCGCAGCGCGTCGACCCGGTGTCGCAGCCGCGACGGCAGCGACTGCTCGAGCTTGGCCAACGCCCGCAGTGACGTCTCCTCGATGCCGCGTACCGAGCCGGACGCGGCCGCCCGCAGGCCGACGGCCACCGCCACCGCCTCGTCGTCGTCGAGCAGCAGCGGCGGCAGGGCGGACCCTGCGCCGAGTCGATAGCCGCCGGCCACACCGGGTCGGGACTCGATCCGGTAGCCGAGCACCCGTAGCCGCTCGACGTCGGCGCGCACGGTGCGGGCGGTGACCGCCAGCCGGTCGGCCAGCTCAGCGCCGGACCAGTCACGGTGGCCCTGCAGGAGGGCGAGCAGCCTCAGCAGCCGCACGGAGGTCTCCACCATGTCGCCCAGTCTGCCGGAGATCAGCTCGACCTCCGACGCCCCGTTAATCGGTTGCTCGTCCCGACGAGGGGCTGATGAACTACCCGAAACCGCCACCAACTTCAGGGAGAAGCAATGCGCGCTGCGTCGATGTCCGGCCAGAAGGGACCTGTCACCTACCTGAAGGACACGACGCTTCGTGAAGACCCTCAACCTCGGCATCCTGGCGCACGTCGATGCCGGTAAGACCAGCCTGACCGAGCGACTGCTGTACGCCGTCGGCGTGACCGACCGGCTCGGCAGCGTCGACGCGGGCAGCACCCGCACCGACTCCCTGGCACTGGAGCGGCAACGCGGCATCACCATCCGCTCCGCCGTCGTCTCCTTCGTGCTGGACGACGTGACAGTCAACCTGATCGACACGCCCGGTCACCCGGATTTCATCGCCGAGGTCGAGCGGGTGCTCGGCGTGCTCGACGGCGCGGTGCTGGTGATCTCCGCGGTCGAGGGTGTCCAGCCGCAGACCCGGGTGCTGATGCGTACGCTGCGCCGGTTGCGCATTCCCACGCTCATCTTCGTGAACAAGGTCGACCGGGCGGGGGCTGACCCCGAGCGGGTGATGCGGGCCGTCGCGGAGAAACTGACCCCGTCCGTGGTGGCGATGGGGTCGGTCGCGGGGCCCGGCAGGCGGGACGCCCGCTGCACGCCGTACGGCCCCGCCGACGTCGGCTTCACCGACCGGCTGCTCGACCTGCTCGCCGGTCAGGACGACGCGCTGCTCGCCGACTGGGTGGCCGACCCCGCGACGCTGCCGTACCCCCGGCTGCGCCGGGCGCTGGCCGACCGCACCGGCCGGGCGCTGGTCGAGCCGGTGTTCGCCGGCTCGGCCATCACCGGCGCCGGAGTGGACGCGCTGATCGCCGGGATCACCGAACTGCTGCCCACGGCCCAGGGCGACGCCGAGGCCCCGGTCTCCGGCACCGTGTTCGCCATCGAGCGCGGCCCGGCGGGGGAGAAGATCGCGCTGGTCCGGCTCTTCGCCGGCACCATCCGGGTCCGGGACCGGATCCGGGTCGGTGCGAGCGGCGCTGCGGTGGTCACCGCGGTACGCGTCGTCGCCGACGGGGCGGACGTCGCGGCGTCGTCGGTCGGCGCGGGCCACATCGCCCGGCTGTGGGGCCTCACCCAGGCGCGGATCGGTGACCCGGTCGGCGTACCCCCGGAGCGTGCCGGCACTGACCGCCAGTTCGCACCGCCCACCCTGGAGACCGTCGTGGTCCCGGCCCGCGCCGCGGAGCGGGTCACGATGCACGCCGCCCTGAGCCAGCTCGCCGAGCAGGATCCGCTGATCAACCTCCGGCAGGACGACCGGCAGCACGAGATCACCGTCTCGCTCTACGGCGAGGTGCAGAAGGAGGTCATCCAGGCCACCCTGGCCGACGACTTCGGGGTGGCGGTGACCTTCCGGGAGACCAGCACGGTGCACGTGGAGCGGGTCTGCGGCGTGGGCGAGGCGGTCGAGGTGATCGCCGTGGCGCCCAACCCGTTCCTGGCGACCGTCGGGCTGCGGGTGGCCCCGGCGCCGGTCGGCGCGGGCGTGAGCTTCCGGCTCGGCGTTGAGCTGGGCTCGATGCCACAGGCGTTCTTCGCGGCCGTCGAGGAGACCGTGCACCGGACGCTGCGCCAGGGGCCGCACGGCTGGCAGATCCCCGACTGCGAGGTGACGATGACCCACGCCGGCTACTGGGCCCGGCAGAGCCACTCCCACGGCACCTTCGACAAGAGCATGTCCAGCACCGCCGGGGACTTTCGTAACCTCACCCCGCTGGTGCTGATGACCGCGCTCACCCGGGCCGGCACCCGGGTGCACGAGCCGGTGCACCGGTTCCGGCTGGAGGTGCCGGGCGATGTCCTCGGCACCCTGCTGCCGGCGCTCGCCCGGCTCGACGCGGTGCCGACCGACACCACCGGGCAGGGCACGTCGTACCTGGTGGAGGGGGAGATTCCGGCGGGTCGGGTGCACGCGCTGGAGCGTCGCCTGCCGTCCCTGACCCGGGGTGAGGGTGTGCTCGAAACCGCGTTCGACAGGTACCGGCCGGTGCGGGGCCCGGCCCCCACCCGGGCACGCTGGGACCACAACCCGCTGGACCGCAAGGAGTACCTGCTGGCGGTCGCCCGCCGGGTCGTCGGCCGGTAGCCGGGTGTGCCGCGCGGGCCGGGTGACCGGCCCGCGCGGCACCAGCTCAGAAGCCGGCGAAGACCCGCCGCAGGTCGTCCAGGCTCACCGCGCCGGTCACCCGCACACCGTCCGGGGTGTGCTGGGGGCCCAGCCGTCCGGTGGCGAGGCGCAGCCACGCCTCGGCCGGGGCGATCAGTTCGCCGTCCGGCCGCTCCGGCGCGTCGGTCAACTCGATGTGCTCGCCCAGCCGCAGCCCGTACGTCTGCTCGGGCTCGTGCAGCCGGACCAGCAGGGTGGCCTCCCGGCCGGCGAGTTCCTGCGGCCGGCCGGTCCACGCCAGCATGCCGCCGATCTGGTCGAGCAGCAACGGCACCGCCCCCGGCGTCACCGCCGCGAACGGGTTGAACGCGACCTCGACGTCCCACTGGTGCAGCGCGAACTCGCTGAGCCGGAACCGGCCCGCGGTGGCCACGTCGACCGGGTCCGGCAGGAAGCCGAGGTCGATCCGCAGCGAGGCCCGGCTCTCGGCGTCCAACGCCTCGTACGCCTCGACGAGCCGCTGGTTGGCCTCGAGGAAGCCGGCGGCGTGCTCGGCCGGGGGCATCGCGTCCCAGCGTTGCCAGACGCCGCGGTTGAAGTCGCCGTCCGGTGCGGGCGCGCCGGTGCGGGCGGCGGTCAGCGTCGCGAGGTTGATCTCCGCGCCGCTGCCCAGGTGGCTGAGCACCTGGGACACCTGCCACTCACTGGCCCCCGACGGCAGAAGGAGGTCGTCCTCCTTGAGGTCCCGGACGAGCGCGGCGAGCTCCTCGTGGCCCGCGCGCAGAGCACTGATGATCTGGTCGGCAGCCGTGGACATATGTCTCCTCAATGGATTTTTCGACGGTGGTCGGGACGTTACCGGACGCGGCCGCCGGCCGGCCCATCCCCGGGTGGGGAGCGGACCGGCCGGCGGACGCGTCGGTCGGCTCAGCCCATGTGCACAGCGTTGCCGGCCGGGATGTCCTCCCTGCGCACCTTGATCAGGATCAGGGTGGCCAGCCCGGCGAGCACGATCAGGGCCGCGCCCCAGGCGAACGCCACGCTGTAGCCGTGCACCAGCGCCTCGATCTGGTTGGCCGGGTTCGGCACGTGCGAGACCAGGTAGGTGGCCACCGCGCTGGTGTACATGGTGTTCAGCAGCGCGGTGCCCAGCGAGCCGCCGATCTGCTGGGTGGCGTTGAGCGTCGCGCTGGCCGCGCCCGCGTCGTGCTCCGGCACCCCGACCAGGGCGAGACTGGACAGCGGCACGAAGGTGAAGCCGAGACCCATGCCGAGGATGACCTGGGCCGGCAGCAGGTGGGTGAGGAACGACGTGTCCACGTCGATCTGGGTCAGCAACAGCATGGCCACGGCGGCGAGCACGGCACCGCCGACCATCAGCGGCTTGGCGCCCAACCGTGGCATCAACTGGCTGGCGCCGCCCGCCGCGATCAGCACGCCGGCGGTGACCGGCAGCGAGGCGAGCCCGGCCTCCAGCGGCTTGTACTGCAGCACCACCTGGAAGTAGAAGGTCAGGAAGAGGAACGCGCCGAACAGGCCGGCGCCGATCAGCGTCGACGCGAGGTACGCCCCGCCCCGGTTGCGGTCCAGGATGATCCGCAGCGGCAGCAGCGGGTGGTTGGAGCGCAGTTCGATCGCCACGAAGGCGGCGAGCAGCACCACGCCGGCGGCGATGAAACCGAGCGTCGCGGTGGCGTCCCAGCCGTCCTCGGCGGCCTTGGTGAAGCCGTACACCAGGGAGACCAGACCGGCGGTGACGACGACCGCGCCGGGCACGTCGTAGCGGGTGTTGCCGTGCGCCCGGCTCTCCGGCACCAGCGGCAGGGCGAAGGCGATCGCGATGGCGGCGACCGGGATGTTGACCAGCAGGCACCAGCGCCAGTCGGCGTACTCGGTGAGCACCCCGCCGAGCAGCAGGCCGACCGCGGACCCGCCGCCGGCGATCGCGCCGTACACGGCGAACGCCTTGGCCCGCTCGGTGGCCTCGGTGAACAGCACGGTGAGCAGCGCCAGCGCGGCCGGGGCGAGCAGCGCGCCGAAGGCGCCCTGCAACGCGCGGGCGGCGAAGAGCATCCCGCCGGTGGTGGCCAGACCGCCCAGCGCGGAGGCCAGCGCGAAGCCGGTCATGCCGACCAGGAAGGTGCGCTTGCGGCCCCAGAAGTCGGCGATCCGGCCGCCGAGCAGGAGCAGGCCGCCGAAGGCCAGCGTGTAGGCGGTGATCACCCACTGCCGGTTCGCGTCGGTGATGCCCAGGTCGGACTGGGCCTGGGGGAGTGCGATGTTCACGATCGTGGCGTCCAGGACCACCATGAGCTGCGAGACCGCGATAACGGCCAGCGCGATCCAGCGCCGCGGGTGCGGCGCGTTCGTCGACGTCTCGGCGCCGGGCGCGCCGGGAGCTGTCGAGGTAGTTCCGGGCATGATGAAGCCTTCCGTGTTTCGGTAGGTCAGGAGCGGAGCCGGTCAGGTCAGGGCTGGGCCTGGCGGTTGGGCTGGTAGCGGAGCACCGGGATCAGCACCTGGTCGACGACCTGGATGAGGAACGCGTCATCGGCGGGTAGGCCGTGCGCGACGATTCGGGACATGGTGAGCGCGGGCGCCAGGTCGTGGAACAGATCGCGTTCACCGGCCTCCGGCGGGATCTCGCCGCGGGCGGCCGCACGGACGAGGATGGCGGTGCTGGCCACCCGCCCGGCCGGTAGGACCTGGTGGCGTACCAGTCGTTCCAGCTCGGGGTTGGTCCGCATGGCGAAGGTCAACGCCTGCATCAGGTCACAGTCGGCCACGCAGATGGCGGCCGTGGCGCGCAGCAACTCGATCAGGTCGCCGCGCAGGGAGCCCGTGTCGGGCGGGTTGTGTACGCCCACGTGCCGGTCGCGCAGGGCGGCGACGACCAACTCGGCCTTGCCGTCCCAGCGCCGGTAGATGGTGGCCTTGCTGACGTGGGCCCGGGCGGCGATGGCGTCGATGGTCATCCGGTCGTAGCCGACCTCGCGCAGCAGGTCGATGACGACGGCGAAGAGGTCTGCCGCGGTGCACCGAGCGGCCCGGGCAGCCGGCACCCCGGCACCCGCGCCCACCTGCTGACCACCCAGCATCTCGACCCCCCCGCGAAACGATGTCGTACTGACCCTAGTTCGCGTTCTGGAGATCGTGCAGGCTTTTATGAGTTGCGTCGCACCGGGTCGACGAAACGATTACGTTTCCATCCGATGGCCGGCAGGTGAACCGGGTGCTCAGCCTCCGGAAGGGGCGAGGAGCACCGGGACGACGACCGTGTTGATCCGGGAACCGTCCCGGGCGGACACCTCGTACACCTCGATGGTCCCGCGCTGCTCGCGGGCCGTGTGCCAGCCGACCACCACCCGGTACCCGCCCCGGCAGCCGCTCCCGCAGCTCGCGGTGCCGAAGCCGGTGGCCACCTCCCGGCCGGCGGCGTCCAGGACCCGGACGCTCACCGTGGCCTCGAACACGTCGGCGGTGCCGGTGACGGTGAGCGGGGCGGTGACGCGTTCGCCGACACGCGGGCCGGAGACCACGATCGGCGGTAGGAGATCCGCGTAGTCGGCCCGGCCGACCGGGCCGCCCCCGCCGAAGCGGACCTGCCGCACGGTGGGGAACTGGGTGAGGGTCCACACCACCTGTGCCTCGCGCAGCCGGCGCTCCACCCGGTCGCCGGTGGACGGGACGGTCCCGAGCGTCGCCACGCCGTCGGTGATCCGGGTCACCTCGACGCCGGTCGGCAGGAGGGTGGCCAGCCCGGTCGCGGCCTCCGCCGGCGTGGGCCCGGCGGCCAGCTCGGTCAGCGCCAGCCGGGACGTCGCCACTGTGGCCGGCCGGGTCCGGTGGGTCGGGACGAGCCGGCCGGAACGGACGTACCACAGCTCGATGGTCACCGTGGCCGCCCGGGGGCGCGTACCGGTGGCGGACGGCGCCGGCGGGAGGGTCGGGGTGCCGGTGCGCGACGGTCGCGGTTCCGCGGATGGCGTGGGGGTCGGGTCGGGACGTTCGGTGGGCGCGGGGGCGCTCGACGGCGCGGCGGTGGGCGCGGGCCCGAGGACGCCGGACCGTGGGGTGCCGCACCCGCCGACGAGCACCGCGGCGATGAGCACCGGCGCCGCCAGCCGGGCAGCACTCCGCGGGCTCACCCCGCACCGCCCGACGGCGCGGTGCGGGCCGCGCGCCCGCCACCGGGCGGACGCGCCGAGGCCTGGTCGTCGGGGTGCTCGATCTGGCGCGGGGCGCCCTCGCGCGACCGGGCGGGGCCCGGGGCGGGCAGCTCCAACCGGAATCGGCTGCCCACGCCCGGCTCGCTGTGCGCGGTCAGCACCCCACCGAGCAGGACGGCGTGTTCCCGGGCGATGGCCAGCCCCAGCCCACTGCCCGGCGCCGAACGGGACGGGTCGACCTTGTGGAACCGGTCGAACAGGCGGGGCAGGTGCTCGGGCGGGATGCCCGGTCCCTGGTCGGTGACCTCGAAGACGACCAGCGGGCCTTCCCCGGCCACGGTGGCCCGGATCTCGCCGCCGCCGTGCTCGACCGCGTTCGCGACGAGGTTGGCCAGCACCCGTTCCAGCCGGCGCGGGTCGGTGCGCAGCGCGACCGGATCACCAATGACCAGCACCCGCTCCGACCAGCCGCGTGCCGCGACGATCCCGCGCAGGAGCGCCGGCGCGTCCACCGGCTCCATGGTCGGCCGCTCCTGGCCGGCATCCAGCCGGGAGATCTCCATCAGGTCCTCGACCAGCCGGCGAAGCCGGACCACGTCACCGACCAGCAGCCGTGCGGCCGGTCGGGCGTCGTCGGGCAGCTGGTCCAGGTGCTCGCGCAGCAACGAGGCCGCGGCCACCAGGGCGGTGACCGGGGTACGCAGCTCGTGCGCGACGTCGGCGGTGAACCGCCGCTCCCGTGCCTGCGCCGCGGAGAGCGCGGCGATCTTCGACTCCAGCGCCTCGGCCATCTCGTTGAACGACGCCGCCCAGACGCTGAACTCGTCCCGCCCGCGTACCGGCAGACGGGTGGCGAGCAGGCCCTCGGTGAGCGCCCGGGCGGCCCGGCTGGCCCGTCCCACCGGCTCCAGCGTGCGGCGGGCCAGCAGGTGTCCCACCCCGGCGGCGAGCAGCACCACCAGCACCCAGCCGGCCAGCAGCGCGGTGCGCAGCTGACCCAGGTCGGCGGCGATGTCGTCCTCGACGGTGATCACGTACAGCTCGGCGGTCGAGCCGGGGATGCGTCCGCCGACCACCAGCAACCGTGGGCGCTCCGCTGGCGCGGACCGCTGGTAGCCGAGCTGCCCGTCCGCGACAGTGGCCCGCAGCCGGGTGCCGAGCGTCGGGGCGTACGACGGGTGCGAGGGGCGCGCTGGACCGTCGACGAGCACCACGTGCCGGCCGCTGCCCTCGAAACTGGTGAGCAGTTCGGTGCTGCGCTGGTCGGACAACGGCAGGAACTGTCCGGCGAGGACGAGTTGGTAGCGGGCGTCGGCGGCGGCCTGGTGCAGTGAGGCGTCCAACCAGGACTGCCGCAGCAGCAGCCCCGTGCCCCCGGCGAGCAGGCCGGCGGAGACCCCGGCGACCAGCACGAAGGCGATCGTCAGCCGGCGCCGCAGCCGGCCCGGGGGTACCGCGCGTCCGGCCATCGCGGACCTCCTGTCAGCCCGTGGAGAGCTTGTAGCCGGCGCCGCGGACTGTGCGTACCAGCCGAGGGTGCGCCGGGTCGTCCTCGACCTTGGCGCGCAGCCGCTGCACCGCCACGTCGACCAGCCGCGAGTCGCCCAGAAAGCTGTGGTTCCAGACCAGATCCAGCAGCAGTTCCCGGGTGAAGACCTGCCCGGGGCGGCGGGCCAACTCCAGCAGCAGGCGGAACTCGGTGGCGGTCAGCGCCACCTCCCGGCCGTCCCGCCGGACCACGAAGCTGCCCGGGTCGATCTCCAGGCCGCCGACCTCGATGATGCTCGACGTGACCGGCGCGCTCGCCCGGCGCAGCACCGAGCGAACCCGGGCCACCAGTTCAGGCAGGTCGAACGGCTTGCGCAGGTAGTCGTCCGCTCCGCACTCCAGCCCGACCACCACGTCGAGCGTGTCGGTGCGCGCGGTCAGCATCAGGATCGGCACCTGGCTGCTGCGCCGGATCTCCCGGCAGACCTCCAAGCCGTCCAGACCGGGCAGCATGACGTCGAGCACGATCAGATCGACCGGGCGGGCCCGCCACGCCGCGAGGGCCTGCCGCCCGTCGACGGCGGTGTCGACCCGGAAGCCGGCGCGGCGCAGACCGAGGGCGGTGACCTCCCGGATGGAGGCATCGTCCTCGACCACCAGCACGCGGCCCTCCATGAGCTGAGGGTAGACCCGCCGCGACGGTACGCAGCCCTGGCGAAACGGTCGGAGTCGGCGGTCGGCCTGGCACCTATCGTGAGCCGCTATCCGTTGCGGTGGCCACTACGGCTGTCGCCGCTTCGATATGTACACGGCCGCGTCGAGCAGAAACGTCAGCAGGACCACTCCGACACTGAGTTGATCATTGTGTTCTAGAAGGTACTCAACCGAGTGGTCCAGCCTCTCGGCGTTCAGATACGTCCCGTTGGTGCTGCCCAGGTCCCGTACGGTGAAGTTGATCCCGGTCCTCGAAATCACCGCGTGCTCACGTGACACCGATGAGTCGGGCAGGGTGACGAAGCAGGTGGAGCTGCGCCCGATCATCACCGGTCCGTCCGGCAACTCCCATATCTGGCCCCTGGCTCCGCCGCGCCTTGCCTCGAGGAATCCGCACGGCGGGGACGCTCCTCCCGAGGAGGGGTCGCCGTCGACCGGCTGGACCTTCGTCGGCAGGCGATGGAGCATCTGACTCGCGTCCGCTGTCGTCCACTTCACGTGGAGGCGGTCAACTATTTCGTCCGGGTCGGGCGCCCCGACCCATTCGGCGAGCCGCCGCACCAGCGTCTGTACCTTGGGCCACGGAAGCAGTACCTGACCGCGCATCGCCTGGCTGGCGAGGTCGATAACAACTGTGGCGAATGGATCCTTTTGGTCCGAAAGCGACAGATTGAGCAACTCCAAACCGGGTGAACCTGCCTGGCGATGGAGGTTCCGCAGCTCCGAGGTGAAGTCTCGCAGGTGCTCGGCGACCTCTCCGATCGGAGGGAGCGCGGACGGATTTGGCACGACCCCCCCTTGCCGTAGCGACGGATCGACAAGTATGCGAAGCATACTAGTGTGGGTGCCGGAGAGGCGACCGGGAGCGTCCGGCTGGTTCCGTGCGTCCAGACTGGCTTCCAGGAGATGCGGATGATTGACGTGGCCCTCGGGGGCTTAGCCAAGGCCATCGTCACGCGAGTGGCAGGCGATTGGCTCAGACATCGGTCCGCGAAAACTAGGCCTGCAAAGGGCCTGGTAGAGCTCATCGAAGTGAGCTTTGCGGACAGATTTGTCCGCCGGGAGTTCAGCCGTCAGGTCGAGTCGGTCTGCGATCAGATCGAACAACGACTCATCAAGACATGGGACGGCAAGTTCCGCTATCTGGATAAAGAGGAACGCAAGGCGTGCATCCAGGCTGTGATTGCGCATATCACACTCCGTCGCACCTCCGACCGAGATCTCTTCGAGGCCGACATGGACGCGGTCAAGCTCGCGCAGAACCTGCGACGAGCCTACGGGTCGCTGTCGCCTCACGGCCTGAGTGACGAAGGGGAAGCGTTCTTCGACCGCCTGCTCGTCGACTCGTGCGACTATCTCATCCGAGTCGCACAGCTGCTGCCGGACTTTGGTCCACGGGTTGATGTGGAGATTTTGGGACGCCTCACCGCGTTGTCGGATGAAGTTCGCCAGGTCCTTGCCCGGATGCCCCGGTCGGTACGCACGAACACCGTCGACGAGGACGCATCATTCCTGCAGAGTTACCTGTCGTTCATCAGCGAGGATTTGGACACATTGGACCTTATCGGTGTTGACGCACCGGACGATCCCAAGAGGGCAACCCTCAGTGTCGCCTACCTCGGCCTGACGGTCTCGGCCAGCCGGCCGAGACCCGCCCGAGAGAGTGGGACGGGACGGCACTGGTTCGGGTCGCAGGGTAAAGGCGGTGAGCACCAGCGGTCCCGGATAGAGGACGCCCTCGGCAAGAACCGCTTGACGGTGATCCGAGGCGAAGCCGGCTCAGGCAAGACGACGCTGCTCAAATGGCTGGCGGTCACTGCCGCGAGGTCGAGCTTTGTCGACTCCCTGGTCGGATGGAACAGCTTGGTTCCCGTCCTACTGACTCTTCGTCGATTCGACAGCAAGGACCTGCCTGATCCTTCGGGCCTGGTCCGCGCAGCCGTGCCAGCCATCGCCGCCGAAGAACCGGCGGACTGGGCGGCCCGCCAACTTCGGGCAGGCCGCCTGCTAATCCTAGTCGACGGGGTGGACGAACTGGCGGCGAGCCGACGTCGAACCATTGCCGCATGGCTGGGGCAGCTGGCTCGACTCTACGACGCGCATGTCCTCGTCACGACCCGTCCTGCGGCGGTTCCGGTTGACTGGCTCGAAGAATTCGGGTTCAAGACCGTGATGCTTGAGCCCATGAATCGCCTGGACGTGCGCGTGTTCATTCGACAGTGGCACCAGGCGGTATGGCACGCCAGTCGTGTACGGGGACGAGAACCGGACCGAGGGCTCGTCGAAGCGGCGGAACGGCGAATCATGGGCCAACTCGACGCTCGCCCTCACCTGAGGAACCTGGCCACCACACCGCTGCTCTGTGCTCTTTTGTGTGCTCTGAATTTCACCCGAAGAGGTTTCCTGCCTCCAGACCGGATGGAGATATACCGGGCGGCTCTCGACATGCTTGAGCTGCGGGAGACAGAACGGGAGCTGCCCAGGTCCGCAATCTCTTCCTTGACCATGCGGCAGCGGCAGTACCTGCTGCAAGGGTTGGCTTGGCGGCTTGCGGAAAGAGCAAATTCGGAGGTGTCCAAGGAGAGGGCGATCGCCTGGACAGAGAGCAGGCTGCGCCGTCTTCCCGTAGCTGGCGACCTGCCTTCAGCCTCCTCGATAATCGGTGACTTCGTTGCGCGGAGCGGGTTGTTACGCGAACCTGTTCCCGGGCGGATCGACTTCATTCACAGATCTTTTCTCGAATTTCTCGCCGGCAAGGAGGCCGCCGAGGAAGAGCACCTCGACCTCCTCGTCGACAAAGCACACCTGGACCAATGGCGTGAGATCGTCATCATGACCGCAGGGCATGGTGGGCCAAAACTGCAGGGCGAACTGCTCGATGGGATCCTGGACCGCGCTGAGCGGGAACCGCGACGGGCGCGGACGCTGCGCCTTCTCGCGATCTCGTGCATGGAGACCGCGACTTCTCTCACGGAGGGGCGCCGCAAGCGACTTGAGGAGTGCCTCGGCCAGATTTTGCCACCCCGGAACGCAGCAGAAGCGAGATCGCTGTCCTCTGCGGGAGAGCATCTGCTCACACGCCTGCCCAATTCACTAGCCGAGAATGCACCGACCTCGGCGGCAGCCGTGATTCGGACCGTGGTGCATATCGGGGGCGAACACGCGATTGCCAAGCTGAAGCTTTACCGCCGCGACAGCCGGCCGGCGGTCGTCGCGCAGCTGATTTCGGGCTGGGACTACTTCGACGCTGAGGAGTACGCCAAGGAAATCTTGGCCGACTCGCCCTTGATCGATGGGGGGATTGAGTCTTCGGACCCCCGCCAGGTACGCGCGCTCCGACACCTCAGAAACCTGCGTACGCTCACCGCGATCGTGGACCTGGACAGCGTTGAGGAGGCGACCAAGCTTCCGCAACTGACTACCCTCGTGGTCAGGGGCAGGTCCACGCGACAGTTCCCGGTGGAGAGGCTGGCGCAGCTGCCGTCGCTCGACGCGCTCCACAGTCTGGTGATGGAAACCCCGGTGCCAGCCGAAGCGGTGGCGTACCTGGCGGATCTGCCCTCGCTGCGGAGGCTCCATGTCACGTTCGCCGACTCGCCTTCCGATCTTTCATTCTTGAACGGGCTTCCCAAGTTGGAAGCGCTTACCATGAAGTCGCTGCGGCAGGTTACCGACCTTGCGGCGCTCGAGGATCTGGACAAGCTCCGCGAGCTGTCGCTCTGGCACTTGGCGGAGGATAGTTCGATTCGTCTGGATCGGCTGGCTCGAGGGCTTGAGGACCTGACGCTCGTCGAGTATTACG
Source organism: Micromonospora coriariae (assembly GCF_900091455.1). Taxonomy (NCBI): domain Bacteria; kingdom Bacillati; phylum Actinomycetota; class Actinomycetes; order Micromonosporales; family Micromonosporaceae; genus Micromonospora; species Micromonospora coriariae. Next base: position 6,544,474 of record NZ_LT607412.1, on the reverse strand, counting down.
GGACAGGACTAGGCCAGAGCCTCAGTGCCCTCACGGAGCTCCGTCGCGTTCGTGTTCTTCAAAGCGATGGGCTGCGGTCTGTTGCTCCACTGGCAACGCTCAAACTGACGGAATTGGTCCTTCGCGACTGCGACAAGGTCGCCGAAGTGTCCACCATCGGCTCGATCACGACGCTCGAGAGCCTGGCTCTGATCGACTGTGGCGTGTCGGATCTCGACTTCCTTGCCCGGCTACCCCGACTGCGAGATCTCTACCTTCGGCTGGACGACCCGTTCGATCCGACGGTGTTAGGCCCGCGACAACAACCTGTCCGGGTTCATCTCGTCGGCGGCCAGCAGCTTGTTCCCGCGGAAGTTGGCGGTCTGCCTACCGGTGTTCAAGTACGCAGGCTGTGGAACGTGGTGCCTTCCTGGGATCACCGACGGGGCTGGGTAATCACGGGGCTGTCACGGTGAGCGGCGAAATTGGTCGCGATTCCGATCCCATGAGCAGTGCCGACCATGCCGTCCTCTCCTGGTGACCTCTTCGGTTGCACCGAAAAGGTCACCAGGATCTAGCCCTGCGGGTGCCTCAACGTCCTGCCGAGCGTGACCGACGATGGGCGCAGCCGGCCATTTCCCCCCGAGGAGACCGTGTCGGTCACTGCTGCCACTGGTGGGCTACGTCGAGGACGATCCGGCTGTGCCCGCCGGGGCCGGCTAGTACGAACGTGCGGAACGGCAGCCGGGCCCGCACGCCGACGGCGAAGGTCGTGTAGCCCTCGAAGCTGCCGCCGAAGACGACGTCGCGCAGCGTCGGGTACCGCAGCAGGTTCGCGGCGTGCTCACCGACCCGGTACGGCACGGTGCCCAGGCGGGAGTCGTCGTACGCGGGGGCCCGCAGCGAGACCCGCAGCAGCGCGCCTCCGGCGGTGTACGGCGACAGCGCCAACCCCTCGCCCTCGGTCCACGTCTCGCCGTAGGCGATCGCGTACCCGTTGACCGACCCGGCGAACTCGAACACCACCCGGTCGTAGCAGTCGTGCCGTCCGGTCCGCACGTCGACCAGCGGGGCGGTGCTCAGCGCGCCGGCCGACTTCTCGGCGCTGCCCCAGGTGATACCGCAGTACGGCGCCATGGTCGTCGCCGTGGTGGTTCCCGCCGCGGCGCCGTTGCCCGCGCCGGCGACCAGCCCGACGAGCACGACCGCCAGCGCCGTCAGTGCGCTCCTGATCCTCATCGTGGTGCCTCCGTCTGATGCTCGGGGCCACGCCGCGGCGGCGTTGCCGGTGACCCTCTGCCGCCACCGTCGTCCCGCCTCGGCACAGGCACTTCGCTGCGGCGTAACCGCTGGGTAACAGCCCCGACCACGGTCCAGCAGCGGGCTGCCCCCACCAGATCGGCCTGTTGTCGTTGGACTCGGGCGCGAAGTCGGGCTTCCGACTGCGGGTACGAGGCCCAGTCCCTGATCGTGTGCCGTCTCGGCGGCCTCGAGCATCCCGGCGTGCGCGCGCCGGCCAACGATCCGGTGTGGGTAGCAGGTGCTCCGGCCCACCCCCGACAACGAATCGACGTCTTCCGTGCCGGTGCGGGGCGGCCGACCACCCTAATTCATGCCCGCAACTTCACGGGTCTGGCCGCCGGATCGCGGGACAGACGACGCCCCCCTCCCGCCGTAATCTCCACTTCGGACGCCCGGCGCTTGGCCAACGTCGGGAGGCGCGCTCCGGATGCGTCCGGGGCGACACGTGCGTCGAGCGCTCGACGACCCTGAGTCGCCCTCGATCATCCATGGTGCGGACATCCATCAATGACGAACGGGGAGGAAGACTGTGCGTGAATCAGGCGGGCGAAAGCTCGCGACAGTACTGCTGATGACTGGTGTTCTTGCTGTTCCGGGAGGGGTCCCGGCGCAGGCCGCCGCGGCGGCTCCGGCCTGTCCGGCGCCGGACACCCTGCTGGCGGGCCTGCGGGCCGATCCGCTCACCGACGAGGCGGCCGGGAATCCCGCTCTGCTGGAGAGCGTGAGCTGTGCCCTGCCCTGGGCCACCGCTGTCGTGCCGGCGGAAGGTGAGTACGACGCGTCGTTCGTGCTGTTCCGCTACGAGGATGTGGCACAGCAGTGGAAGCCGCTCAACGTCGGTTCGGGTGGGGTCTGCGACGAGACGGTTCCGGCCGAGATCGCGGCCCAGCTCGACGGTTGCCAGCTGAACGACCCGGGCGACGAGCTGCCCGACGACGATCCGGTCGACGAGACCGAGGATCCCGCGGCGCCCCAGGGCTCCGACGGTGGCCAGATGTCGACGTTGGCCTCCGCGATCGGTGGGACGATCACGCGAGCCGAGGTCCTGCAGCGTGCCCAGGGTTGGGTGGACCATCAGCCCGGCCCGTACAGCAAGAAAGCGTTCTCCTGGGATCCCACTCACACCCGCAAATACCGGCGTGACTGCTCGGGCCTCGTGGACATGGCCTGGCATCTGAACGCCGACCCCAGCACGCACACGCTGGACAAGTTCTCCACCGAGATCAACAAGGCGGACCTGCAGCCCGGCGACATCCTCAACCTCGCCGCGAGGCACGTCGTCCTCTTCAAGAGCTGGAAGACCGACCGTCGGCACTTCACCTACTACACCTTCGGTTCGACGCCGGTGAGGATCAAAACGGCGGCGATCGACGCCGGGAACATCGACAGCCACCGGGCTACCAGCTATGTCGCGCGGCGATACACGAAGATCGCGAAACCCTCCACGCCGCCGGCACCGCCGAAGCCGACCGGGCGTGCCGCCCCGACCGTCGCGTACGACCAGGGTGACGGCACGATGCGGATGTACCGCTGGTTGTCCGACGGTGATTCGTTCAACCGCACCACCGACTACGACTCCGGGGCCTTCCGGCTCAGTGCCGTCGGTGGCCGGATGGCCTCCGGTGACGTGGACGGTGACGGCAAGGACGACATCGTCATGGCGTACCAGCAGCCGGGCGGCACGTTCTCCTACTACGTCTGGCGCAACGGCAGTTCCGCTGCCCGTGTCTGGTACGACAGTGGGCCGTTCAACCTCGGCAACGTTGCCGGCCGTCTCGTGCTCGGTGACTTCAACGGTGATCGCAAAGCCGAGCCGGCTTTGGCGTACGACCAGGGTGACGGCACCATGCGGATCTACCGCTGGTTGTCCGACGGTGATTCCTTCAACCGCACCAGCGACTACGACTCGGGAGCCTTCCGGCTGAGCGTCGTCGGTGACCGGATGGCTTCCGGTGACGTGGACGGTGACGGCAAGGACGACATCGTCATGGCGTACCAGCAGCCGGATGGCACGTTCTCCTACTACGTCTGGCGCAACGGCAACTCGTCTGCCCGTGTCTGGTACGACAGTGGGCCGTTCAGCCTGAGCAGGGCCGGCGGCCGCCTCGTGCTCGGTGATTTCAACGGTGATCGCAAGGCCGAGCCGGCTTTGGCGTACGACCAGGGTGACGGCACCATGCGGATCTACCGCTGGTTGTCCGACGGTGATTCCTTCAACCGCACCAGCGACTACGACTCGGGAGCCTTCCGGCTGAGCGTCGTCGGTGACCGGATGGCCTCTGGTGACGTGGACGGTGACGGCAAGGACGACATCGTCATGGCGTACCAGCAGCCGGGCGGAACGTTCTCCTACTACGTCTGGCGCAACGGCAACTCGTCTGCCCGTGTCTGGTATGACAGCGGGCCGTTCAACCTCGGCAACGTCGCCGGCCGCCTGGTGCTGGGCAACTGGTAGCGACTGACCCGGGCAATGCCCGCGGTGCGGCCTCCGCACGGCCATGCGGAGGCCGCACCGCGGCGTAACGGCCGGTCAACACCCGTCGACCTCACCGCTATGACTCTTCCGCTATGCCGGACATCGACCATCGTCGTCTTAACATTGACGTATTTCGATGACCGGTGGCCGAGGGTCGCCGGACGACCGCAGGGGAGTGCGTGATGTTCCGACGACAAGTGCTGCGTGCGGCGCAGGCCGTACTGGTGGCCGTGCTGGCGGCGGCCGGGGTGCAGCTCGCCACCGGGGCTCCGGCCGCCGCCGTACGGACCGTCTACTACGACGCGAGCCGGACCGGCGAGTTCCGCACCAACTTCGACCAGGCCGCGCAGATCTGGAACAGCCGGGTCAGCACCGTCCGGCTGCAACCCGGCACCCCGGCCAGCATCACCATCTACGTCGACGACGGCTGGCCCCGGGCGCAACCGACCGGGCTCGGCTCGGGCCGGATCTGGATGGGCCGCACGGCAGTCAACCAGGGCTACGACCGCAACCGGATCGCCGCCCACGAGCTGGGCCACATCCTGGGTCTGCCGGACCGGCGCACCGGCCTCTGCTCCGACCTGATGTCCGGCAGCAGTGCCCCGGTCTCCTGCCGCAACGCGAACCCCAGCTCGGCCGAGGCGTCCCGGGTGAACTCGCTGTTCGCCGGCACACTCGCCGCGCCGGTCACCGGCGCGACGTACACCTGGGACGGCGCCGGGGACATCGGACCGACGGTGGTCGGCGGCCGGCCGGCCTCCGAGAACTACCCGTTCATGGTGTACGTCTCCGGCTGCACCGGCACGCTGATCAAGGCCAACTGGGCGGTCACCGCCAAGCACTGCTCGACGCCGTCCTCGGTCCGGGTGGGCAGCGTCAACCGCACCAGCGGCGGGACAGTCGTCCGGGTGACCCGCGCGGTCAACCACCCGAGCGTCGACGTCAAGCTGCTGCAGCTGGCCAGCTCGGTCAGCTACGCCCCGGCCCCTATCCCGACGACCTCCGGCGCGGTCGGCACCGCCACCCGGATCATCGGTTGGGGCCAGACCTGCCCCCGGCCGGGCTGCGGCTCGGCCCCCACGGTGGCCAACGAGCTGGACACGTCCATCGTGGCCGACAGCCGGTGCTCGGGCATCAACGGCCCCTACGAGATCTGCACCAACAACACGAACGGCACCTCCGGAGCCTGCTACGGCGACTCCGGTGGTCCCCAGGTGCGCCGGGTCAACGGGGTGTGGAACCTGATCGGCGCGACCAGTCGGGCCGGCAACAACAACTCCACCTGCGCCACCGGCCCGTCCATCTACGTCGATCTGCCGTCCATCCGGTCCTGGATGTCCACCCAGGTCGGTGGTCTGCCCGTCTGATCACTTCGGACACCCGAGGCGGGTACGCGCGACACGCGTGCCCGCCTCGCGTAGCCGGGTCGCCCAGGTGTCGCGCGCTGGGGTAGCGTGCCTGGCACATCGACCCATCCGAGGTGGTCTCATGCCTGCCGTCGTCGCACTCGTGCTGACCCTCGCACTGTCGCCCGCGCCGTCGCCCTCGGCCCCCCGGGCCCGGTCGGTGGCCTGCTCGGCGGCGTCGGCCAGATCGTCGACGATCTGCTCGGTGGCGGCAGCACCCCGAGTGGTTCCCCGAACCCGAACCCGAGCCCGAACCCGAACCCGAGCCAGACTCCGCCGGCGTCCGCCGGGCCGTCGGCCCCGGTGACGCCCGCACCGGTGACGCCTGCCCCGATGGTGCCGGCATCGACCCCCACGCTCACCGGATCGTCGACCGGTCTCCGGCAGCCGGCCGCGCCCGCAGCGCCCGACCGCACGGCCGGCGGTCGGGGCCAGCGTGAGGCGGCCGTGCCGCTGCCGAACGGTGGCGACCCGGTCGCCCCGCCGACGCTCGCCGCCCCGGACCGGGGCGGCTGGCCGGTGCTGCCGGCGTACTACCTGCTGGTCGCGGGTGCCCTCGCGGTGCTGGCGCTGCTGCTCCTGCGTCCTCGCCGGGCGGCCCGCGCGGCCCGCGCGGCCGGCGCCGCCGGTGCCCCCGCCCCGGCGCCGGCACCGACTCCTGCGCCCGATCCCGGCCCTGCGCCGGACAATGTCAGCCGACTTCCCACCAACCTCAACGCCATCTACGAGCTGGGCCGGCTGGACGAGCGGCTCGAACAGGAACGCCGTCACCGGTCCTGACGCGCGGCGCCCGGCCGCCGGCCTCAGCGAGCCGGCCGAGCGCCCTCGCGCGGCGGGATCTCGTCGTGGTACGCCCCGATCGGCCCGCGGTAGCGAACCCCGTCCGGGTACGGCCAGGCGTTCGCGACGCACCCGTGCAGGCCCAGCGTCTGCTGCTGCATCACCGGTGCCGGCCGACCCCGCCCCGGGCACCGCTCGTGACCCAGGCCGAGCCGGTGCCCGACCTCGTGGTTGACCATGTACTGCCGGTACGTGGCCAGGCCGGCGCCGTATCCCGGCACCGCCTCGACCCAGCGGGCCACGTTCAGCACCACCCGCTGGCCATTGCGGCACGAGGTGTAGCCGTCCGGAACGTCCTGGCACAGTTCGTCACGGGTGCCGGGGGTCGCCAGGTAGATGGTGAAGTCGGCCGGCGTGCCGGCGCCCACCCTGCGTAGCCGCCAGGTGCCGCCGCCCGTCCACCCGCGCGGGTCGTTGAGTGTCGCGGAGATCGCCGCGGCGACGTCGGCCACCGGCAGGCCGCGGATGTCGCGCTCCACGGAGACCCGGTACCGCAGCAGCCGCCCGCTGTCGCCGTGCCCGGAGGCCGTCTCTGCGGGGGCCGTCGACCAGCGGTTGCCGCCGGTCGCGGGATAGCTGATCGCGGCGGCCGGGGAGGGCGTGACATCGGTGCTCCCGGCGGCTCCCGCCGGTCGGCCGGTCGTGGCCCGCCCCGCCGGGGGTTGCCCAACGCGTTCCGGCCCGGTCGTGGGCGGGCCGGTGGCGGGTTGCCCGGCCGCCGGCAGGCCGCAGCCGGTGAGCAGTGCCACCACCAGCACCAAGGCCGCAGAGGCGGCCTGGCCTCGACGGGTAGCCTTCGTCGACATCTCTCTCCCCTCGCGCGCCGGTCTGCGGCGCCGCAGGGGAGGAGACGGGTGACGCCGCCGAAAAGTTGATCTCAAGAAGACTCAACCTTTCGTGGTCCTCGCCCGTCCGTAACGGTGTGGCACGGGGGAGGGTTCGGCGTGGCGCGGGGTGACGAGGAGTTCGTCGAGTTCGCGCGGGCGGCGTCCGCGCGGCTGGTGCACGCCGCGTTCCTGCTGACCGGGGATCATCACCAGGCCGAGGATGCCGCGCAGACCGCCCTGGCCCGCACCTACGCGTCCTGGTCCCGGATCCGCGACGACGACGCGTACGGCTACGCCCGCCGCATCCTGGTCAACCATCTGGTGGACGGGTGGCGGCGCCCGATCCGGGAGTATCCGACCGAGGAGGTCCCGGAACAACGGCGGGCCGACGTGGCCGACGAGGTGGCCACCCGGCGCTGGTTGACCGCGATCCTCGGCGCGCTCAGCCCACGCGAGCGCGCCATCGTCGTGCTGCGCTACTACTTCGATCTCCCGGAGGCGCAGGTGGCCCGGGAACTCGCCATCTCGGTGGGCACGGTCAAGAGCACCAGTTCTCGGGCGCTGGAGAAGCTGCGCGCGGCCGGACCGAGCGCGTTCGACAGTCAGGAGGCGTGCCGATGAGCGAGCTGGACCGGCTCCGCCACGCCATGCGGGCCACCGAGCGTCCCGAGGCCACCCTCGACCTGGCGGCCGTCATGCGTGACGGGCGGCGGTTGCGGATTCGCCGCCGGGTCGCCGGAGCCGGGGCGACGACGCTGGCGGCCGCGCTGGTCGCCGCCGTCGTCGCGGTGGTGGTCGGCGCGCTACCGGGCGATCCGCGTACGGTCGAGCGGCCGCCGCAGGTCGCGGTCGCCCCCACGCCGCCGGTCGGCGTCTCTCCGACGCCGCCGGGTGGCCCCGGACCCACGCCGGCGACCACTGTGGGCCGTGGGGAGCCGCCGCCCTCGCCACTGGGCCAGGTCGTCGACAGCGGGATTCGGCACGGTGGCGACCAGCGGGTGTACTACGTCGTTCAGGTGTCGGTGCCCGGCCAGCCCCGGGTGAAGATCGGGTTGGCCGCCGGACGCCGCGCCCCGGACGGCACACTGACCACGGATCTGCTGGTCAACGACGTCGAGGGGGCGGACCGCAGCCCCGGGTTCCACCAGATCGGCTACGACAGCGGGGGAGCGGCCGCGCCGGTGCCCACGTTCGGCTACTTCGTCGGACCGGCGCAGCGGATCACCGGCACGGTGGACGGCCGGCAGGTCACTGCCCGGCTGACCCGGTGGAGCGCCGACAAGCAGGTGGTGATCTTCTGGTTCGACCCCGCCGAACTGGCGCCGGGCGATCGGCTGGACGGCATCGTCGCCCGCGACGCCGGCAACCATCGGCTGTGACGCGCTGGTCGTCGCGCGCAAGGCCGGCTCAGGCCAGCCGACCCTCGATGGTCACCGTCGTCCCCTCGCTGGTGGAGACCAGCCGCACGTCGCCGTAGGCGTTCATCAGCAGCGCACCCCGTCCCCGGTCCATCGCCGGCCGGCGGTCCCGCCAGGTGCCGAAGTCGCGCACCGAGATCCGGACCAGGCCACCGCCAGCCTGGAGCCGGACCCGCACCTCCGGACGGCTGGGTCGCTGGGCGTGCTCGACGGCGTTGTTCACCGCCTCGGACGCGGCGAGCAGCAGGTCCTCCCGCACGTCCGGATCGACGTGCAGGCCGCTCAGCGCCAGCCGGACGTCGCGACGCATCGCCGCCGCCGACGTGGGCGCGGAGGGGTACGTCCATCCGACGTCGACGGCATCGCCGGCCGGTCCGTCGCTGGCCGTGGCGGGGCCGGGCGAGGTCGGCTCCACGGCCGTCGGAGCCGGCGCGACGGTGGTGGCCATGGCCGGTCGCGCCGCCGCCGGGGTGGCGTCGAATGCCGGTGGGATGTCGTCGGACCAGGCCTGCGCCGCGTCGGACCGGGGTGCCGCGCTGGCGCGGGACCGGCGGATGACGGCGCGGATCCGCGCGATCAGCTCGGCTGCGGCGAACGGCTTCACCAGGTAGTCGTCGGCGCCCAGGCTCAGGCCCGCCACGCTGGCGTCCCCACCGGCGCGGGCGGAGAGCACCAGCACCGGCAACGCCCGGGCCGCCGGGTCCGCGCGGAGCCGGCGGACCAGCTCGAAGCCGTCCAGCACCGGCATCATCACGTCGGTGAGGAGCAGGTCCGGTGGATCGCGGTGGACCGCGTCGAGGGCCTGCCGGCCGTCGGTGACGGTCCGCACCCGCCAGCCCTGCCCGGTGAGCAGCCGGCTCAGGTACGCCCGCATGTCGCTGTTGTCGTCGGCCACCAGGATCCGCGCCCCGGTCAGCTCGTCCCCTGCGGAACCGGACGCCGGACCGGGCTCCGCGACGCCACCGCCCGGGTCGGCCAGCCAGGTCACCGCCTCCTGGACGGCGGCACGGGCCGCGTCGCCCCGCCCGTCGGGCGGTGCTCCGGTCGCCACGCGGCGCGCCGCCGACCACGGCAGCGCCACGGTGAAGGTGCTGCCGGCGCCGACCCGGCTGCTCACCCGGACCTCGCCACCCTCGAGGCGGGCCAGCTCGTGCACCAGGGCCAGGCCGATGCCGGTGCCCTCGTGACTGCGCGAGAGGGCGCCCTGCACCCGGTGGAAGCGTTCGAAGAGCTTCGGCAGCTCCTGCTCGGCGATGCCGATGCCGGTGTCCGTGATGGTGAGCCGCACCTCCTCCTCGTCGGCCTCCAGGCTGACCCGGATCCGGCCGATGAACGTGTACTTCAGGGCGTTGGACAGCAGGTTTGTGACGATGCGTTCCCAGTTGACCGGGTCCACCGTGACCGGCCGGGGCAGCGGCGGGCAGTCGACCTCCAGGGTCAGACCGGCCCGCTCGATGGCGGCCCGGAAGACGCCGGCCAGCTCGGCGGTGAGGGCGGCGAGATCGACCACGTGCGCATCGCTGCGGGCCTGTCCCGCCTCCAGGCTGGAGAAGGTGAGCAGGCTGTTGACCAGGGTCAGCAGGCGGGTGGCGTTGCGCCAAGCGGTCTCCACCCGCTCCCGCTGCACCGGTGCCAGTGGCGCGGTGGCGTCGGTGAGCGCGTCGGCCAACGGACCGAGCATGAGGGTGAGGGGGGTGCGGAACTCGTGGCTGACGTTGGTGAAGAAGCCGGTCTTCACCCGGTCCAGTTCGGCCAGCGCCTCGGCCCGGCGCCGCTCCTCCTCGTACGCCCGCGCGTTGCGCAGCGCCACCGAGACCTGCTGGGCCAGTAGGTGGTAGAAGGAGCGGTACGCCTCGTCCAGCCCCCGGCTGGGGCTGACCCCGACCAGCAGGACGCCGAGCGGCTGGTCCGCGGCGGCCGAGGGCAGCGGCAGCGCCAGCGCGGTGTCGACAGGGTCCTTCCACGGGCCGGCCGGCAGTGGCAGCCAATCGGCGACGCCGGTCACCTCGGTGGGTCGGCCCTCGGCGGCGGCCGGCAGACCCCAGGCGCGGGCGGCCCTGCTCGGGTCGGTCAGTTCGGTGGCCTCCGGCAGCGCCCCCGCCACGGTGGCGTCACCCGGGTCGCCGCCGGCCCAGGCGACCCGGCGCAGCACCGTGCCGTCGCGCAGGTAGATCGCGGCGAACGGCACGTCCAGCGGGTGGACGTCGATGGCGTCGATCAACCGGGCGCCGGTGGCGTCCACGTCGACGGTGCGCCCGTCGCCGCGTACGGCCAGATCACGCAGCAGTCGTAGCCGCCGTTCGCCGACCACCTGCTGGGTGACCTCGCTGCACACGGTCAGTACGCCGACGGTGCGGCCCTCGTCATCGCGGGCCGGGGCGTGCGAGACGCTGAAGTACGCCTCCTCGCGGTAGCCGGCCCGCTCCAGCAGCAGTTGCAGGGCGGGCACCCAGCTGGCCACCCCGGTCGCCATGGCCTGCTGGATCAGCGGGGCGAGCACGTCCCAGCCCTCGGCGAGGGTCACCCGCACGTCAGCGCCGAGCGCGGCCGGGTGCTTGTCGCCGATCAGCGCGGAGTAGGCGTCGTTGTAGAGCTGGGAGAAGTTGTCACCCCACAGCAGCAGCATGGGGTAGCGGGAGCTGAGCACCATCCGCACCGCTGCCCGCAGGCTCTGCGGCCAGCCGGTCACCGGGCCGAGCGGGGTGGCGGTCCAGTCGAGTTCCGCCATCAACCGCCCGGTGTCACCGCCGTCGGTGAACAGGTCCGTGCTGGGTCGTCTCACGCTCGACCCGGCTCCATCGCAAGCCCCCGTTCCGGGCCCGACGACCCCTGCTGGCGTTACCTACCCATCCTGGCACCTTCACTCACCTGTGCCGACGCCGGCACCCGCCGATGCCGCCCGCCCGGGTCGCGGTGCGCTCGGCGTACGGGGCGGCGACGGCGAAACGTACCCTTGCGCCCCCGTCGTGCCGGTGTGAGCGACTCGCTGGGCAGCGAGGCGGCGGCCACCGAACCGGTGGGCGTTCCGGACGAACGACCGATGCCCCAGACATTGATATCTGTAAGTGTCTCGGTTATCTCTCCAACCCCCGAGGAGCCCCCATGAGAGGCAGAACGCTGAGCGCGGGCATCGCGCTCGCCGTGTTCACCGGGATGACGGTGACGCTGGCCGCCCAGCCGGTGACCGCGTCACCCATCGCCGGAACGGCAGTGGCCCGGCCGATCGCCGCACCCGCCGCCGTCCTGGCGGCGCCGGACATCTCCGTCAGCAACGTCCAGGCGCACCTGACCCAGTTCAACTCCATCGCCAGCAGCAACGGCGGCAACCGACGGGCCGGCTCGGCCGGCTACACCGCCTCGCTCACCTACGTCAAGACCAGGCTCCAGGCGGCCGGCTACACGGTCAGCGAGCAGTACTGCTCAAGCTGCACGTACCCCTCGAACAACCTGATCGCGGAGTGGCCCGGCGGTCCGGCCGACCAGGTGGTCATGTTCGGCGCCCACCTCGACGGAGTCTCGGCCGGCCCGGGCATCAACGACAACGCCACCGGTTCGGCGACCCTGCTGGAGAACGCGCTGGTCCTGGCGGCGCAGAGCCCGACCATGACCAAGCGGGTCCGGTTCGCCTGGTGGACCGACGAGGAGCAGGGGCTCAACGGCTCCCGCTTCTACGTCAACTCGCTCAACGCCACCCAGCGCGGCTACATCAAGGGGTACTACAACTTCGACATGGTCGGCTCGACCAACGGTGGCTACTTCATCAACCGGGTCACCTCCACCACTGCGGCGCCGCTGAAGGCGTACTGGGACTCGTTGGGCCTGCAACCCGAGGAGAACGTCGAGGGTCAGGGCCGCTCCGACGACTACTACTTCCAGCAGGCCGGCATCCCCACCTCCGGCTACGCCGCGGGCGCCAGCGCCCGCAAGACCAGCGCCCAGGCGGCCAAGTGGGGCGGCACCGCCAACTCCGCCTACGACACCTGCTACCACCGGGCCTGCGACACCACCGCCAACGTCAGCGCCACAGTGCTGAACCGGGCCGCGGACGGCGTCGCGTACGCGCTGTGGCAGCTCGCCGTGGGCGGCGGCACCCCGACAAACGACTTCTCCGTGGCCGTCAACCCCACCGCGCGCTCGGTCGCGCGGGGTGCCAGCACCACCGCCACGGTCGTCACCGCCACCACCGCCGGCTCGGCGCAGTCGGTCAGCCTCTCCGCCTCCGGCGCGCCCACCGGGGTGAGCGTCTCGTTCAGCCCGTCCTCGGTGACCTCGGGGGGCTCGGCCACGATGACCCTGACCGCGTCGGCCGGCGCGGCGACCGGCACCTTCACCATCACGGTCACCGGCACCGGCTCGGTCACCCGCAGCGCCAGCCTCACGCTCACGGTGACCGGCGCCGGAGGCTGCGCCGGCGGCCAGGTGATCGGCAACGGTGGCTTCGAGAGCGGCAGCACGCCGTGGACGGCGTCCTCCGGCGTGATCACCAGCTCCAGCGGTCAGCCGGCGCGGACCGGGTCGTACAAGGCGTGGCTCGACGGGTACGGCAGCACCCACACCGACACCCTGTCCCAGTCGGTGACCGTGCCGGCCGGCTGCGCCAGCTACACGCTGTCGTTCTGGCTGCACATCGACACCGCCGAGACCACCGCCTCGACGGCGTACGACAGGCTCACGGTGCAGGTGGGCTCGGCCGCGCTGGCGACGTACTCGAACCTCAACGCCGCCGCCGGCTACGCCCAGCGCACCTTCAACGTCGCCGCGTACGCCGGGCAGACGGTGACGCTGAGGTTCACCGGTACCGAGGACTCCTCGTTGCAGACCAGCTTCGTGATCGACGACGTGACGCTGCAGGCGAGCTGACGTGGGTCGCCGGGTGGAGCCGGGCGACCGCCTCCACCCGGCATCTAGTCATGCCCGTCTATCTCTGGTAGAAATCCTTCAAGGCCGGCCCCTGGTTCGCAAAAATTCCACCCCTGACGCGAACGGGAGTGCCATGTCTTCCACCCGATCCACCCTGCGCCGCCGCGTGCTCACACTGCTGGTGGCCACAGTCGCCACGGTCGGCGCCGCGCTCGGTCTCGCCGCCCCGGCCTTCGCCATCAGCCACTCCAGCGCCACCTCGCAGCTGCGCGCCGCCAACGTCTCCTGGACCTCCAGCGGCAACTGCAGCAACCGCAACGTCGCCACCTGCACCTCGTTCGACGGTGTCCGGCAGGCGACGATCAGCGGGATCATCACCTTCAAGCGGGCCAGCGGCTGCGCGGTGACCATCACCGCCGGTACCGAGGTCGGGCATGCCGGCGGGACGTACAGCCACTGGAATGGCTACAAGCTCGACATCGCGCTGAGCACCTGCATCCAGAACTACATCTCCGCGAACTACACCTACGTCGGCTACATCGCCGGCTTCGGCTACCAGTACCGGGCCCCCTCCGGCAACCTCTACACCAAGGAGGGCAGTCACTGGGACATCCTCTTCTACAGCTGTGGCGGTTGCTGACCGGTAGCTGAGGCGGGTACGCGGACGGAGCTGACCGCGTACCGAGGACGGGCCGCCGCCGGGGACCCGGCGGCGGCCCGTCCACGGCCGTGGTGTCGCAGCTCAGGGCAGCTGCGGGTAGAGCGCGGCCACGCCGCCGGCAAGCCCGGCCTGGACCTGCCGGCTGGTCTCGTCGGTCACGATCTCGTACGCGTCGGCCTCGATGCCGTCCACTCCGATCCGCGCGATCGCCGCCGGCTCCGACTTCGGCGCGGTGACCGCGGCGGTCATGTCGGTGTCCATGTAACCGACGTGCAGGCCGGCGACCCGAACCCCCCGCTCGGCGAGCTGGACGCGCAGCGCGTTGGTCATCGACCACTCGGCCGCCTTCGCGGCGCCGTACGCCCCGACGCTCGGGAAGGTCACCCAGGACAGCGCGGAGAGCACGTTGAGGACCGTCCCGCCGCCGTTGCCCGCGATGATCGGAGCGAACGCCCGGACCATCGACAGGGTGCCGAGGTAGTGGGTCTCCAGTTCCAGCCGGACCAGGTCGAGGTCGCCGTCGAGCAGGTTCGTTCCGGTGTCGATGCCGGCGTTGTTGATCAGCAGGTTGACGTCTCCGGCCAGCGCGGCGGCGGCGGCCACCGAGGCGGGGTCGGTGATGTTCAGCCGGACCGGCGTCACGCCGGGCAGGTCGACGCTGTCCGGGTTGCGGGCGCCGGCGTACACCGTCGCGCCCCGGGAGAGGAGTTCGGATGCCAGGTGCCGGCCGAAGCCCCGGTTGGCGCCGGTGACGAGGGCGGTGCTTCCAGCGATCTTCATGGGGTGCTCCAGGGGTCGCGCGCCGCTGCTCGGGCGGAACGGTGGGTGGTCGGGCTCGGTCGGTTCTTGCCGGCCCCGACGTTACCTAGCTGACTTCTGGCAGGCAAAGTCAGCTAACTCACGAAGCGGCGCCACCGGATCGGGAATACGACCGGGACGCGGGCACGACCCCACCGGTGACGGCTCGTATCCTTTCCGCGAACCTCCGCACGAGCCGAGAAGGGAGACGGTGTGAGCAACCAGGCCGAGACGTTGGAGTTCCAGGCCGAGGCGCGTCAGCTCCTCCAGTTGGTCGTCCACTCGATCTATTCGAACAAGGACGTCTTCCTGCGGGAACTCATCTCGAACGCGTCCGACGCGCTGGACAAGCTGCGGCTGGCGACGCTTGTCGACAAGGACCTCGTCGCCGACACCGACGACCTGCACGTCGCCATCGAGGTCGACCGGGACGCCCGCACCCTGACCGTGCGGGACAACGGCATCGGGATGACCCGCGACGAGGTCGTCGGGCTGATCGGCACGATCGCCAAGTCGGGCACCGCCGAGCTGCTGCGCCAGCTGCGCGAGTCCGCCGACGCCCGTGCCTCGCAGGACCTGATCGGCCAGTTCGGCGTCGGCTTCTACGCCGCGTTCATGGTCGCCGACCGGGTCACCCTGCTGACCCGAAAGGCCGGCGAGACCGGCGGCACCCGTTGGGAGTCCGCCGGCGAGGGCACGTACTCGATCGAGACCGTCGAAGAGGCACCACAGGGCACCGCGGTGACCCTGCACCTCAAGCCGGCCGACACCGAGGACAACCTGCACGACTACACCGCCGAGTGGACCATCCGGGAGATCGTCAAGCGATACTCCGACTTCATCGCGTGGCCCATCCGGATGCGCGTCGAGCGCCCGGGCGCCGACGGCGCGGCACCCACCAGCGAGGTGCAGACGCTCAACTCGATGAAGGCGCTCTGGGCGCGGCCCCGCGACGAGGTCGACGCCACCGAGTACCACGAGTTCTACAAGCACGTCAGCCACGACTGGGCCGACCCGCTCGAGGTCGTGCACATGAAGGGCGAAGGCACCTTCGAGTACGAGGCGCTGCTGTTCCTGCCCAGCCACGCCCCGCTGGACATGTTCGCCCCGCAGGGCCGCCGGGGCGTCCAGCTCTACGTCAAGCGTGTGTTCATCATGGACGACTGCGAGGCGCTGGTCCCCACCTACCTGCGCTTCGTCAAGGGCGTGGTCGACGCGCACGACCTGTCGCTGAACATCTCCCGGGAGATCCTCCAACAGGACCGGCAGATCCAGATCGTCCGCCGTCGGCTGGTCCGCAAGATCCTCGCCACGGTCCGGGGCCTCAAGGCCAACCACCCCGAGCGCTACCGCACCTTCTGGACCGAGTTCGGCGCGGTGGTCAAGGAGGGGTTGATCGACGACACCGACAACCGCGACACCCTGCTGGAGATCCTGTCGGTGGGCTCCACCCACGACCCGGCCGAGCCCACCGACCTGGCCGGCTACGTGGCACGGATGAAGGACGGCCAGAGCGACATCTGGTACGCCACCGGCGACTCCCGGGCCACCATCGAGAACTCCCCGCACCTGGAGGCGTTCCGGGCCAAGGGCCACGAGGTGCTGCTGCTCACCGACCCGGTCGACGAGGTGTGGGTCGAGCGGGTCGGCCAGTACGACGGCCGTCCGCTGCGGTCCATCGCCAAGGGCGAGGTCGACCTGGACACCGACGACGAGAAGCAGCAGGCCGAGGCCGAGCGCGAGCAGCAGCGACAGGAGTTCGCCGCGCTACTCGACTGGCTCGGCACCACCCTTGCGGACAGCGTCCGGGAGGTCCGCCTGTCGTCGCGGCTGACCACCTCACCGGCCTGCGTCGTCGGCGACGCGCACGATCTCACCCCGACGCTGGAGAAGATGTACCGGGCGATGGGGCACGAGGTTCCGTCGGCGAAGCGGATCCTGGAGATCAATCCCGGTCACCCGCTGGTTGCCGGGCTGCGCAAGGCCCACGAGCAGAGCGGGGGCTCCGAAGCCCTGACCGAGACGGCCGAGCTGCTGTACGGGCTGGCGGTGCTCGCCGAGGGTGGCGAGTTGGCCGACCCGGCACGGTTCACCCGGGCGCTCGCTGACCGGCTG
This sequence comes from Micromonospora coriariae, assembly GCF_900091455.1. Taxonomy (NCBI): domain Bacteria; kingdom Bacillati; phylum Actinomycetota; class Actinomycetes; order Micromonosporales; family Micromonosporaceae; genus Micromonospora; species Micromonospora coriariae. The sequence goes on along the minus strand of NZ_LT607412.1, from coordinate 6,527,792 downwards.
GCCCGCACCCTGTAGCCGGAGGAGGACTGACCCTGACGTCGGGTGGGCGGCGTCGCTTTCTGGATCGCGCAGCGTCGATCGGGTATCCAGAAGCTTCACTGCTCCGATGGCTACGCCGAGCCCACCCGACGCCGCTGAACCAGATCACGGCGCTGTCCGAGGAGCGGACGGACAACGTCCACGACGCGTCGAGGTCGGCGGAGCACGCGCATCCGGCGTCTCTTTGTGGACTACGTGTGCCCGACACCCGCACGCTGCGGGCCGCTACCAGCTCGGCTGAACGCACTGCCCCTGCCCGCCCCCCGGACCGCCCGAGCCGGCCACGACGCGCACCCCCGTCGCACCGGACCGGCGGGCCGCTGCCCGGCTGCGGGTGACATCACCGAGGCAGCCGGCACCCCTTACGGCGATTGCGGGCATCGGCCGTTACCGAAGGGTGGGGAAAAGTGCGGCGATAGTCATTGGCATTCGCGAATAGCGCTGACCGCTTCGATTTTGTTACATCTGGAGTCCGGGCCGCGCTATTTCATGCTGCGCGCATTCGCGCTAATGAGACAGATTGGCCAGTTTGGAGCGCTCCGCACCTGGTGGGGCTTCCAGAAAATGGCGCCGGCAATATGCTCCCGACGAGCCCCTTCCGCTGTCAATAGACAAAAGCAAATATCCCATTCTCCACTCCGGTCCACGTGCGAAGCAGAGTTTAGGAATGGGCTGTCGCAGCGTGCGGATGCGCCACTATTGGGGGACACATGGCCGTCGTCGTAGTGCTTGATATCGATGAAACTCTGCGCGAGCAGCACAGCCTGACGATCGAAGTCCGCTCGGACGACGTCGCTGTGCCCGTCGCGGTGGCCGCGCTCCGGCAGGCTCTGCTCCGACTCGAAGCGACGGGAGCCGGCGGGGAGCGGGTGGGCCTGGCCGTCGTCTCGTCACCGATCATCCTGCCCGGCGCGCAGCTCCTCGTGATCGACCTCGGCCCGCTCCCCGCCGAGCATGTCCTCGCCATACCGGAGCTGCTGGTCCGGCAACTGCGCGATGCCGGTGTGCGCGACGCTCTGGTCTCGGTGGCCCGGCGCGGCCCGAGCCACGACATCGAGGAGTTCGGCGTGTCCGCCCGGGCCTACCTGCGCGGGCCACTCGGCGCGCCGTTCGGCGACGCCCCGTGCCAACTGCCCCCGCCCCTGCTGAACGTGGCGCTCGACTGGTTGCACGCCGAGCGAGGACGCGCGGACGAGCTGAGCGCTGTCGTGCTCGGCGTGCAGGTTCCCCTTACCGCCGAGGCGGCCGGCCCGGCCACTGCCGCCGTATTGTCCACCCTGCCCACCGCCATCACGGTGACCCTGCTCGCCGGCGACCTCACCAACCGGCTGGTGGCCGCGACCGTCGGCGGCTACCACGATGTGTTACCGGCGGCGGCGTTCTCCGTCGCGCGGCCGCGCGACGACCCTGCCGACCTGGCCGGGCCGATGCACCGGCTGCGCGACAAGCTGCGCGCGCACAGCGGATCGCTGGTCTGGGCCGGAGTGGACGCCGCGCCGGACAGCCGTCGGGTGAGCACGCCACAGTGGTCGCAGCGGCTCCCGAGCGACGAAGAGACGGTGACCCGGCGGCCCGGGGTGGAGATGCTCGCCGACGTGCTCATCCCCGACGCCATGTGGTACCAGATCCTCTCCGCCGGGCACCTCGACCGGCTCGGCGGCCTGCCACCCGGGGCGAAGCCGCTGCCCGGCCGGCGGGCCGAGTTGACCGTCGGAGACGCCGAGCAGTGGCTGCCGGGCCACCCCGACGCCCTCGCGGTCCTCGCCCGGGGCCGCGAGCTGCTCGCCGGCTGCCTGGTCGACGAGGCGCAGGCGTGGCAGATGACGGCCGCCCGGATCCGCCGTGCCGCGCCCCCCGGCGGCTGTTGTGACCGACCTGATCGGTAACGGTCCATCGTGGTCACCGCACAGTCACGCGACATCCGCAACCGCTGCGCGGGCCGCCCCGTGTGCCCCGGTGAAGAAGTTCACAGGGGGTGGGCGACCGTCACCGGCCGTGCCTAACGTCGGTCGGGTTCGCCAATGCGGACACCGCGACCGGCAACGCCTAATCCTGCCCCCGGTCGTCGGAACCCAGTCACCCGGGCAGGAGCGGGGGACCCAACGTTCCTCGGTGCACGTCACCTCGGGGTGAAGCCGCCACCGCGCGGCCGGGCTCCTCGGCCCGAACCCGACAGCTCACCTCGCCGGCGTGGAGGAAGCTCACATGTCATCTGCACACACGCCCCGTCACCGACGGGTCACCACCCGCCGCCTTGCCGTCGGCACCCTGGCCGTCGGCGCGGTCACCGGCGCCGTCGCCCTCTTCGGCCCGGCCGCCCCGGCTCAGGCCGCTGTCAACTGGGACGCGATCGCCAAGTGCGAGTCCAGCGGCAACTGGCACATCAACACCGGCAACGGCTACTACGGCGGGTTGCAGTTCTCGCAGAGCACCTGGGCCGGTTACGGCGGCAAGAAGTACGCCGCCCGCGCCGACCTGGCCAGCCGCGGCGAGCAGATCGCGATCGCCGAGAAGGTGCTCGACGGGCAGGGCATCGGGGCCTGGCCGACCTGCGGCAGAAAGGGCGGCTCGTCGGGCGGCTCCGCGGCGAAGTCCTCGACGAAGAAGTCCGACTCGACGCCCAAGCCCCGGGAGCGGTCGTCGCGCGGCGAGCAGCCGGCGACCCGCCACCACGAGCGCACCGCGCCGTCCACGGACGGCAGGACGTACCTGGTCAAGTCGGGCGACACCCTGTCGGAGATCGCCCAGGCTCATCAGGTCACCGGCGGCTGGCAGGCACTGTACGAGCGCAACCGTCAGGTGGTCGGCGCCGACCCGGGCCTGATCTTCCCGGGTCAGCGGCTCGCCCTCTGACACACGACGCGCGGGCGCCCGACCGGGGACTCCGGTCGGGCGCCCGCGGGCGTGTCGAGAAGGGTGGGGCGTCAGGCGGCCGACGCGGCAGCCTCGGGGCGGGCCGACCAGGTCCGGCGCGCGGCCGGAACGCCCTCAGCGGACCGGTCGGCGGGTGTGGTCACGTCCTCGCCCCGCTCAACGGCGACTGTGGACGGTGTGCCGGCCGCGCCACGGGCCAGCCGCAGCGACTGTTCAGCGGAGCTGCGGGCTGCGCACGGCCACGGCTGGCCGGCGCAGAGCAGGTTGCGGCAGGCGCCGTCCTCGTCCGGCTCATGTGCGCTGAGCACGTCGATCGCGAGCTGCCAGAGCAGCGGGTCGGTCACATCGTCGGGACGCTGCTCGCGCCGGCTCGGACGGTTGCTGGTGTCGTCGGACATGGTGGTCCCCCCTGGTAAGGCTGATCTTTACTACGTTGACCGCTGTGGCCGTCGCTAAACCCTCCAGCGCGTGTGATGTCCGCCCGCGGCCACCGGGTGCGGTCAGTCCGGCAGCAGCGGCATCTCGAAGCCCGGGTCCCGGCCGAGCAGCGCCGCGCGGGTGAGTGCCGCCGATCCGAACCGGTCGCGGACCGCGTCCACCGCGGCGTCCAGCTCGACGCCCGGATCGTGGTGGAACGGCAGCTCCGGCTGGACCGGGTTGTCGTCCAGGTTGCCGACCGAGACGCCGATCAGCGTGACGCCCCGCCTGTCGATCTCGGGCAGGGCGGCCCGCAGCAGCGCCCGCGCGGCGGCGAGCAGCGGCGTGGTGTCCGCGGTCGCCTTGCGGACGGTGTGTGAGCGGGTGGCCCGGGTGTAGTCGCCGAAGCGGAGCCGCAGCATCACCGTGCGCCCGGACCGGCCGGCCGCCCGCATCCGTCGGGTGACCCGGTCGACCAGGCCGGCCAGGACGGCGTCCAGTTCCGCCGGCGCGTGTGGCGTACGGCTCAGCGCGTGCTGCGCGCCCATTGAGCCGCGCCGGCGGCCGACCTGCACGGCACGGGGGTCGTGGTTGTGCGCCAGGGCGTGCAGGTGTCGACCGGCGCCGGCGCCGAGCAGTGACACCAGGGCCGCCTCGCCGAGGCGGGACACCTCGCCGACGGTGCGGATCCGCCGTTCCCGCAGCTTCGCGGCGGTGATCGGGCCGACGCCCCAGAGCCGCTCCACCGGCAGCGGGTGCAGGAACGCCAGCTCGGCGTCGGGCGCGACGACCAGCAACCCGTCCGGCTTCGCCACCCCGCTGGCCACCTTCGCCAGGAACTTCGTCCGGGCCACGCCCACGGTGATCGGCAGGTGGACACGATCCCGGACCTCCCGGCGCAGCCGCGCGGCGATGTCGGCCGGCGACCCGGCCAGCCGGCGCAGACCGCTCACGTCCAGGAACGCCTCGTCGATGGAGAGCCCCTCGACCAGCGGCGTGGTCTGCCGGAAGATCTCGAACACCGCCCGGCTGGCGGCCGTGTACGCCGACATCCGGGGCGGTACGACGATCGCGTCCGGGCAGAGCCGGCGCGCCTGCTGACCACCCATCGCGCTGCGTACGCCCCGCGCCTTCGCCTCGTAGCTGGCCGCCAGCACCACGCCGCCGCCGACGATCACCGGCCGCCCCCGTAGGCGCGGGTCGTCGCGCTGCTCGACCGACGCGTAGAAGGCGTCCAGGTCGGCGTGCAGGATGCTGGCGCCGGGCGACACGTACATATGTTCGCATGGCGTCCGCGATCACTGCAGTGAGCTGGGGGAACGCGCCCAGGCGGTGTCTAGTACCCCGGTGCGGCATCGGTGCGCAGGGTGTACCGGTGCAGCGACACCGCGCCACCGTCGGGGGCGGTCCACTGCGCCGTGCTGGTGCCGGTGCACCGCCACCCGGTGCGCTCGTAGAGCGCGGCGGCCGCGGTGTCGCTGCCTGCCACCTCGAGCACCAGGTCGATCCCGCGCTCGCTCGCCCACCGCCGGGCCCGGTTCAGCAGGGCACCGCCGAGCCCGGTTCCGCGGGCGGCCGGCACCACGAAGAGGCGAGCCACCTCGGCGGTCGGCCGGGCGAGCGACCCGTCCGGCGGGTCGGGCAGCCGGTGCACCGCCACGTGCCCGACGATCGCCGAGTCGGCGTCCACGGCGACCCACGCGCGCGCCGGACGGGGCTCGCGTAGCCACTGGTGTGGGTCGGCGGGCCAGTTCAGCGGGTACCGGTCGGCCCGGTGGACGAGGGCGAGCGCCGCCACGCATCCGTCGAGGTCGGTGGCCCGGCGCCGCCGGATCCGCGGTGGCGTCACAGCTCGTCGAACGGGGCGGCGTACCGGAACTCGCCCCGGATCGACTCCCGCCAGGCGCTCAACGGGCGGGCCTGGAAGTACTGCGGGCCCCACGGCTGCGGCGGAGTGACGCCCAGCTCGACGGCCGGTCGGAACCCGAATCGCGGGTAGTAGTCGGGGTGGCCGAGCAGCACCACAAGCGGCTCGTCCCGGGCGTCGGCCGCGCCGAGCACCGCGTGCATCAGCGCCGAGCCGACCCCGCGTCGCTGCCAGTCGGGAAGCACGCCGAGCGGCCCGATGCCGAGCGCGACCGGTTGGCCGGCCACCCGGGCGCGGGTGGCCACCACGTGCCCCACCACCTGCCCGTCCGGGGCGGTCGCCACCACTGAGTACGCGGGCAGCCAGCCCTCGTCGGCGCGCAACGCGTCGACAAGCGTCGCCTCGACCGGTACGCCACCGTCCGGCGCGGTGAACGCGGCGGCGTGCACCGCGCGGATGGCGTCGACATCGGCGGGCGTCTCGCGTCTGATCAGCACCGCGCCACGATACGGGGCCCCGGCGTCCGGCTCCACGGGTTATCGGCGAGCGCCGGTCAGCCGACGGCGGTGGGGGAGGGCGTCGCACTGCCGCCCTGCGGCGCCTCGGGTGCCATCAGCCGGACGATCTCCGCCCGGTCGGCCGGCGAGGGCAGGCCCCACTCCGGCCGGTAGCCGTACACCTCGTGCAGGGCAGTGGAGCCGGTGCGGCCGTCCAGGATCTCCACCGCGTCGGTGCCGATCAGGCCGGGGTGCTCCACGCCGCACGCCTCGGCGACCTTCACCAGGTCGCGGCGCAGCGTCCGCAGGTAGTTGGCCGCGCGCACCGACTTCACCGTCGGGTCCAGTCCCCGGGCCAGCCAGGCGTTCTGGGTCGCCACGCCGGTGGGGCAGGTGTCGGTGTGGCACTTCTGCGCCTGGATGCAGCCTACAGACAGCATCGCCTCCCGACCGACGTTTACCAGGTCGCAGCCGAGCGCGAAGGCCACGATGGCGTTGTCCGGCAGGCCGAGTTTGCCGCCGCCCACGAAGACCACCTGTTCGTGCAGGTCGTGCTGGGCGAAGACCTTGTACACCCGGGAGAAGCCCTGCTGGAACGGGAGCGACACCGAGTCCGTGAAGATCAGCGGCGCGGCGCCGGTGCCGCCCTCGCCGCCGTCGATCGTCACGAAGTCGACACCCCGGCCGGTGTCCCGCATCAGGGTGGCCAGCTCCTGCCAGAAGCCCAGATCGCCGACCGCCGACTTGATGCCGACCGGCAGGCCGGTCTCGGCGGCCAGCAGCTCCACCCAGTCGAGCAGGCTGTCGCAGTCGGAGAACTCGGCGTGCCGAGAGGGGCTGACGCAGTCCTGACCGGCCGGGATGCCCCGGATGGTTGCGATCTCGGCGGACACCTTCGCGCCGGGCAGCAACCCGCCGAGGCTGGGTTTGGCGCCCTGGCTCAGCTTGATCTCCAGCGCCTTCACCGGCGCCCTGGCGACCAGGTCCTTCAGCCGGTCCAGGCTGAACCGGCCGTGCTCGTCGCGGCAGCCGAAGTACGCCGTACCGAGCTGGAAGACCAGCTCACCACCGTTGCGGTGGTACGGCGACAGGCCACCCTCGCCGGTGTTCTGCAGGCAGCCGGCGAGCGCGGCACCCCTGTTCAGGGCCGCGACGGCGTTGCCGGAGAGCGAGCCGAAGCTCATCCCAGAGACGTTGACCACCGACTCCGGTCGGAACGCGCGGGCCCGACCCCGGGCCGCACCGAGCACCTTGGCGCAGGGCAGTCGCACGTCGTGCCCGGCGGTCGGCGTCGACGGCGGCACGGCCCGGCCGAAGGTACGGTGCTTGATGATCGGATAGCCGGGGGTGTACTCGATGTCGTTGTCCGTGCCGAAGCCGAAGTAGTTGTTCTGCTGCTTCGCCGACGCGTACACCCAGCGGCGCTGGTCCCGGGTGAACGGCCGCTCCTCGTTGTTGCCGGCCACGATGTACTGCCGAAGCTCCGGCCCGACCGCCTCCAGCAGATATCGGGCGCGCCCGAGCACCGGGAAGTTGCGCAGCAGCGCGTGGTCGCGCTGGATCAGGTCCCGCGCGGCGAGCGCGGCGACGGCGGCGGCGACGGCGGGTACGGCTCGACGGGCCCATCTCATGCCCGGCACTCTTTCCGCCCGCGCCGTCGGCCAAACCGGCTGACCGGCGACGCTGCGCTGGTCAGGTCCGGGGTTGGGTGATGTTGACCATCCAGTCGATGCCGTACGGGTCGACGCACTGGCCGTACTCGTCGCCCCACATCTGCTTCTCCAGCGGGACGGTCACCGATCCGCTTTCGGAGAGCTGCGCCCAGTAGCCGCGCAGCTCGTCGGCGTTGTCGCCGCTGAGGCTGATCGCGATGTTGGTGCCGGGCACATGGTTCATCCCGGGCGCGGTGTCCGACGCCATCAGGGTGAACCCGTTGGGGGACTCCAGCCGCGCGTGCATGATCTGGTCGGTCAGGCCCGGCTCGGTGCTGCCGAACTCGCCGAAGGTGTTCATCGTCAGCTCGCCGCCGAACACGCGGTGGTAGAACTCCATCGCCGCCCGGGCCGTGCCCGGGAAGTTGAGGTACGGGTTGAGTCGCGTCTGCACAGCGCACCCTCCTGGGTTCTGGTCAGCGTCATCGTCGCAGACCCCGGGAGGGCGACCAACGAGGCGCGCCCGCGTTCGCGCTGGTCGCCGGGCCCGGCGGCGGCACGGGTGCGAGCCCGTGCCGCCGCTGGCGCTCCGGAGGATCAGCGGTGCCGGAACGACTGGCGGACGTTTCCGCCGACGATCGCGCACCACGTGCTCGTGCTGAGCTTGCCGTTGCGGGGCAGCCCGTGCAGCTCCTGCAGGTCCTGCACGGCCGCACGGGTGGCGTGGTCGTACGCCCCGGTGACTGTGACGGCGTACCCCTTGGTGGCGAGGATCTCCTGCACCGCGGTCACCGGCAGGCCGCTGGCGTGCTGGTCCAACTCGGGCGCCAGGGTCTCCCAGGTCGGCGTGGTGAGGGTGGCGTCCACGTCCACCGGTATGCCGTTGCGTGCCTGCCAGTCCTGCACGGCGGTCACGGTCGCGGCGTCGAACGTGCCGCTGACCGTCACCGGGTAGCCGCGGAAGGCGAGCAGGTACTGCACCACCCGGACCGACGGGGAGTTGACGAAGCGCCACAGGTCCGGCCACCGGCGTGCCGGAACGTCGGCCAGGTCGGTGCCGAGGGCGGCGAACACCCGCCGGCGCAGCGCCGGGAACTCGCGGTAGAAGGCGGCGCCGGGGCACTGCGTGGTGCGGAAGTCCCAGTGGCCGAAGATGTCGTGCGCGTGCAGCCCGTACTGCCGGCAGACGGCGACGCAGAGCTTGACCAGCGAGTCGGTCAGCGCCTTCGGCGGGGTCTCGGTGACGTAGGTGCCCTCGTTCTCGATCCCGATGGCCCGGCCGTTCTCGCCCGGGCAGTGCGCCGAGATCATCTGCCGGTCGCCGGCCTCGAGGCGCTCCAGGCTGCCCCGCCGACCCTCCAGCACGTAGCCGCCCCGACTCACAGTGAAGTGCTGGCCGGTGTCGGACCAGCCGTTGCCGTCCATGTGCAGGTCCTGGCAGTCGTGGGCCAGCTTGACCGCCTGCTCCTGGGAGTAGTCGGTGACGTTCGGGAACGCCATGTGGTGCACGATGATCTTGTTGGTGGCGATGGCGCTGACCGACAGCGGGTCCTTCGGCGGCCGTGCCGCCCACTCGTCACAACTGATGATCCAGTCCAGGTCGCCGCCGGGGGCGGCCTGCGCGGCGCCCGGGAAGGCGAGCTCGCTCCCGACCACGGCGACCGTGGCCGCGCCGAGACCGGCACGCAGCAGCGTCCGGCGGTCCACTTCGGAAGGGTCGACGTGCATGTTCTCTCCTCCTGCGGCCGGCGGTGAATGAAAAGTAGCTCCAGTGGCCGCACGTTCCCCGGAGGATATTGCCAAGACTCGCCCGCGCGCTAGAGGTTCTGCACCCCACGTCACTCCTCGATGGCGCCGCCGATCCGTCGCAGGTGCCGGCGGAAGGTGTAGCTCGGGTCGGCCTCGCGCCGCCCCAGGTAGTCGGCGAATCCGGTCTGCCGCCGCAGTGTGTCCCCGGCCCGGATCCGGGCGGCCTGCTGCCGCTCTACCCGCCGGATCTCCGCGGCCGTGGCCAGCACCTCCCCGCCCCGGTCGGCGGGCACGAACAGCACCCCGTCGTCGTCGCCGAACACCAGGTCGTCCCGGCCCACCTCGTATCCGCCGAACCGGGCACTGGCCAACGCCGCCGGCTCCCGGTCCTCCAGGCGGGACGGTCCGGGCGGGCAGCTGCCGTAGCTGAACACCGGCAGCCCGATCTCGATCAGCTCCGCCGTGTCCCGGTGCAGCCCCCAGATCACCACACCGGACACCCCGGCCGCGCCCGCCTCCAGCACCGCGAGGTCGCCCACGCAGGCCTCGTCCGACCGCCCGCCGTTGTCGATCACCAGCACGTCGCCCGGCTCGGCCCGCTCGAACGCCTCCAGGAACACGTCCACACTGCCGTAGTGCCGTGCCGGAAGCACCCGCCCCGCCACCCGCTGACCGGACACGACCGGCCGGATGCCCGGTGGCGCCACCCGCACCGGCACCCCCAGCCGCACGCACGCGTCCGCCACCAGCGCCGTCGACAACTCACCGAACCCGTCCACCCACGACCCCCTGCGCACTCCGACGAGCCGTCATCGTAGGGAGCGCACCCCCCGCTCCGACGACGGCCAATGAGAAGTACCTGGCCCACGGCCGAGCTCAGTCGGTTGATGCTCCGCGCTCGGTTCTCGCCAGCGGTGATCAGGCCGGCCTCATAGGCGCAGCTCACCGCCTGGGCGCTCTCGGAGGCCGAGCTTGGTCAGCACGTTGCTGACGTGGTCGCGGCGCACGTCCTTGAGCAGGGCTCCGGTGTTGCGATCGGGGCGGCATGGCGGGGATCGGAACGGGTACCCGGCGCTCCGGGAGGCGGGCGCCTCCGGGGGAGCGCGGATGTCATGGGAGCTGTCGTCGGCCTGGTCGCCGTGGCCGTGGTCGTGGTGCTGGCGTTGTCGCTCAGCGTCCGACTGGTGCAGCAGTACCAGCGCGGCATCGTGTTCCGGTTCGGCCGGGTCCTGGAGCGGGTCCGCCAGCCGGGCCTGCAACTGATCGTCCCGGTCGCCGACCGGATGGTGCGGGTCAGCATGCAGACCACCGTGATCGGCGTACCGCCGCAGGGCGCGATCACCCGGGACAACGTCACGCTCACCGTCGACGCGGTGGTCTACTACCGGGTGGTGGACCCGGTGAAGGCGCTGGTGAACGTGCACGACTACCCCTCGGCGGTGCTCCAGGTCGCCCAGACCGCGCTGCGCTCGGTGATCGGGCGGGCCGACCTGGACACCGTGCTGGGCGACCGGGAACGGGTCAACGCCGAGCTGAAGTCCGTCATCGACGCGCCCACCGAGAAGCCGTGGGGCCTGCTCATCGAGCGGGTGGAGGTCAAGGACGTCTCGCTGCCGGAAGGGATGAAGCGGTCGATGTCCCGGCAGGCCGAGGCCGAACGGGAACGGCGGGCCCGGGTGATCGCCGCGGACGGCGAGTTCCAGGCGTCGCGGCGCCTCGCCGACGCGTCGCGGGCGATGGAGGCCACCCCCGGCGCGTACCAACTGCGCCTGTTGCAGACGGTGGTGGACGTGGCCGCGGAGAAGAACAGCACGCTGGTCATGCCGTTCCCGGTCGAGCTGCTGCGCTTCTTCGACCAGTTGGCCCCGCACACCGCCGGGTCGGGTCGGCCGACGACAGCCGCCGTGCCCGATCTGGGGCCGGTGACGGAGCAGGTGGCCACCGCCGCCGAGCAGGACGACCCCGGGTCGGCGGCACCGGGTTGAGCCGCCGGCGTTTCCGCGCGTGTCGCCGGGGGTAGGTCCGGGGCCGACCGTCCCGGCTGCCCCGCATGGAGGAAAACCCGATGAGTGACAACGTCAGCGACGCGGTGGGCGACGCCCTCCGCTCGGTGATGCTCTTCCTGCCCAAGGCCGTCGCCTTCCTGGCGATCCTGGTGGCGGGATGGCTGATCGCCAAGGCCGTGCTGAAGATTGTCGAGAAGGTGCTGGAACGGGTGGGCTTCGACCGCGCCGTCGAGCGCGGCGGCGTCCGCCGGGCACTGAGCCGCTCCCGGTACGACGCCAGCGACATCGTGGCGAAGCTCGTCTACTACGCGGTGCTGCTGCTCACCCTCCAGCTCGCCTTCGGCATCTGGGGCCCGAACCCGATCTCCGACCTGATCGCCGCGGTGGTCTCGTGGTTGCCCCGCGCCTTCGTCGCGATCGTGATTGTCGTGGTCGCCGCCGCCATCGCCAGCGCCGTCAAGGACATCATCAGTGGCGCGCTCGGCGGGCTGTCGTACGGCCGGGTCCTGGCCGGCATCGCCTCGGTGTTCATCCTCGGCCTCGGTGTCATCGCCGCGCTGAACCAGATCGGCGTGGCCACCGCGGTCACCACTCCCGTGCTGATCGCCGTGCTGGCCACCGTCGGCGGCATCCTCGTCGTCGGGGTCGGCGGCGGCCTGATCCGTCCCATGCAGAGCCGCTGGGAGACCTGGCTGAGCCGTGCGGAGCAGGAGTCGCAGCTGATCGCCACGCACGCCCGCGCCTACCGGGCCGGCCGGCGGGACGCCGAGGCCGAAGTGGCTCGGCAGTCGACCGCCGGCACCGACCCGGAGGCCACGCAGGTGGTGCGTCCCTCAGTCGACCCGGACGCCACCCAGGTGGTCACGCGGCCGGCCGACCCGGACGCGACCCAGGTGGTCACCGCCGGCGCCGACCGCGCCGTGCCCGACCAGCGGGCCAGCGACGACAGCGAGACCACCACCGTCATTCCGCCGGTCGAGGAGAACCGTCGCTGACACCGCACCGGACGGCGGGGCGGGTCCGTGGAGGTCCCGCCCCGCGTCGCGTCGTCCGGCGCGCCGAAAGCGCTGGCCGGCGCCCCGAGGCGGGTCTAGCATCTCCGACATGACCTGGCGACATTGATCCAACGCCGTAGGCCGAATCCGTGGGCCACCGCGGGCACCGCACGTCCGGTGTCCGTCTCCACTCCCACGGGAAGGCCTCATGACCCGCATCGCCGCACGCGTGCCCGACCCGCCGGTCCGCCGGCTGACGACCACCCTCTACGGGTACGCGTTCCTCAGTGACCTCGTTCTGCTCTACCCGGTGTACGCGCTGCTCTTCGCCGACACCGGGCTGTCGGTGGGGCAGATCTCCTCGCTCTTCGTCATCTGGTCGGCCGCCGGCATCCTGTTCGAGGTGCCCTCCGGCGCCTGGGCCGACGCGGTGTCCCGCCGGCTGCTGCTGCGCCTCGCTCCGCTGGTGACCGCCGCCGCGTACGCCCTCTGGGTGCTGGTCCCGTCGTACCCGGCGTTCGCTGTCGGGTTCCTGCTCTGGGGTGCCGGTGGTGCGTTGGTCTCCGGCGCCCTGGAGGCTCTGGTCTGGACCGAACTGGATCGGCTCGGCGCGGCCGGCCGGTATCCCCGGGTGCTCGGCCGCGCCCGGACGGCGGGTGTCCTGGGGGTGCTGGTCTCCGGAGTGCTCGCCGGCCCGGTGCTCGCCGCCGGCGGCTACCCGGCGGTCGGCGCGGCCAGCGTGCTCGCCTGTCTGCTCGCCACCGTTGTCGCCGCCCGCTTCCCCGAGCACCGCAGGCCGCCAACCGCGCCCGCCGTGGCCGGGGAGCCCGACCTGACACCACCGTCCGGTGTGCACGACACCGATCCGGGTTGGTGGGACACGCTGCGGGCGGGGGTGGCGCAGGTCCGTACGCATCCGCCGGTACGGGCCACCGTGCTGCTGGTCGCGGTGGTGACGGCCGACTGGGGCGCCCTCGACGAGTACACCCCGTTGCTGGCCCTGGACACCGGCGTCGGGGCGCAGGTCGTGCCGCTGCTGCTCCTGCTGCTCTGGGCCGGGGTGACCACCGGCGGGCTGCTCGCGCCGGCGGGGGAGCGGCTGGGCGCGCTCGGCTACGCCGCCCTGCTGGTCGTCGTCGCCGGTGCGCTGGCCGGGGGAGCGCTCATCGCGCACCCGGCAGGGTTCGTGCTGCTCGCGGTGGCGTTCGGGGCCGCGCAGCTGGCCACCGTGCTGGCCGACGCGCGGCTTCAGGCGCGGATCACCGGGAGCAGCCGCGCCACCGTCACCTCGCTGGCCGGGATGGCCACCGACGTGCTGGTCATCGCGACCTACATCGGCTACGGCCTCGTCGCCACGGCGGCGGGCAACGCTGTGGCGTTCGCGGTGGCGGCCGGGCCGTACCTCATCGTGGCGCTGGTGTTGGTGGCCCACCGCAGGCGTCGTACGGCCAGCGTGGGCGCGCGCGGCGACGTCGCGGCGCTCGGCGCACCCGGCCCGGAGTGACCGGGGCGACGTGCGGCACGAGCCGGCGCGGTCGCACCGGTCGCCGGACCCCTGGGTCAAGCGTGCATGTGCAGGAACGACCACTGGTGGCCGTCGAGGTCCCGGAAGCCGCGCATGTACAGCCGGCCGTCGGTGGTCCCCGGCCCGAGCGACTCCCCGCCCGCCACCGCCGCCCGGTCGACCAGCTCGTCGACCTGCTCCCGGCTCTCGGCCGTCAGCCCCACGATGACCTCCCGGCTGGTCTGCGTGTCCGTCACGGCGACCCCGGTGTACTCCTCGAAGGCCGAGCGGAGGTGCAGCATCAGCCGGGTGCTGTCGGAGATGGTGAGCGCCAGGCTGTCCCCGTCCAGCTCGGCCTGCTCGCTGGTGAAGCCGAGCGACCGGTAGAACTCGGCGGCGGTCGTCAGGTCACGCACCGGAAGGTTGATGAACGTCATGGTCATCCGTGGTCTCCGTCCGACTCCGGCGGACCCGCCGCCACGCCGCTGACCGAGGTGCGGCGCAGAACTACGCCACAGTCATCCTACGACCGAACCGGCCGCCGGGGCGGTCGTCAGGACTGTTCGCCGTCGAGGTAGACCCACCGGCCGTTCTCCCGGGCGAACCGGCTGCGTTCGGTCATCGTGCCCGGGCGCCCCGCCTCCCGGTAATGGGCGTGGAAGGTCACCGTGCCGGCGGTGTCGAGCAGCCCGCCCCGCTCCGTCTCGACGATCTCCAGCCGGGTCCACCGCTGCCCGGGCTCCAGCTCCAGCCTCGCCGGGCGGGTCGAGGAGTGCCAGCTGCGCAGCAGGTAGCCGCTGTCGCCGAGGGCGAAGGCGCTGAACCGGGAGCGCATCAGCGCCTCGGCGGTCGGCGCCTGCGCCACGCCGCCGTGTACCGGTGCGCAGCAGTCGGCGTAGGCCGGACCGGAGCCACACGGGCAGGCCCGTCCCGTCGTCGCGTCCGCCCGCCGGCGCCCCGCACCCTTGCCCACCCCGCCATCCTGCCGCACCACCTGACGGCACCGGGCACCGACCGGAGCGGGGGCGTGTTTCAGACGTCAGCGCGTCGGTCGCAGCCCGCCGGCGGGGCGCCAAACGATCAGGCCCGGGTCGCCGGAGTAACCACGTAGGTCCTCGAAACCGGGTCCCCGCTGTGCGCAACACGATAATTTCTCGATATGGGCATCACCGGGGGCATCGCATGCTTCTTTCTGGTCGTCGTCATCGTGGCGGTCATCGCGCTCTGGGTGGTGCGGTACGGGCGCGGCCCAAAGGAGCCACCGCCACCATCGGACGTGCTGGATCCGCCGCAGCACCCGCGCGACCGCCGCTGACGCGGCGACCGGCGAAACCGGGGCTTTCGCCACGCTGACAGCCCGTGTCGTGATTCTCCAAGACCCTTCGCGCCGCTGTGGAGAAATTGGCGCCCACGCACAGAAGCTAGTCCACCGGCACCGGCAGCGGGACCGGCCGCTTCGCGACCCGGTCGTCGCCCGACGACTGCCCGCGCAGGTGCCGGGCCAGCCAGGGCAGCAGATGCCGTCGGGTCCACGCCAGCTCGGCGCCGAACACCTCGCCCCGCCGACGCCGGGGCGGCGGCGGCAGCGGCCGCGTCCATGAGTCGTCGAACCCGGGCAGACCCGCCGTGTACGCCAGCGCGGCGGCGATCCGCTCGTGCCCGGCGCTGTTGGCGTGCAGCCGGTCGTCGCTCCAGCCGGGGATCGGAGGAGACCGGGTGGACGCCCAGGTCGAGCAGGGTGGCGCCGGTCCGGGCGGTGGCGGCCCGCAGCGCCTCGTTGAGGGCGAGCATCCGACCCCGCAGCGGCCGGGCCAGCGGCATCACCGGCGCCGGGTCCGGCATCGTGAAGGTCAGCACCGTGGCGCCCTGCCCGACCAGCGCCCGCTGCATCGCCGCGACGTCCTCGGCGACCTGGTCGGCGTCGAACGAGGGTCGCAGCACGTCGTTCATGCCGGCGACCACGGTGGCCAGGTCGGGGGCCAGGTCGAGGGCGGGCTGGAGCTGCTCGGCGCGGATCCGCGCGGTGGTCCGGCCACGGATCGCCAGGTTCGCGTACTCCAGGCCACCCTGGGCGCGGGCCACCGCCAGGGCGAACCGGTCGGCCCAGCCCCGGTAGCCGCCAGCGCCGTCCGGGTCGTCGAGCCCCTCGGTGGTGCTGTCGCCGATCGCCACGTACCGATGCCACATCACGGCGCGAGGTTAGCGGACGGCGGTGGACGCGGGGCTCACAGCCAGCCCGAGCGGCGGAACAGCCGGTACAGGGCGAGGGCGGCCACCGCCATCAGGGTGAGCGCGCCGGCGTAGCCGTAGCGCCAGGCCAGCTCCGGCATGTGCGAGAAGTTCATGCCGTACACGCCGGCGATGCCGGTCTGGGTGGCCGCGATGGCCGCCCACGCCGCGATCTTGCGCATGTCGTTGTTCTGCTCCACGGCGAGCTGCGCCAGCCGGGACTGGACGATCGAGGTGAGCAGGTCGTCGTACGCGGCCACCCGGTCCACCGCCCGGCTCAACCGGCCGTCCATGTCGACGAACCAGCGGTGCAGTGCGCGCGGCGGCCCGTCCGGGCCCGGGTCGAGCAGCGTACGCAGGGGCGCCTGCAAGGGCAGCACCGCCCGCTTGAACTCCACCACCTCCCGCTTGAGCTGGTAGATGTGCTGGATGTCGGCGGAGCGGTCACGGGCGAACACGGACTCCTCGACGCGTTCCAGGTCCCGCTCCACGTGCCCGGCCACCTCCAGGTAGGAGTCGACCATCCGGGCGCAGACCGCGTACGCCACCGCCCACGGTCCCGCGGCCAGCAGCGCCGGTCGGCGTTCGATGTCGGCGCGGACGCTGCGCAGCGCCCCGGCGGCGCCGTGCCGCACGGTGATGGCGAACCGGTCACCCAGCAGCACCATCACGTCCCCGGTGTCGATCACCTCGGAGGTGTCGGTCAGCTCGTCGTGCTCCACGTACCCGGCGGTGCGCAGCACCAGCAGGGTGACCGGCCCGTGGCGCTGCACGGTCGGCCGGTGCCCGTCGGCGAGCGCCTGCTCGACGGTCAGCTCGTCGAGCCCGAAGGTCCGGCCCACCGCGGCGAGCACCGCCGGCCCGGGTTCGTGCAGGCCCAGCCAGACGAAGGCGTCGCGGCCGCGCCGGGCGTGGGCGTACGCGTCGGCGTAGTGCGGGCGGCCGGGCTCGCGCCGGCCGTTGACGTAGACGGCGCAGTCGACCACGGCGTCCGGGTTGGACCGGCGCGGAGCGGGCAACTGCTCCTCGACCCGACCGAGGAGCCGACGGGTCAGGGCGCGTACGCCTCGGCCGGCCCGGTCCCGTACGGATTGCTGGTCCACAGCGTGCCTCCCCGTCGCCGGCGCACCGCCTCACGATGCCCGCAGGGGATGGTGCCACCGCATTCTGCCGAGCAGGGTCCGGCTCCCGACAGCCGGGCGGGCCGGCTCAGGTCGTGCGGGTGGCGAAGACGACGATGTTGTCCACGTAGTTGCCGGTCCCGGCGTCGAACCGGCCGCCGCAGGTGATCAGGCGCAGCCCGGCGCTGTCCGCCGGGCCGTAGACCAGCGTGGTGGGGAAGTGTTCCTTGGGGTACGACCGCACGCCGTCCACGGTGAACGTCGTGACGCGCGCGTCGGCGCGGGTGATCCGGATCTCCTGGCCGGCGCGTAGCCGCCCGAGGTCGAAGAAGACGGCCGGGCCGGCCGGGGAGTCGACGTGTCCGACCAGGACGGCGTTGCCGGTCTCGCCCGGGCTGACGCCGTGCCGGTACCAGCCGGCGAGGGTCGGTCGGTCCAGTGGCGGCACCTCCAGCACCCCGGCGGCGTCCGCGCCGACCGGGACGACCTCGGCGCGTACGTCGATGGCGGGGATCTGGACCCGGACGGGCGCGGCGCGGGGCAGCGGCGCCAGGTCCGGCGCGGGGTGGGTGCGGGTCGGCGTGTCGGCCGGCGGCCGGGGCGGCCGCGGCGGGTCGGCGGTGACGCCGACGGTGATCAGCCCCAGGCCGCTCACGGCGAGCAGGGCGACCACGGCCGGTAGGGTCCGCCGTCTCCACACGTGCCGACCTCCGTACGGGATCGTCGGGGTGCCCGCGCCGTGACACGGCGCGGGCACCCGTCCTCAGGGATGGAGCTCGTCGCCGGTCAGGCGACGGCGGACACCGGACGGCGCCGGCGGAACAGGATCACCGCGCCGGCGAGGGCGGTGCCGAGCAGCGTGCCGCCGGCGGCGAGGGCACCGTTGTCGCGGTTGCCGCCGCCGGAGCCGGCGGGCGCGCCGCCGATCGGGGTCACGGTGAACGTGGCGCTGCCGGCCGAGCTGCCGTCGCCGCAGGTGGCCGCCACGGTGTACGTGCCCAGGGTGAACCCGGCGGTGAAGAGTTCGGCGCTGAGCCCGCCGCCGGCCGCGGCGGTGGTGGACCGGACGTTCTGGTCGCGGTTGGGGCCGGTGACGCGGAAGATGGCGTCGCCCGACTTCGGGTTGCAGGTCGTCGCGGTGAGCACGACGGTCCCACCGACCGGGGTGGTGGCTGGTGACA
This sequence comes from Micromonospora coriariae, assembly GCF_900091455.1. Lineage (NCBI taxonomy): Bacteria > Bacillati > Actinomycetota > Actinomycetes > Micromonosporales > Micromonosporaceae > Micromonospora > Micromonospora coriariae. Next base: position 6,509,661 of record NZ_LT607412.1, on the reverse strand, counting down.
CGGTGGTGTCGGCCAGTGCGGCGCCCGGCAGCAGGAGCGTGCCGAGGCCCACGCCGAGCGCTGCCGAACAGAGTGCTGTTGAGACCTTCATACGCGTCTTCCCTCACTTTTCGTCCGCTGACTGCGTGGGACGTCGTTCGGGTGGCCAACTCCGTGACTAGCACCGGTGTGCCCAACACTAGGTGTGTTGGGACCTCGATCCGGTGAAAATGAGAAATCCTCGTTGCCGTCACGTGTCCACCCGAAGGCGGGGAGAGCTGCGGAAAGGCCCGCACGGCCCGACCGGCACCGCTGATCCGATCGATGTCCGTCCGGCCGGGCTGTCACGCCTGGGTCGATGGCGAGGTATTGCCGGCGACGGCGGTAATGCACCACCCGAGAGGCGGCTCAGCCGGCCCGCTCCGCCGGGGCCGGCTCGGGCATCGGCTCGCCGGTCTCCACCAGCGTCTTGAGACTGGCCAGCAGCTCCGGCCAGCCTCCGCTGCCGTCGAGCTGGCCGCTGATCGCACGGTGCATCTCGCTGTCGGGGGAGAAGCCGTCGTGGATGACTGTCAACCGGACGGCCGACGGGCCGTGCGGCTCGATCTCGAAGGTCACGGTCGACCGGCGTTCGTCGAGCCGGGCGGCCAGCTCCTCGGCGGACCAACCGAAGTGCTCGGCGTGCTCCGGCTGGAAGCCGTGCCAACTGTAGGACAGGCGGCGGTGCGGCTCGGCGACCAGCACCCGCTGGCCGAGGTCGCGGGGCTCGGCGTCGGGCGCGTCCTGCCACAGCACCGGTGAGCCGACCTGCCAGTCCGACACCAGCGCGACCCCGCCCCAGTAGCGGCGGGTGAAACTCGGCTCGATGAGGGCGGCCCAGAGCCGCTGCGGCGTGGTGGTGATGTACGTGGTGTAGACGAAGGTGGGACTCTCCATGGGCTGGCGCTCCAATGCTGTGCTCAGGTCGGCGAGCGCCGCCGCCCGCTGATGGTCGTAGCGGCTGAGCCACCGGTCGGCGATGGCGGTGATCGGGGCGGCGTTGAGGTAGTGCAGCTTCTCGCGGCCGCGCCGCACTGTCGTGACGAGATGTGCCGCCTCCAGCACCGACAGGTGCTTGCTGACCGCCTGTCGGGTCGTCGCCAGCCCGTCACAGAGTTCCCGCAGGGTCTGGCCGTTGCGCTCGTTGAGCCGGTCGAGCAGTCGGCGGCGGCTGGGATCGGCCAGCGCCCGGAACGCCTCGTCCATGACCCTCCCCATGCGCAACCGTCTGGTTGCTCATGAACATAGGCAACCATATGGTTGCCTGTCAAACGCGTTGCTTGACCGCGGCGCGTCGAGTGGCGCGGCGCAGGACCCGGGCGGAGCGGTGTGGCAGCGTGGGGCGGTGACCGAATCCGCGCCGCTGGACGTCGACCTCGCGCTGCTCGGCGGCGGCGGCGCCGCGTCGCTGCTGCTCGCCGCGCTGGACCGGCACGGCGTCCACGACCTCCGGATCGCGGTGGTCGACCCGGTGCGCCGGCGCGGCCAGGACCGTACCTGGGCGTTCTGGGGCCACCCGGACGATGACCTGGACCCGCTGCTCAGCGCGAGCTGGCAGCAGGTCGAGGTGATCACGGCGGCGCGGCGACGGGTGCTGGACCTGGCCCCGCTGCGGTACGCCATGCTCCGCTCCGGCCCGGTCTACGACCGGGCTGCCGAGGCCGAGCGTCGCCTCGGCGCCACCCGGATCGTCGCGCCCGCCGGGACGGTCGTCGACGACGGCACCCGGGTGGTGGTGCGCACCGGCGGCGGGCCCACTGTGCGAGCCGGCTGGGTGCTCGACTCCCGTCCCCGACCACCGGCCCGACCTGGGCGCACCACCTGGTTGCAGCACTTCCGCGGGTGGTGGCTCGAAGCCGACCGGGCGGTGTTCGACCCGGCGCGGGCGGTGCTGATGGACTTTCGCACCCCGCAGCCGGCCCGGGGCGTCTCGTTCGGGTACGTGCTCCCGGTGAGCGATCGCTACGCCCTGGTCGAGTACACCGAGTTCTCGCCGGCGCTGCTCACCGATTCCGGGTACGACACGGCGCTGACCGGCTACCGGGACCTGCTCGGGCTCGATCCGGCCGGGCTTCGGGTGCGCGAGGTGGAGAACGGGGTGATCCCGATGACCGACGCGCCGTTCCCGGCCCGGCCCTCACCCCGGGTGGTCCGCCTCGGCACGGCCGGCGGCGCGACCCGCCCCTCCACCGGCTTCACCTTCTCCGCCATGTACCGCCAGGCCGACCAGGTGGCCCGTGCCCTCGCCGCCGGGCGGCCGCCGGTGCCCGCGCCGGCGTACCCGCGCCGGCACCGCTGGATGGACGCGGTCGCGCTGCGCGCGCTGGACCGGGGCGGTGTCGGTGGCCCGGACTTCTTCGACCGGCTCTTCGACCGCAACCCGGCCGAGCGGGTGCTGCGCTTCCTCGACGGCGTGACCACCCCCGCCGAGGAGGTCGCCGTGATGAACTCCACCCGGCTGCTGCCGATGATCGCGGCCACCGCCGGCGACGCGGCGGACCGGGTCCGCTACCGGCTGCGCCCGACCCGATCCGCCCCGGCCATCCCGGCAGCCGTGGTGGGCGTTTCGCCCGCGGGCGCGGCCGGCGATGCCGTGCCGGACGGCGCCGGGTCGGAGCGTGGCACGCCGCGCTGACCGGGCGGGTCAGCGCTGGGCGGTCACCGCGTCGCGGATCAGGACCCGCAGGTCCTCCATCGGGTCACCGTCGCCGGCCCCGAGCAGCGTCTTCGTCGCCGCGACCGTCAGCCCCAGCTCCGGATAGGCGTACGCCAGGCTGCCACCGCTGCCGGCCGCCCCGAACGACCCGTCGGAGTCCACCGCGTACCCGAGACCCCAGGTCGCCTCCTGCCCGAACACCCACTCCCGGCCCGGCCCGGCGGGCGTGGTGGCGGCGCGCAGCCGCGCCGGCGAGATCAGCCGGACGCCGTCCACCTCGCCGATCAGGGCGGCGAGCATCCGGGCCGCCGCGCGGGCGGTCATGGTGCCGGTGGCCGGCACGTCGGCGGTGAGGACGTCGGCGCGGCTGCCGATCTCCGCGCCGGGCCGGACGCCGGGCGGGGCGACCCGGTCGAAGTTCGGCAGGTTGGCGCTGGCGTAGTCGAACAGCGCCGACAGGTTGCGGTCCTCGACCCGGGCCAGCCGGCCCAGCTCGGCCGCGGGCACCCCGAGGTACAGCTCGCCTGGCACCCCGAGCGGGCCGGCCACGTCCTCGGCCAGGACCTGCGAGACGCGCCGGCCGGTCACCCGGCGGACCACCTCGCCGACCAGCCAGCCGAAGGTCCACGCGTGGTACGCCTTCACCGCGCCGGGCGGGGCGATCGGCTCGGCGTCGGCGACCATCTCGCACATCCGGTCCCAGTCGGTGAAGTCCTCCGGCGTCACGTCCGCCGGCAGGGCGGGTACGCCGGCGGTGTGGGTCAGCGCGTGCCGCAGGGTGACCCCGTCCTTGCCGTGCCGGGCGAACTCGGGCCACACCTCGGCGATCCGCAGGTCGTAGTCCAGCTCGCCGCGTTCGGCCAGCACCTGCACCACCGTCGCGGTGAGCGCCTTGCCCGTGGACACGCTCCAGACCGGGGTGTCGGCGGTCAGCGGCCGGCCGGTGGCCCGGTCGGCGGCCCCGACGTGCACCTCCAGGATCGGCTCGCCGTCGAGATACGCCGCGACCTGCACGCCGGACTCCCGCCCGGCGGCGATCAGTTCGTCAATCCGCTGCCGCACCTCGGCCCGCAGGCCGTCCCACTTTCCGCCCATGGCGATCGACTCTGGCAGACCGCGCCGGGATGGCGCGCGGGATTTTCGCCAGGCGTCGCCCGGCGTGGCGGCCCCCCGAGCGCGGGGCGCGGCGGCGCAGCCCGGTAGGTTGCTCGCCATGGTGGACGCGGCGGCCGGTAGGGGTGTGCAGATCTGGACCGACGGGGCCTGCAGCGGCAACCCCGGGCCGGGCGGTTGGGGCGCCCTGCTGCGTTACGGCGACCACGAGCGGGAGCTGTGCGGCGGCGAGGCCAGCCCGACCACCAACAACCGGATGGAGCTGATGGCGGCCATCCAGGCGCTGGAGAGCCTGAACCGGCCGGTCACCGTGGAGCTGCACACCGACAGCACGTACGTGCGCAACGGCATCACCAGCTGGCTGGCGTCCTGGAAGCGCAACGGCTGGCTGACCGCCGCGAAGCAGCCGGTGAAGAACGCCGACCTGTGGCAGCGGCTGGAGGCGGCCTGCGAGCGACACCAGGTCACCTGGCTGTGGGTCAAGGGGCACAACGGTCACCCGGAGAACGAGCGGGCCGACGGGCTGGCCAACAGGGGCATGACCGAGGCGCGGGCGGCCGCGCTGGCCAGCCGCTGACTCCGGGCTGAGCCCGCGTCAGCGGGTCGCGTCCGGATGCCCGGGCATGGTCGACCCGCCGCCGCTGCTGCCGGAGGAGCCCCCGGCGACACCCGAGTTGTCGTCCTCGGTCACGATGTCCGGTCGTACGTCGGTGCCGTCCGGCGGCGGGACCTCGGTGTCCGCCTCGACCTGCACCAACCGGGCCTGGCCGGCCTCGTCCTCGCTGTGCTGCGGGTCGCTCGGCTGCTCACCGTCGCGCTTTCGGAAACCCACGCCGTGCCCCCCGTCGGTGCCGTTCCGCGTCGGCGGTGGCTACCCGGCGTCGTCGCGGGCGAAACCTCGACCGCCGGCGCTGACCGCCGGCGTGTGGTCGCCGAGCCGACGGCGATGCCGAGCTGGCCGGCGGTCTGCGACCAGCCGTACGTCTCGGCGAGCCGGGCCGCTGCGGTGGGGTCGCTCCGCCTACCGACGCCGGCCGCGACGGGCGGGCGCCGCAGCCCGGTGCGGTCGGCGGACCGGCGTCAGCGCCAGCGCCGTCCAGTGCACCGGCCGGGTGAGGGTCGCCGGCAGCGCGGTGCGCACGTCACCGCGAGCGGCGTCCAGCTGTGCCTGGTGCAGGAAGAGGGTGGTGCGCAGGTCCGCGCCGCGCAGATCGGCGCCGCGCAGGTCGGCGCCCGTGACGTCGGCCAGGCCCAGGTCGACACCGCGCAGGTCGGCGCCGATCAGCAGCGCCCCGCGCAGGTTGGCCCGGCGCAGGTCCATCCCGCGCAGATCCGCCCCCAGCAACTGTGCGCCACGGCGATCGGGGCCGGCGGCCCCGCCCCGGGATCGGGCCGCGTCCCCGGCCCGCGAGAGCAGCGGATTGACCCGGTCGCGGTGCGCGGCCACGTCCACGGCGCGCAGCTGCGCCGGATCGCCCCCGGTGAGCGCCGCCGTCTCGGCGCGGGCACGCTCCAGCTCGACGCGCAGCTCGGCCGGTGGGTGCAGCGCCAACGCCTCGGTCAGGTACCAGAGCAGCTCGTGCAGCGGACGCAGCACGGTGAACGCCGCGGCCATGTCCGGCAGCGTCTCCGGCGCGTCCCGCCAGTCCCGCCCACCGAAGGTCACCTGGGCGACCTGCTGGCCGGCGCCGAAGCAGTCGAACACCGTGCAGCCGGGAAAGCCCCGCTCCCGCAGCTCGGTGTGGATGCCGCAGCGGTGGTCGGCACGCAGGTTGGCGCAGGGCTGACCGGCCGGCTTGTCGACGGCGAAGTCAGCCGACGCGGCGAAGGCGGGCACCACGCAGCACAGCCCGAAGCAGCGCCCACAGTCCGCGCGCAGCTGCGTCGGCTCGGGCGGGGAAGCGGGGCTGGGCGACACGCGGGAGGTCCTCCTGGTGATCGGGCACGGCAGCCACCATTGTCCCGCGCGCCGCCCCACCAGGCGGGTCGGGGTCACCGTCCGTGCGTGTCACCGGCCGCCGAGGAGCGGGGCGCGGGGGTACGCGGGCCGCCCGGCTGCTGCGGCGCCAAGCGGCGGATCGCCCGCTCCCCGTTGCCGGGCCCGTACAGCGTGACCGTCACCGACCAGTACCGTTCCAGGTCCAAGGTCGCCTGCTCGTGCTCCCACAGCTCCTCGAACCGGGCGTGCATGGACCGACCGCTTTCCCGCTGACGGTCAGACCGACCGCCAGTCGTCGGACGTCAGGCTGTTGGCCTGCGGGCCCATCAGCAGCATGCCACCGTCGACCGGCCAGGACGCCCCGGTGACGTAGCTGGCGGCGGGGGAGGCGAGCAGGGCGACCACGCCGGCGACCTCCCGGGCGTCGCCCGGCCGTCCCACAGGTACGCCGGGCCGCTCCTGGGTGAACGGGTCGACGTCCTCCTGGCCGGTCATCGGCGTGGCGATCTCACCCGGGGCGACCGCGTTGACGGTGATGCCGTCCGCGGCCAGTTCCTGTGCCATCACCCGGGTCAACAGCCCCAGCCCACCCTTGGCGGCGCAGTACGCGGCCGAGCCGACCCGGGGTGCGTGCTCGTGCACGCTGGTGATGTTGATGATCCGCCCGCCGGCCCCGGCGGCCCGCATCCGCCGGGCGGCGCGCTGCGCGCACAGGAACGGCGCGTCCAGGTCGACGGCGAGCACCTCTCGCCACTGCTCCCACCCGGTGTCGACGAACGGGGTCGAGGCGCCGGTCCCCGCGTTGTTGACCAACACCCCGATGCCGCCCAGCCGGTCGGCCAGCTCATCCACCACCGCCGCCGCCGCCGGCAGCCGGGTCAGGTCGACCTCGGCGACCTCGCAGCGCCGCCCGGTGGCGCGGACCTCGGTCGCGGTCCGCTCGGCGCCGTCCGGGTCGCCGTACCAGGTGATGCCGATCTCGAAGCCGGCCTGGGCAAGGGCGACCGCGCACGCCTTTCCGATGCCGGAGTCCGCGCCGGTGACGACCGCGATTCTCGGGTAGTTCTCGTATCGCTGGGGCATGCTCCCGCACTACCCGGACCGGCCGGGCCCCAATCGGGTGTACCAGGCGGCGCGGCGGGTAGCCGCCCGGCATGGAGCTGGTCCAGGAGTCGCCGTACCGGTTCCGGATCGACCGCGAGGCGCCGATGCGGGTGCCCGGGGTCGTGTTCGCCGTGCCGGAGCTGCTGCCCGAGGTCGGCGCCGACCGGTCGCTGGACCAGGTGGCGAACGTGGCCACCCTGCCCGGCATCGTCGAGGCGTCGTACGCCATGCCGGACGTGCACTGGGGTTACGGCTTCCCGATCGGCGGCGTCGCGGCCACCGACGTCGCCGCCGGCGGGGTGGTCTCGCCCGGCGGGGTGGGTTTCGACATCTCCTGCGGGGTCCGGCTGCTCACCGCCGAGCTGGACCGGGCGGAGCTTCCCCGGGTCATCGAGGCGCTGATGGACGGTCTGGACCCGGCCATCCCGCGCGGCATGGGCCGGGGCGCGGTGTGGCAGCTCGCGGACCGCGCCGAGCTGGACGCGGTGCTGCGCGGCGGTTCCCGGTACGCGGTCGAGCGGGGGCACGGGGTGCCCCGGGACCTGGCCCGCTGCGAGGACGACGGCGCGGTGACCGACGCCGATCCGGCGCAGGTCGGCGAGCGGGCCGTGCAGCGGGGGCAGGGCCAGGTCGGCAGCCTGGGCTCCGGCAACCATTTCCTCGAGGTGCAGGCCGTCGAGGAGGTGTACGACGAGCCGGTCGCGGCGGCTTTCGGGCTGCGCCCGGGACAGGTCTGCGTCATGATCCACTGTGGTTCCCGTGGGCTGGGCCACCAGATCTGCACCGACTACGTGCGGATCATGGAGGGGGTGATGCCCCGGCACGGCATCGAGGTGCCGGACCGGCAGTTGGCCTGCGCGCCTGTCGATTCGCCGGAGGGACGGGCCTACCTGGGCGCGATGGCCGCGGCGGCGAACTACGCCCGGGCCAACCGTCAACTGCTCACCGAGGCGGCCCGCCGGGTCTTCACCCGGGTCGCCGGGACCGATCTGGATCTGGTCTACGACGTGTCGCACAACCTCGCCAAGATCGAGGAACACGAGCGGGACGGCGGCACCCGACGGCTCTGCGTGCACCGCAAGGGCGCCACCCGGGCGCTGCCGCCCGATCACCCGGACCTCCCCGCCGACCTGCGCGACGTGGGGCAGCCGGTGCTGATTCCCGGCTCGATGGGCACGTCCTCGTACGTGCTCACCGGCGTCGCCGGCAATCCCGCCTTCGCGTCCACCTGTCACGGCGCCGGCCGTACCCGCAGCCGGGGCGAGGCCACCCGCGCCGCTCGGGGCCAGGACGTTCGGCGCGACCTGGCGGCGCGGGGCGTGGCGGTGCGCGGCGCGTCCCGCAAGGGGTTGGCCGAGGAGATGCCGGATGCGTACAAGGACGTGTCGGCGGTGGTGGAGGCGGCAAGCGGTGCCGGGCTGTGCCGGCTGGTCGCCCGGCTCACGTCGCTCGGCGTGGTCAAGGGCTGACCGCACCGGCTGACCGGCCGGTGCCCGCCGGTCGACGCTCAGACGTCCAGGGTCACTGCACACGACCAACCGGCGTCGTCCGGGCCGACGCGCAGCGCGTGCAGGGACACCGCCTTCGGCACCGCGCCGACCAGTTCCACAGCGTCGGTGCTTGTCGATCGCCAGCGCGCGGTCAGCCCGCCGTCCCCGGTCGGCCGCACGTCGCAGTCCAGCGGGAGGGTGCCCTCGGTGTCCAGCCGGAAGATCACCTCGTCCAGCAGGCCGACCAGCAGGTCCCCGTCGTCACCGGGCGGCAGTTGGAACTCGGTGTCCGCCTGCGGCCGGGCGCCGCTGAGGTCGGCGAACGTCTCGACCAGGGCGACGACCGCTTCGGCCAGACACCCCTCCCGGTCCGGCGCCCACGCCTCGATCCGTACGTCTGCGGTGTGCGGCACGCTCCGGTGCCCTCGTCGCGTCGAGCGCTGCATGCCCCCGATCATGCCGGCCGGTGGCCCACCCACCGCCCCGATCGGCCGGGACCACGGCCGCCCGGCCGGCGACGTACCGTCACCTGATGCGGATCACCCGGTTCACCCACTCCTGCGTCCGCGTCGAGCACGACGGCGGCGTGCTGGTCGTCGACCCCGGCACGTGGAGCGAACCGCGCGCCCTGGTCGGCGCGGACGCCGTCCTGGTCACCCACGAGCACACCGACCACGTGGACGTGCTGCGGCTCGCCGGCCTGGGCGTCCCGGTGTACGCCCCGGAGGGCGCTCAACTGCCCGACCTCGCCCCGCTGCCGGTGACCCGGGTCCACGCCGGGCAGCGCTTCACCGCGGCCGGCATCACGGTCACCGCCCACGGCGGCCGGCACGCCGCCATCCACGAAGGCCAGCCGGACTGTCCCAACCTCGGCTACCTGATCGGCGACGGGCTCTACCACCCGGGCGACTCGGTGCACGTGCCGGACGAGCCGGTGCGCACGCTGCTGGTCCCGGCGCAGGGGTCCTGGCTGCGCCTCGACGAGGCGATCCGCTTCGCCCGGGAGGTGGGCGCCGAACGGGCGTACCCGATCCACGACGCGCAGCTCAACGAGCGCGGCCTGGCCAGCGTCGCCGGCTGGTTCGCCGATACGATCCCCGGCTACCGCCACCTCGTCCCCGGCGACACCGCCTGACCTGACGCTTCACCGGCGGTCGTCACGTCGAAACGGGGTGCGGTGTCGGTGAGCACGGCGGCCCGCGTCGGTGCCGACCACCCCTCGGCCAGTTCCGCCACCAGTGCGGCGACCAGCCGGGTCACGTCCGCCTCGGCGCCGGGGTGCAGCGCCTCGGCGACGATCAGCACCGACGAGGTGCCCTCCCGCACGGCCGACCAGCCGCTCTGCCGGTTCGTCCAGCGCCGGGCGTGCGCCCGGCCGGCGGTGTCCACGAAGGTCACCTCGCCCGGGTCGGGATGCTCGGTCTCGCCGGCGAAGCTCAGGTACTCCTCGTCGCCGTGGGCGGGGCGGACCACCAGGTCGCCGTCGACCCGGTCCAGGTCGAGCACCGCGACCGGGATCGCGTACGCGGCCGAGACGGCGTTGCAGAGGTCCACCAGGGGGTGCAGCCGGGGCAGCTCGTCGTCCAGTCGGAGCCGGCGCAGCAGGGCCTCCGCGGCGCACCGGTACCGGGTGGGCCGCAGCCCCATCGCCGCGTACGCCCGCCGCCACGCCTGGATCTGCGGGAATCCGCTCTCGGCGCCACCGGCCAACCGTTCACGGGCGACGGCGGTGTACGCGGCGGTCCGCTGCGCCACGTCCGCCGTGGCGGTGATGCCGGTGGCCAGGACCACGCCGGCCACCAGGTCCGGGTACGCGGCGCGGAGCCGCGCGGAATGCTCGAAGTGCACGGGACTTCCTATCGTTCGGTGAGAGCGAGCGTCACGCCGAGCGCGACGAACGCGCCGGCGACGGACCGGCGCAGCCAGTCGGTGACCCTCGGCCGGGTCAGCACCCGGTCGCGCAGCCGGGCCGCGAAAATGCCGTAGCCGCTGAACACCACGAAGGTGAGCAGCATGAACACCGCCCCGGACGCGAGCATCGACCGCGTCGAGCCGGGCGCGGTGGTGTCCACGAACTGCGGCAGGAACGCGACGAAGAACAGCGTCGGCTTCGGGTTGAGCAGGTTGACCAGCACCCCGGAGATGATCACCCGGGCAGCCGAGCGGGGTGGCGTGCCGGGAGTCGCCGTGAAGGCGCTGCGGTCCCGCACGGTCGACCAGGCCAGGTAGAGCAGGTACCCGACGCCGAGGTACCGGACCACCTCGAACGCCGCCGCGCTCGCCTGCAACAGGGCTGCCAGACCGGTCATCGCCGCCAGCAGGTGCGGCACCACCCCCAGCGTGCAGGCGAACGCGGCCAGCACGCCGGCCCGGGCGCCCCGGGACAGGCCGGCGGACAGGGTGAAGAACACCCCGGTGCCCGGAGTGACCACCACGACCAGCGTGGTGACCAGGAACGGGATTGTCACGGTTGTCCTCCGATGCCCTCGGTGGTGCTGCCTGATCTCCACTCTGCTGCCAGGATGGTCCGGTGAGCAGGGCCAAACCGAGAGCGCCCGAGAGGTCCATAACGGCCGGCTCGGACTTCCTGCACCTGACCATCACTGACGCTCCGCCGGGTGGGCGGGCCGACTGGCTGGCCGCCCGGCTACGCCAGGCAATCGCCGACGGGCGGGTGCCGGTCGGCGGGCGGCTGCCCGCCACCCGGGTGCTCGCCGCCGACCTCGGTGTCTCCCGGGGCGTCGTCACCGAGGCGTACCAGCGGCTGACCGAGGAGGGGCATGTCACCGGTCGGGGTCGCGCCGGGACGGTGGTCGTCGCCGCCCCGGCCGCGCCCGCCACGCCGGCGCCCGCCCCGGCCGCCGCGTCGGCACCGGCCGCGCTCTTCCCTCCCGCTCCGGGCAGCGACATCTTCGACGCGGTACGCGCGGCGAGCGCGACCATCGACCTGACCCCCGGCGTGCCCGATCTGGCCGCCTTTCCGCGCGCGGACTGGCTGCGCGCCGAACGGACCGTGCTGCGCCACCTCGCCGCGGCCGACCTGGGCTACGGCGACCCGTGCGGCACTCCCGTGCTGCGCCGAGCCGTGGCCGCCTGGCTGGCCCGCAGCCGGGGCATCGCCGTCGACCCCGTCGAGGTGATCATCGTGGCGGGCGTGTCCCAGGCGCTCGGGCTGCTCGCCCAGGCACTCGGCATCGACCGGATCGCGGTCGAGGACCCCGGCTCCTTGGGCGTACGGCAGCACCTGAACAACTGGGGGATCCACACCCCGCCGATCGCGGTGGACGGCGCGGGGCTGCGCGTCGACGAGCTGGCCGCCAGCGGTGCGCCCGCGGTGATGCTCACCCCCGCGCACCAGTTCCCGACCGGCGTGGTGCTCGACGGCGACCGTCGGCGTCAGCTCCTCGACTGGGCCCGGGCCGGCGGCCTGATCATCGAGGACGACTACGACGCCGAGCACCGCTACGACCGGCCCCCGGTGCCGGCGCTGCGCGGCCTGCTGCCCGAGCAGGTCTGCTACGCCGGCAGCGTGTCCAAACTGCTCGCCCCGGCGCTGCGGGTCGGCTGGCTGCTCGTGCCGGCCCGCCACCGGGATGCGGTGGTGGCCGCCAAGCGCAACGCCGACCTGGGCAACGCGGTGCTACCGCAACTGGTGCTGGCGGAACTGATGACCTCCGGCGCGCTGGAGCGACAACTGCGGCTGCTGCGCCGCCGACACATCCGTCGCCGGGACGCGATGATCACCGCGTTGACCCGGCACCTGCCCGGCGCGACAGTGCACGGCGCGGCGGCCGGGCTGCACCTGATGATCACACTGGACTCCGAGCTGGCCGACACCGAGCTGGCCGCTGCGACATTGGCCCGTGGGGTGAAGACGCAGCCGTTGTCCTGGCACTGCCAGCGGCCACACCGGCCCGGTCTGGTGCTCGGCTACGCGGCGAACACCGCATCGGACATCGAGGAGGGCGTCGCCACGGTCGCCACCGCGCTCCGCCAGCTCCGTCAACCGTGATCACGTTGCCCGGTGGATCACCGGGCCGTGACCGCGGATGGGCGCGGGGAACACACCGTCTCCGCCCGACGTGTCGGTTGCGCTCATATCTGCTGTGCTCTATGTCACGATAGCGTCGGGCGCACGCCGACGCCCCCGCCGGCGCTCGCAAGGAGAGCGTCCATGACGACACCGCTGAAAGCCGCCACCGCCCTCGCCGCCGTCCTCCTGCTGATCCTCACCACCCCGGCGCCCGCCCAGGCCGCCAACCCGGCCACCAAGCCCCCGGTCTCCGGATCGCTGGGCACCTACAACGTGTCCGGCGTCTACGTCGCGGGCGTCTCCTCCGGCGCCTACCTCGCCACGCAACTGCACGTCGCCTACTCGTCCCGGATCCGCGGCGCGGCCGTCTTCGCCGCCGGACCGTACTACTGCGCCCAGAACAACGTCGCCCAGGCGCTCTACGGCTGCGGCGACAACCGGTACCCGACGAACCTGTCCGCCCTGCAGACGTACACCCGGACCTGGGCGTCCTACGGCTGGGTCGATCCGGTCGGCAACCTGTCAGGTGACCCGGTGTACGTCTTCCACGGCGGCAACGACACCACCGTCAAGAAGTCCGTCACCGACGACCTGGTCCGCTACTACCAGCACTTCGGGGCCAGCGTGCAGTACGACAGCGGCTCCGCCGCCGGCCACGGCTGGGTCACCCCGTACGGGACGCGGGGCTGCACCGCGACCACCTCTCCGTTCCTCAACGACTGCGGCACCGACCCGCAGAACGCCCTGCTCCGCAAACTGCTCGGTGGCGTGAACGCGCCGAACACCGGCCCGCTCGGCGGCACGCTCATCCGGTTCAGCCAGAACACGTTCGCGGTCAACGGCTGGGCCAACGGGCTGAGCATGGACGCCAACGGCTTCGCGTACGTCCCCTCGTCCTGCGCGGCCGGCCAGTCGTGCCGGCTGCTGGTGGCGCTGCACGGCTGCCTGCAGGGGTACGGCTCGGTGGGCACCGCCTTCGTCGACCGGGCGAACCTGAACCAGTACGCCGACACCAACAACCTGATCGTCCTCTACCCCCAGGCGAGCACCGCCGGCACCAACCCGAACGGCTGCTGGGACTGGTGGGGCTACCTCGGCGCGACCAACTACCCGATCAAGGGCGGCGCCCAGGTGGAGACCGTCATGAACATGATCCGCCGCCTGGACGGCTGACGGTCCGGGGCTGACCGGGCGGGTCCCGCCCGGTCAGCCCACGAGCAGGCGGACCAGGACCAGCACGGCGAGCAGCGCCGGCCCGCGCGCGCCCTGGCGCAGCAGGTCCACCGGGATCATCCCGAACGGCGTGTTCACCGTCGCGCCGCCGTAGTCGATCGCCGGTCGGGTGGCGGCCCGCCAGGCGGCGGCCACCACCCCGAGCGCCAGCGTCGGCGCCAGCCACGGCGGCCCACCGTCGACGGTCGGCAGGGTCAACAGCCACCACAGGCCCGCGCCGACCGCCGGCACGACCACGTGGATCCCGCGCAGCGCCGCGTCACTGCCACCGAGCGCCCGACGCAACCCGGGTGACCGGCTGACCGACCGCAGGCCGCCGGTCAACCGGGAGGCGGCGAGGTAGCCGAACACCACCTGCGCGGCACCGGCCAGCCCGGGCAGGGCGAGCGCGGCGGCGTACTGGACCCCGATCAGCGCCGCCCAGATCAGCAGGGCGCTGGGGTGGCGGCCCAGCCGGCGCACGTCGGCCTGGAGCAGCGCCCACCAGGCGGGGCCGGGCAGGAAGCGCCTGCTGCGCACCCGGCCGATCCGGCGCCAGCGCCGGCTCTCCACCAGGCCGGTGAGCAGGCTCGGGTCGAGCAGGATCGTGGCCGTGGCGGCGGCGTTGGCGAACTGCGCGCCGGTGGTCAGGGTGGCCCGGTCCACCCGGGGCAGCGCGCGGACCGCCAGGACGGCGGCGACGACCGCGAGGGGCGCCCCGACGGCCACCAGGGCGGCGGTCGGCGTCGCCGCCGGCCGGGGCAGCCCGTCGCCGAGACGACCGACGAGCACCACCAGCCCCGTGATGACGGCGGCCGCCAGCATCGGCGCCGCCCCCGCCATGGCCGGCCACCGCCGGCCCGTCCGGCTGCCCTGGGCGACGACGCTCAGCGCCAGCGCGGCCGCCCCCCACCCCGCGCCGGCCGCCGCCGCCCAGCCCAGCGCGGTCGGGTCGCTGACGCCGCCGAGCGCCGCCACGGCCACCCCGAGCAGCGCGGTGCCGACCGCCGCGGCCGTCAGCAGCACACCGAGGCGCGGCGCCAGCCAGGCCCGGCGGTCGACAGGCGCGCTGGTCACCCAGCTCTGCGTCGCCGGGGTGACCAGGAGCGGACCGAGCGCGCGCAGGCCGCGCCAGGCGAGCCCGGCACCGGCCAGCAGCGCGGCGACCGCCAGCCACCAGCGCACCCCCGGGTCGGCCCGGCCGACGGTGGGGGAGTTCAACATGTCGCGGCTGGCGCTGATCGCGAACCAGCCGTACATACCCACGAAGAGGACCATGACGTACGCGTCGCCCAGCACGTCACCGAGGGAGTGGTCGTGATGCCGGCGGCGGGCCCGGCGCAGGTGCGTACGCACCTGCCGGGCGGTGGGCACACCCGCCGGCGCGTCGGCGACGGTCACCGGTGGGGCGGTCACCGGCCGATCTCGATGCGCTCGTCGACCACCGCGTCGATCAGCTCCGGGTCGTGCGAGGCGAGCAGCACGGCGGTGCCCGCGTCCCGTTCCCGGCGCAGCCGGTCGGCCAGCCACTGCCGGCCCCGGACGTCCAACCGCTGCTCCGGCTCGTCCAGGATCAGCACCCGGCGGGGGCGCACGAAGCAGGACGCCAGCGCCAGCCGGCGGCGCTGCCCGCTGGACAGGGTCACCGGCAGTTGATCGCGGGCCGGTTCCAGGCCCAGCTCGGCGAGCACCTCCTCGACCGGCTCGGCGTTGCCGCCGTGCGCGTACGCGACCAGCTCCAGGTGCTCGACCACGGACAGGTCGGGGAAGAAGTCGATGTCGTCCAGGGCGGCCGCCACCAGCGCCCGCACCTGGGGATCGGTCTCATCGGCCCGGCGACCCTGCACCAGCACCTCGCCCGCGTCCGGCCGGTCGGCGCCGACCACGCAGCGCAGCAGCGTGGTCTTGCCGCTGCCGTTGGGGCCCAGCACCACCGCGATCCGGCCCGCCTGGAGCGTGAAACTCACGTCGTCGAGCACGACCAGGTTGCCGAAGTTGCGGCTGAGTCCCCGCACCGAGAGCGTATCCACGATCACACACTCTCCCAGACCCCTTCAACCGGCCAACCTGAGCGACCGACATCACGCGCGCTCCCCGTGCCCCCGCTGAGCTGGGCGCGGATCACCCGCCGGTCGCCGGGAGGTCGCCGTCGTCCTCCAGCTGGCTGTCCGCGGCGGCCTGCCCGTCGGCGTCGCCGACCTCCTCGGCCACCGCCGCCGCGTCCGCCCAGTGGCGCCGCGCCTCGGCCCGGTCGCCCAGCGCCGCGGCGGCGTCACCCAGGTACAGCAGGGTGCGTGCCAGCCCCGGGGTGGGTCGGCCCTCCTCGCGCAGCCGCCGGCCCTCGGCCAGCAGTTCGTACGCCGCCCGCGCCTGCGCCGGTGCGGCGGTCAACAGCGTCGCCCCGGCGTTGAGCAGCGCCGCCGCCCGGCTCGTCGGGTCGCTGACCGACTCGTACTCGCGCAGCGCGGCCCGCCACGCCTGCGCGGCGTCCAGGTGCTCGCCGAGGGCGGCGTGCACCAGCACCAGGTTGGTCAGCGCCGCCGCGTAGCCGCGGGCGTCACCCACCGACCGGAAGGTGTTCGCCGCCCGCACCAGATGATGGTGCGCGGTGTCCAGCTCACCCCGGGCCAACTGCGCGGCGCCCAGGCCCAGGTCGGTGAGGGCGTGCCCGGCCCGGTCCGCCCCCGAGCGGTGCCGGCGGGACAGCTCCAGGTGCTCCACCGCGTCGTCGAGCTGCCCCAGGTCGAGCAGGGCCAGGCCGAGGTTCATCCGGGCCTGGGCGGTGCCCCGCCGGCCACGCTCGGCCACCGCGAGGGTCAGGGCGGCGGCGGCACCCTGCGGGTCGTGCCGGCGCCGGCGCAGCACCCCCAGCTCGTTGTGCGCCCACCCGGCGATCTCCGGTCGGTCGTCGGCGGTCGGGGTGGCCAGCACCGTGCGGCAGACCTGCTCCCACTCGGTCAGCCGCTCGACGTGCGCCAGCCATCCGCACAGCGCCACGGCCAGCCGGAACCACCACCGGCGCACCCGGCGGGGCAGCGTCTCAGCCGCGCCGGCCGGCACCCGGACCACCGCCAGCAGCAGCTCCTGGTGCAGATCGAACCAGCCGTACGGGTCGTCGTCCAGCGGCAGCGACCACTCCCGGTCCGGTGGGGAGCCCAGCACGGCCAGGTTGGCCGCGTGCCGTTCGGCCCGCCGGGCCAGGTGCCGGGTCAGCCGGGCCTGCGCGGCGACCCGGGCCCGGGCCGGATCGGCGTCGCGCAGGTGCAGCCGTGCGTTGCCGGCGAGCAGGGGGCGGATCTCGTACCGGTCGCCGGGCGCGCCGACGACGAACGCCGCGGCGGCCAGTTGGTCGAGCAGCGCGGTCACCCGTTCCGGGTGCCGACCGGCCAGGGCGGCGATGGCGGGCCGGTCCACCGGGGCGGGCGCCAGCGACATCAGCCTGTACAGCCGGCGGGCCTCGCGGGTCAACGCCCGGTACGCGGTGTCCCGTTCGGTGACCAGCCGGGCCGCCGGCGAGACGGTGACCCGCTGGTGCGGTGGCGTCTGCACCGCGCGGCGCAGCGCGTCCAGCACGTCGGCGTGCCGCCAGCCGTGCTGTGCTGTGCGGTAGCCGAGGGCCCGGACGGTGCGCGGCTGCCGCCCGCACAGCTCGACGATCTCGCCGACCGCCGGGTCGGTGCGCGGGTCGGCGCGGCGGATCCGGGCGGCCGGCGCGGCCACGCCCGCGGCGGCGAACAGCTCGACCGCCTCGGCCCGGCCCGGCTCGGCGATCCAGTGCGCGACCACACCCTGCAGCCCACTCAACGCCGGCCCGCCGGCCAGCAGCAGCCGGCAGGTCCGCGCGGTCGGCGGCAGCAGCGGCAGGACCTGCTCGGGTCGGTCGACGTTGTCCAGCACCAGCAGGATCTTGCGGCCGTCGAGCTGGCCACGCAGCGCGTCGGCGGCGACCGCGAGGGCGTCCGGCCGGCCCGAGACGGGGGCGGCGGTGCCCAGCACCCCGGCCAGCGCGGTGAGCACCTGTCGGGCGGACCGGGGTCGCCCGCCGCGGCGCAGGTCGAGGTAGTACTGCCCGTCCGGGAAGTCCTCCCGGCACAGGTTCGCCGCCTGTACCGCGCAGGCGGAGGTGCCCACCGCCCGCCGACCCAGCACCGCCACCGCGTGCTCCCGGGTGAGCAGCGCGAGCACAGCCTCGACGTGCTCGTCGCGGCCGGTGAAGCCGGCCGGGTACGGCAGCGTCGGCGCGCCGGTGGCCGGTGCGGCGACGACCTCGGTGGGTTCCGGGCTCACCTCCCGACCGGTTCGGCGCCGGCGCATCTCGAACACCACGAAACCGACCCCGCCGCTGACCACCAGCGCGATGCTGGCCGGCCCGAGCACGCTGGCCGCCAGCTCGGAGAGCATGTTGCTGGCCAGGTTGCCGAGCACCCCGCTGACCAGCGTGCCGACCGCGATCAGCACCGGCCAGCGCGGCCCCCGGCCGGCGCCGGTGGGGCCGGTCACCGGACGCCCCCGGAGACCAGCCCGGCGACGAGCTGCCGCCGGGCGAGCACCACCAGCAGCACCGGCAGCACCGAGGCGAGCACCGAGGCGGCGGCCAGCGCCCCGCTGTTGGACACGAAGCCACGCGACTGCCCGGCCAGGAACAGCCCCAGCGGTGTCGCCTCCGGCCCACTGAACAGCAGGCCCACCACCAGGTCGTTCCAGACCTGGACGAACTCCAGCACGGAGACCGCGACCACCGCGGGCAGGTTGTGCCGGGCCAGCCGGCGCAGCGTGCCCCACCAGCGGCGCCCACCCAGCCGGGCGCCGCGCACCTGCTCGGCGGGCAGGTCGGCGAACGCGTTGCGCAGCACCAGCACCGCGAACGGCACGCCCAGCGCCACGTGCACCAGGGCCAGGCCGCGGGCGGTCCCGGAGGAGAGCACCAGGCCGAGCACCTCGTTGAGCGGCCCGGCGATGACCTGGACCGGTACGACGCTGGCGGCCAGCAGCAGCAGCCCGGTGGCCTGCGCGGCCGGCCCGGTCAACCAGGCCAGCGGGTACGCGGCCAGCAGCGCGACCACCAGCACCGTGGCGGTCACGACGGTGGCCAGCAGCAGCGTGAAGGCCAGAGTGCGCCACAGCTCGGTGCCGGTGACCAGGTCACGGTAGGAGCCGGCCCCCGGCGGCGCCGACCACCAGCCGCGCGCCGCCGCGTCCACCTGACCGTGCAGGGAAGTGGCGACCAGCACCACCAGCGGCACCAGCCACGCCACCGCGGCACCCGCCGCGAGCAGTCGGAACACCCGCCGGGGCGGTGCCACCCGGTCCGGGTCCGGCGGCGCCTCGGCCCGCGGCGGCGGCCACGCCTGCCGGACGAACAGCGCGGCCACCAGGATCCCGCCGATCACCGCCACCAGCCACACCACACCGAGTGCGGCGCCCTCGCCGGTGGTGGTGCCACCCGAGGTCTGCCAGACCCGCAACGCCAGCACGGCGGCCTCGTCCCGGACCGAGCCGGGGGTCATCACCAGGATCAGGTCGAAGGTGCGGCTGGTGCCCACCGCGACCAGCGCGAAGACCACCGCAACGGTACGCAGCAGCAGCGGCCGCCACTGCGCGTCCCACAGCACATGCCGGCGACCGCCGCCGTAGGCGCGTACCGCGTCGGCCAGGTTCGGCGGCACCGCGTCCAGCGCGGCCCGGAAGACCAGCACGGCCAGGCCGACCCAGGCCCAGACGAACGCCGACATCAGCGCCACAGTGACCAGGCCCGGCCCGAGCAGTTGCGGGGCGTCCGCGGCGGACCGGCCGGTCAGTCGCGCCGCGACCAGCGTGGCCAGGCCCCGGCTCGGGTCGGGGTCGTACATCAGCCGGAACGTCACTCCGGTGACGACCAGCGGCAACGCCACCGGCACCAGCAGGATCAGGCGGACCAGCCCACCCTCCTGAGAGCGGCGCGACGCGGCGGCGAGCAGGTAGCCCAGCGCCGTGACCACCGCCGGCACCAGCACCGCCCAGAGGACCGTGCGGCCGACCACCGCGCCGGTGTCCGGCGCGTCGAGCGCGGTACGGAAGTGCTCGGCGCCGACCCAGTGGCCGTCCGTGGTGACGCTGGCGTGCACCGTTCGCAGCACCGGCCACAGCACCAGCCCGCCGAGCAGCAGGATCGCCGGCAGCAGCAGCGCGGAGGTCGCGCCGGCCGCCGGGTACGCCCGGCCGCGCCGGGGTGGCCCCACATCGTCGAGCACGGCCAGCTCGCCGAGCACCCGGACCCGGCTCACCGGCCGCCTCCCGCGCTGCGGGCCGCCGCGGCGAGCTGCCCGGTGGCCCGGCGGACCGCCACCGCGGTGGGTACGCCGTCGGTGACGTCGGCGAAGAAGTCCTGCATGATCCGCCAGATGCCCACCCCGTCGGAGCCGGTGAACGGCCCGGGCAGCTGGTCGGAGAGGTCGAAGCGCAGGGTGCCGGGGGCGCGCATCTCGCCGGCGAGTTGGCGGCTGACCGGGTCGGCGTAGCTGTCCAGCGCGACAGTGGTGTTCGGCGACAGGTAGCCGCTGGCGTCCAACCAGGGCTGGAACGAGGCGGCCCGGGTGAGCCACTCGACCAGCTCCACCCCGCCGCGGGCGTCGGCGAAGGCCACCGCCGCGTCTCCGCCGACGATCAGTGGGCCACCGCCGCCCGCCCGCGCGCTCGGGAACCGGAAGGTCTTCGGCTGCTCCGGGCCCCGTCGGAACGTGCCGACCACCTCGGCGGTGAAGTCGGCCTCGAAGACCATCACCGCCCGCCGGGAGCGCACCACCTGGATCACCGACTCCTCGTACTGGGTGAGCAGGGCACGGCGGCCGCCGCCGGGGAACGCGCCATCGATGCTCCACAGCTCGGCGAGCCGGTCCAGGGTGTCGCGCACCGGTCGCCCCTGCCAGTCGGCGTCCGGCCCGGCGAGGGCGTCGTACGCGTCGGGTGCCAGGTCGGCGAGCACGTTCTCGAACCAGTCGGTGAGCACCCAGCCGTCCGCCGCCCCGATGGCCAGGGGCGCCGGGCCGGACCCGCGCCGGGCGAGCGCGCCGAGGGTGCGGGTCAGCGTGACCAGCTCGTCCCAGGTGGCCGGCGGCCGGGGCAGCGCCGACGGCAGATGCCAGATGAGCGACTTGTGCGCCGCCTTCACCCAGACGCCGTAGCGCCGCCCGCGGGTCATCAGCAGGTCGCTCAGCCCGCTGGGCACCGCGTACTCGCTCGACGGGCGCACCGGGCTCAGCCAGCCTCGCTGGGCGTACTCGGTGACCAGGCCGGGGCGCGGCAGGATCGCCACGTCGGGGCTGGTGCCGGCGAGGTGCCGGGCACGCAGGAACGCGTCGATGTCGTTGCCGGCGCTGACCACGTGCACCGGCGCCGGGTAGTTGGCGACGACCCGTCGGAACCTGTCCAGCTCGCTTCCGCTCCAGACCACCGCGACCTGCACGGACCGGGTGCCGCCGGTGCAGCCGGCCGCGGTCGCCGCGGCCCCGGCCGCGGCGGCGCGCAGCAGGGTACGGCGGGTCGCCCGGCCGGCCGGCGTCACCGGGGCGTCCCGTCGGGTTCGGTGACCAGCTCGTGCCGGCGCGGGATCTCGGCCAGGGTGGCCGGGTCGGCGGTGCACACCACCACGGCCACCCCCGGCGCGTCCGGTGGGGAGAGTCGGGGCAGCAGGTCGCCGAGGCGGCTACCGCCGGTCGGATCGACGGGAAGGTCGACAACCAGGACCTCGGGCAGGCAGACCGCGGCCCGGGCCAGCGCCACCCGGAACCGCTGGGCGTCGGAGAGCAGATGCGGCAGCAGGGCCAGCGTCGGGGCCAGCTCCAGCCGGTCCACCACTGTGGCCGTCCAGTCGTCGGCCACCTCGTGCACCCGTTCGCGCCGGCGTTGGCCGTACTCGATGTTGCGGCGCACGGTGAGCTGTGGCAGCAGGGCGCCGCCGGCGGGCACGTAGCCGATCTGCCGGCGTGGCGGCGGCAGGGCGGTGACGTCCCGGTCGCCGACCATGACCCGCCCGGTGACCGGGGCGGCGAGCCCGGCCAGCACCCGGGCCACGGCCGTGCCGACCCGGGGCGGCGCCACCAGGGCGGCGGTCGTGCCGGCCGGAACGTCGAGGGTCACCGGCCCGGTGCCGGGGACGGCGACCAGTGCGCTTAGCCGTAACGTGACCCTCACCTCCGGTGACCGCTGGTGACCGTCCCAGGGTGGCACATCGCGCCGACAGTCGATGCCCCGTGGATCTTCCACTGTGGAGAAAAGATGGCTCGTGCCGTCATCCGGCCGGTTGGTCGGCACGGGCGTAGAGGGCCGCGAGTCCGGCCGCAGTGGCGGCGAGCCGTTCGCGTAGCGCGACCGGGGCCAGCACCTCCACGTCGGCGCCGAGGCGCAGCAGGTCACCGTGGGCGTGGGTGAGCGACTCGATCGGCAGCACAGCGGTCACCCAGCCCTGGGCGTCCGGTGGCCCGGCGCTGGCCTCCACCGCGGCCACCACCGGATCGCTGCCGATCTCCCGCAGCCGCTGCCGGCCGCCCGGGGAGAGCCGCACGGTGGCCTCGTCCCGGTGCAGTCGGGCCCGGAACTGCACCACGTGCGCGCGCCACCAGGCCGGCAGGTCGAAGTCGGCCGGGCGGTCGAACTCCTCGGCCAGGGGGGTCAGGGTGAGGATCTGGTTGACCCGGTAGGTCGCCGGGGCACCCCGGCCGGGCCGGTCGGCCACCACGTACCACCGGCCGCCCTTGAGCACCAGCCCGTACGGCTCCAGCACCCGGGTCACCTCGCCGCGCCAGCTGCGGTAGCGCACCTCGACGCGGTGCTGCCGCCAGACCGCTTCGGCCGTGCGGGCCAGCTCGGGGGAGGCGTCGCCGTCGGCGTACCAGCCGGGCGTGTCGAGGTGGAAGCGTTGCTGGAGCTGGGTGGCCCGGTCGCGCAGTGGGGCCGGCAGGGCGGCGTGCAGCTTGAGTTGCAGCGCGGCCACCACGTCGCCGTAGCCCAGCTCGTCGGCCGGCCCGGGCAGGCCGGCCAGGAAGAGCCGGTCGGCCTCCTCGGCGGTCAGACCGGTCAACCGGGTCCGCCAGCCGTCGACCAGTTGGTAGCCGCCCGCGTGCCCGGCCTCCCCGTAGAGCGGGATGCCGGCTGCGTGCAGCGACTCCACGTCCCGGTAGATCGTCCGTGGTGAGACGGCCAACCGCTCGGCGAGCTGCCCGGCGGTGAGCCGGCCGTGCGACTGGAGCAGCAGCAGGAGGGAGAGAAGTCGACTGGCCCGCACTTCACTGACACTAGCTGTCAGGGGAGTCGTTCTACCGTCCCGGCATGGCTTTTCGCGACAAGGATCTACGAACGCCGGGACCGGTCATGGTGGACGGCCGACAGCTCAAGCGCTACCACATCGACCAGCTGGAACGGCCGCTCGAGCCGGAGGTGGAGAAGGCCGCGTACGACCTGCTGCCCGCGCTGCTGGCGGACGTCGCGGACGACGGCACACCGGCCGCCGGGTGGGTGGTGCTGCATCGGGGCGCGGACACCGGCGCCTACCTGCTGGCGTACACCTGGGTGTGGGACAACGCGTTGGAGGTCCGCATCGCGGCCGCCGGGCAGCCCGCACTGGACTGTCCGGACGATGATCCGGCACACTTCGTCGAACTACGCCGCCCCGCCGTGGGCTGCGTCTGGGAGCTGGCGGTGCTGGAGCACGAGCGGGCCGCCTGGGTCCGGCACATGCTGGTGCCGGAGAACCCCGATCTGACCGGTTACCTGCACGACACGCGAGCGGAAGGGCCGGTGGGCCGCTGATGGGCGACTTCGACTTCTTTGTGGGCACCTGGAACGTGGTAAACCGGCGGCTGCGCAAGCGGCTGGTCGGCTCGGACGAGTGGGAGGAGTTTCCGGGGATGTCCGTCGCGCACGGCTTCTTCGGCGGCGGCGGCCACTTCGACGAGATCGTCTTCCCGACCAAGGGCTTCGCCGGCGCCACGATCCGGCTCTTCGACCCGGCGACCGAGCAGTGGTCGATCTACTGGATGAACAGCGGTCGCGGCGAGTTGGAGCAGCCGCCGATGGTGGGCCGCTTCGTCGACGGTGTGGGCCGCCTCTACGCCGACGACCAGCACGAGGGGCGCCCGGTGCGGTGCCGGTTCATCTGGTCGGAGATCACCGCGACCTCCGCCCGCTGGGAGCAGGCCTTCTCCGTGGACGGCGAGCGCACCTGGGAGACCAACTGGATCATGACGTTCACCAAGGCGGCGGAGTAGCTCAGCTGGACCGCGGGGGAGTGGTGTCGCGGTAGATGCCGGCCAGCCAGAGGTCGAGCAGCACGTCCACCACGTCCCGCTCGTCGACCGCCGGCCCGTCGCCGGCGAAGGTCGCGTACCAGACGCGTTCGTTCATCGAGTTGAGCGCGATGGCGAGGTCCCGGGCGGGCAGCCCGTCCGGGGCCGCGCCGCGTCGCCGCTCCGCCTCGATGGCCGCCTCGATCGCCTGCACCCAGCGCTCCAGCACCGCCGCCCAGAGCCGGCGTACCTCGGCGTTTGTGCCACGGACCTGCGCGCAGGCGAGCACCAGCGCGCGGTGTGCGCCGAACGTGTCGTGGAACCGCTGGATCAGCTCCCGCCACCGGGCCCGTGGGTCCTCGGCGAGCCGGACCAGGACGTCTCCGGCGGCCGCGTCGGCCTCCTCGGTGACCCGATCCAGCAGGGTCAGCAGCACGGCGTCCTTGGACGGGAAGTAGAAGTAGAACGTCGGCCGGGAGATGCCCGCTCCCCGGGCCAGGTCGTCGATCGAGATGTCGCCGAACGCCTTGCGCTCCAGCAGCCGCTCGGCGGTGGCCAGGATCGCCGTCTCCCGGTCGTCGCCTGTGGAACGGGCGGCGCGGCGACCGCGCGGACTCGCCCTCCCGGTACGCGCGGTCGTCATGGCCGGTGATGCTACCCGAACTCGACACCCTGTCGACGGCACTCGACAGGGTGTTGACTGCTGTCGACGGCGGTGGATAGTGTCCGTCCACTGCCCCGGATGGAGGAACGCGATGACCTCCGACCACGTCGACGTGCTCATCGTCGGAGCCGGCCTGTCCGGCATCGGCGCGGCCTGCCACCTGCGCCGCGACTGCCCCGACAAGACGTACGCGGTGCTCGAGGCACGCGACGCCATCGGTGGCACCTGGGACCTGTTCCGCTACCCGGGCGTCCGGTCCGACTCGGACATGTTCACCCTCGGCTACTCCTTCAAGCCGTGGACCGACCCGAAGGCCATCGCCGACGGCGCGGCCATCCGCGAGTACGTCCGGGAAACCGCCAGGGAGTACGACGTGCAGCGGCACATCCGCTTCGGGCACCGGGTGCTGCGCGCCGAGTGGGACAGCGACACCGCCCGCTGGACGGTGCACGCACAGCGCACCGACACCGCCGAGGCGATCCTGCTCACCTGCTCGTTCCTGTTCGCCTGCGCCGGCTACTACCGCTACGACGAGGGATACACCCCGCCGCTGCCCGGCGTCGAGGAGTACGCCGGACGGCTGGTGCACCCGCAGCACTGGCCGGCCGACCTCGACCACACCGGCAAGCGGGTGGTGGTGATCGGCAGCGGCGCCACCGCGGTCACCCTGGTGCCGGCGATGGCCGAGCGGGCCGCCCACGTGACCATGCTCCAGCGCTCACCCACGTACATCATCGCGCTGCCCTCGCGCGACGTCCTGGCCGACGCGCTGCGGCGCTGGCTGCCGGCGAAGGCCGCGTATCCCGTGGTGCGCTGGAAGAACGTGTTGTTGTCCACCATCAACTTCCAGCTCAGCCGACGCGCGCCCGGGCTCGTGAAGCGGCTGCTGCGCCGGGGCGCGAAGGGTCGGCTGCCAGCCGGGTACGACATCGACAGGCACTTCTCGCCCCGCTACGACCCGTGGGACCAGCGGCTCTGCGTGGTGCCCGACGGCGACCTGTTCACCGCCCTGCAGCAGGGCCGGGCGTCGGTGGTCACCGACACCGTCGACACCTTCACGGCGCACGGCGTCCGGCTGGCCTCCGGCGACGAGGTACCCGCCGACATCGTGGTCACCGCCACCGGGCTCAACCTGCTCGCCCTCGGTGGCCTGACACTCAGCGTGGACGGCACCGAGGTCGACCTGGCCAGCACCGTCGCCTACAAGGGCATGATGCTCTCCGGCGTGCCGAACTTCGCGTTCACCATCGGCTACACCAACGCCTCGTGGACGCTCAAGGCCGACCTGGTCGCCGGCTACGTCTGCCGGCTGCTGCGCCACCTGGCCCGCACCGGCCAGCACGTCGTCACCCCGCTCCCACCGCCCGACGACGAGCGGGTACCACTCATCGACCTGCGCTCCGGGTACGTGCTGCGCAGCGTCGACGCGCTGCCCAAGCAGGGCGCCACCGCGCCGTGGCGGCTCTACCAGAACTACGCCCGCGACGTGCTGCTGATGCGGCACGGCCGGCTCACCGACGAGGGCGTGCGGTTCTCCCGTTCGGGGGCCACCAGGAAAGGAGCACCGGTCGTGCAGAGATTCGACTTCGCCGGCGGAACGGCCGTGGTCACCGGCGCGGCCAGCGGCATCGGCGCCGCGCTGGCGCACGCGCTCGCCCGCCGGGGCAGCGACCTGGTCCTGCTGGACCGCGACGCCGGGCGGCTGGACGCGGTCGCCGCCGCCATCCGGGCCGACCACCCCGATCGCCAGCTGCACACCTACCTGGTGGACCTCGCCGACGCGGCGGCCACCGCGCGGGTGGCCGTCGAGATCGGTCAACGGCACCCGCGGGTCCGGCTGCTGGTGAACAACGCTGGTGTCGGCCTCGGAGGCCGGTTCGACCAGGTGACGTTCGACGAGTTCAGCTGGGTGATCGACATCAACTTCCGGGCCGTGGCGCAGCTGACCCACGCGCTGCTGCCCACCCTCAAGGCGGAACCGGGCGCGCACCTGGTCAACGTCTCCAGCCTGTTCGGGCTGATCGCGCCGGCCGGGCAGACCGCCTACTCGGCGAGCAAGTTCGCGGTGCGCGGCTTCACCGAGGCGCTGCGCCACGAGTTGGTCGACGACGGCATCGGGGTGACCTCGGTGCACCCCGGCGGGATCCGCACCCGGATCACCGAGAACGCCCGCGTCGGCAGCGGCGTCTCCATCGAGGAGTACGCGGCCGGCCGGGCGCAGTTCGAGAAGCTGCTCACCATCGCTCCGGAACGGGCCGCCGAGGTGATCCTGCGGGGCGTCGAGCGACGCCGGGGCAGGGTGCTGATCGGCTGGTCGGCGAAGCTGCCCGACCTGCTGGCCCGGGTCATGCCGGCCTCGTACAACCGGCTGCTGGTCACCGGCCTGAACCGCGGCGTCGTCCGCCCCGTGCCGCCCGCCGGTGCGGTGCCGGCCGCCGACGCCGGCCGCGGCTGACGGTCAGGGCGGGGTGCCGCCCCGCTTCTCCTCCTGGGCCAGCACGGCCTCGCGGTGCTCCGGCTCGTCCCGGCGGGCCAGCTCGGCGGCGAGCCGCGGGTCGGCCACCAGCTGCGCCCGGTTGCGGTGCAGGAAGCTCTCGAAACCCCCGGTGTACGGGCAGGCCAGGTCACCGAGCGCCCGCTCGGGCATGTAGCGGCAGCCCGCGCAGTAGTCGCTGATCTCGTCGATGTCGGTGCCGTCCACCGCGTACGGGCGGGTGTCCACCGGACCCAGATCGGCGTACCGGCTCATGCCCATCACCGTCGCGTTCATCACCCAGTCGGTGCCGTCCACGAAGCAACGCTGAAACCAGTCCACCACCTCGGCCGGGCGCCAGCCGCGCTGCAACGCGTAGTTCGCCAGCACGAGCAACCGGGGCGCGTGGTGCGTCCACGCCCCGTCCCGGACGGTGGCGAGCACGTCGGCCAGGCAGCGGGCCTCGACCGCGTCGGCGTCCAACTCGGCGAACCAGTCCGGCACCGGCTCGGTCGCAGCCAGCCGGTCCGCTCCCCGAAACCGCGGCTCGACATGCCAGTACAGCTGCCAGAGGAACTCGCGCCAGCCGAGCAACCCCCGGATGAACGGCTCGACCGCCGTACGGGGAGCAGCGCCGGCCCGCCACGCCCGCTCGGCGGCCCGGACGGCCGACTCCGGGTCGAGCAGTCCGAGGTTGAACGAGGACGAGAGCACGGAGTGCGCGAACAGCGGGTCGTCGGCGCTCATCACGTCGGCGTAGCGGCCGTACTCGGCCAGCCGGTGGGTCAGGAAGTGCTCCAGCCGGGCCCGCGCCTCGCAGTGGGTGGCCGGGAACCGCCGCGGGCCGTCCCGGCCGACGAACCGCACCCCGTCGGCCGCCCACCGGTCCAGGTCGCGGCGGACCTCCGCGTCGATGTCGTCCTCGACGATCGGCGGCGGTGGTGGCGGCGTCCCCGGCGCCGCGCGGCCCTCGGTGCGCGGTCGGGGTCCGCCGGCCGGACCGGTCAGCACGTCGTGCCGGCGGCGGGCGTGCCGGTAGAAGTCGGTCATCCGCAGCGGGCCGCGCCGGCTGCGGTCCGCCCAGCCGGCGAAGTCGGCCTGGCTGGTGATGAAGCCACGCGGCGGCAGCACCGTCAGCCCCGGCACCGATCGGGCGAAGCGCAACGCCGCCCGGGAGTGCGGATGGCACACCTCCACCGGCTCGGCGACCTGCGCCAGTGCCGCACGGAACGTGTCGGTACGCAGCAGCAGCGCCCGGTCGCCCAGCTCCGCCGCCCGGTGCCGCAGCGCGGAGAGGATCAGGTGCGCCTTCTGCCGGTGCGTCGGACGTCGGCGGAACAGTTCCCGGATCTCCACCAGCAGCACCGGCTGGTCGGGGTCGTCGAGGAAGTGTGGCCCGAGTTGGTCGGCCAGCAACCATCGGCGGCGAAGCATGCCCCAATTCTGCCCACTCCCGGGCCGTCGCGCTCAACGGCAGGCCGGGCGGCCGACGGTCGCGGCGAATCAGGTCTCGTCGGCGTCGGCCGGCGCCGAGGTCGGCAGGACGTCCCGCTGGCGCATCACCACCGTCAGCGCCACCAGGGCGAAGAGCAGCAGCGCGAGCAGGTGCACCGGAACCGGACCCAGCGGCGCGAGCAGTGCCAGCAGCGCGACCACCGGGAAGGCGACGACCACCGCGCCGTGCTGCTGCCGGCGGACGTGCAGCACCCAGATGGTGAGCAGGTAGACGGCGATCGGTACGGCGACCGCGTATCCGGCGGCGACTCCGGAGATGTGCCCGACGTGCCGCTGGTGGTCCACCGCCACGACCAGGCCCGCGCCGACCGCCGCGACCGCTGCGAAGATCAGATAGTGGCCGTAGCCCCAGATCAGCGAGTACGGCAGCCGGTCGGGCGCCTCGATCGGCCGGTCGAAGTAGAGCCACCAGAGCGCGAACACGATGACCGTGCCGGCCGCCGCGAGCGACCAGAGGTTGCTTCCGCCGCCGTCCAGCTCGGTCTGGATCGCCACCGACACCGACAGCACCACCTCACCGAGCACGATGAGGGTGAACAGCCCGTACCGCTCGGTGATGTGCCGGGGGTGCCACGGGGTCATTCCGGGCCGCTCGGCCACCGCCGGCACCAGCAGGTCGGCCAGCGCCAGCAGCACGAACGACGCGATGCCCCACTCGTCGGGCAGCGTCAGCCGCAGCAACCAGCCGACCTGCACCACTGTCACGCCGATCGCGTAGCGGCGTGCCGCCGCGCGGTGCGCCGGGTCGCCGACGCCGGCTCTGCTCCACTGCACGACGGCGGCCAACCGCATCACCACGTAGCCGTAGGTGATGACGGTGAAGTCGCCGTCGGTGAAGGCGCGCGGCACCCCGGCCGCCAGGATCAACGCTCCGGTGATCTGCACCAGCGCGGTGATCCGGTAGACGTCGTCGTCGGTGTCGTAGGCCGAGGCGAACCAGGTGAAGTTCATCCACGACCACCAGATCGCGAAGAACACCATCGCGTAACTGGCCACCGCGTGACCGAAGTGACCCTCGGAGACGTCGTGGTGCAGGCTGCCGGCGGCCTGCGCCACTGCCACCACGAAGCAGAGGTCGAAGAAGAGCTCCAGCGGCGTGGCCGAGCGGTGCGGCTCACGCCGGTGGCGGGGCCTCATCGGCCGGTAGAACGGCCGCACGGATCGGGAACGGGTCAACGCAGCTCCTCGGGTCGCCCACACGATAGCGAGCCCGACGCTTGTCGCGGGATCGATCGCCGCCGGGGCGGTCAGCGGGCCAGCGTGCGCAGGGCAGCCTCGACCTCGGCGGGCAACCGGCGCCGGCCACGCAGTGCCCACCCCAGGTCACCGGCGGCGTCGAGCAGCCCGCCCCGGCCGGCGGCGTCCCGGGCCACGGCGGTCGCCGTGCGCAGCACCACCCCCGCCGGACGACGCAGCAGCGCGGTGAGCAGCCGGTTGCGCGTTTCCATCCGCTTTCGGGCCGGCCCGTCCCGCCCCACCGGCAGCGGCAGATGGTGGGCCACCACCTCGTCGGCGTACGCCAGCTGCCAGCCGGCCGCGGCCAGGTCCATCGCCAGCAGCGCCTCCTCGCCGTACGTGCCCAGTCGCTCGGTGAAGCCGCCGACCTGCTGGAACGCCCGACGGCGCAGCACCGCCGCGCAGGCCAGGAAGCCCAGCACCGCAGGGCCCGGCGCGCCCGGCGGGGTGCCCAGCGGCGCGCGGGCCATCGCTGCGGACACCGGGTCGAGCCGCTGCTCCCGCCCGACCCGCACCTGTCCGGTGAGCAGGCCGGTGCCGGGGTGCGCGCGCAGGATCGCGGTGGCCCGTTCCAGCGCGTCCGGCGCCCAGTACGAGTCGTCGTCGGCGAACGCCACGAACGGCGTGTCGGCCAGTTCGACACCGATGTTGCGCGCCGCGCCGGCACCCGCGTTCTCGGCGAGCCGCACCACCCGCACCGCGGGGAAGGCCCGGGCCACCGCCGCCGCTGTGCCGTCGTCGGAGCCGTTGTCCACCAGGATCACCGGGGCGGTGTGCCGGCCCAGCATGTCGAGCAGTTGCTCACGTCGGTTGCGGGTGGCCACCACCACTGTCACGTCGGTCATGGCGGCCCTGCTACCCCGGCACGGCCCGCTCACGCCTGCGCCGACGGACCGCTGCTTTCGCCGGTCGGATCAGTGGCGCCGGCGGCCGTGGGTCAGCCCCTCCAGCACCAGGGTCAGCCCGGCGCCGACAAGCCAGACGTCCTTGGCCAGCCCGCTGCCCTGCTGGGTCGGGCGCACGCTGCCGGCCTCGCGCATCCCCGGCGTCTTCAGGTACAGCTGTACCAGGCCCGCGCCGAAGGCGGTCAGGCCGAGCCCGGCCAGCGTCGCCGGCACGAACGGGGCGATCAACGCGGCACCCAACGCCAGCTCGGAGTACGACAGCAGCTTGGCGAAGCGCGCCGGCTCCAGCTGGCCGAGTTGCGGAATGGCCGCCACCGCCATCCCGTGCAGGCCCTGCGCGGCATCGCCCTCCAGGGTCCGCTTGGTCAGGCCCGAATTGAGGACGTACGCGCCGATGCTGACCCGCAGCGGCAGATGCGCCAGTTTCATGATCACTCCCGGTGGCCGTGGTCCGAATGCGGCCCGCGTACCCGCCGCGGCCCGCGATAACCCGTTGAGCCGACTGGGCCGGCCGTGGTGATCGCGGTAGGTTCGCGAGGGGCTCCCGCCGGCCCCGGCCACCCGCCAGCCCGGCACCCGACCCCGCCGCAGATCACCAGCAGGAGGCGAAGTGAGCCAGGAAGTCCGGGGAGTCATCTCCCGCAGCAAGGGCGCGCCGGTCGAGGTCACCACCATCGTGGTGCCCGATCCCGGTCCGGGTGAGGCGATCGTCCGGATCCAGTCCTGCGGGGTCTGCCACACCGACCTGCACTACCGCGAGGGTGGCATCAACGACGACTACCCGTTCCTGCTCGGGCACGAGGCGGCGGGCATCGTCGAGCAGGTGGGGGAGGGCGTCACCGGCGTCGCCCCGGGCGACTTCGTGGTGCTCAACTGGCGGGCGGTGTGCGGGGTCTGTCGGGCCTGCCGCCGTGGCCGCCCCTGGTACTGCTTCAACACCCACAACGCCAGCCAGCGGATGACCCTCACCGACGGCACCGAGCTCGCACCGGCGCTGGGCATCGGCGCCTTCGCCGAGAAGACCCTGGTGCACGCCGGACAGTGCACCAAGGTGGACCCGGCCGCCCGACCGGCCGCTGTGGGGCTGCTCGGCTGCGGGGTGATGGCCGGCCTGGGTGCGGCCATGAACACCGGTAACGTCACCCGCGGCGACTCGGTCGCGGTGATCGGCTGCGGTGGCGTCGGCGACGCGGCGGTCGCCGGAGCGGCCCTGGCCGGCGCCACGACGATCATCGCCGTGGACACTGACTCCCGCAAGCTGGACTGGGCTCGCCGGTTCGGCGCCACGCACACCGTGAACGCCTCCGAGACCGACCCCGTCGAGGCGATCCGCGCCGCCACCGGCGGCTTCGGCGCCGACGTGGTGATCGACGCGGTGGGTCGACCGGAGACGTGGAAGCAGGCGTTCTACGCCCGGGATCTGGCCGGCACAGTGGTGCTGGTGGGCGTGCCGACCCCGCAGATGAAGATCGAGCTGCCGCTGCTGGACGTCTTCGGTCGCGGCGGCTCCCTCAAGTCCAGCTGGTACGGGGACTGCCTGCCCAGCCGGGACTTCCCGATGCTGACCGAGCTGTACCTCCAGGGTCGGCTCGACCTGGACGCGTTCGTCACCGAGGAGATCGCGCTGGACCAGGTCGAGAACGCGTTCGGCCGGATGCACCACGGCGACGTGCTCCGTTCGGTGGTGGTGTTCCCGTGAGCGCCCGGGTCGAGCACACGGTCACCTCTGGGACGTTCTCCCTGGACGGGCAGACGTTCGACGTGGACAACAACGTCTGGGTGCTGGGCGACGACAGCGAGTGCGTCGTCTTCGACGCGCCGCACGACGTGGCCGCGATCCTCGCCGTGGTGGGTGACCGGCGGGTGCGGGCGATCCTGGCCACCCACGCGCACGACGACCACGTCCGCGTGGCGCCCGAGCTGGCCCAGGCAACCGGCGCGGCGGTGCTGTTGCACACCGCCGACCGGGTGCTCTGGGACATGGTCCACCCCCAGCTGCCGCCCAACGGCGAACTGCACGACGGGCAGAGCATCGACGTGGCCGGCACCACGCTGCGGGTGCTGCACACCCCCGGGCACAGCCCCGGCGCGTGCAGCTTCCACGCGCCCGAGCTGGGCGTCGTGTTCACCGGCGACACGCTCTTCGCCGGCGGCCCGGGTGCCACCGGCCGCTCGTACAGCGACTTCGACACCATCGTCCGGTCGATCCGCACCCGGCTGCTCACCCTGCCGCCGGAGACGGTCGTGCACACCGGGCACGGTGACGACACGACGATCGGCGCGGAGGCGCCGCACCTTCAGGAGTGGCTGGCCCGAGGCCACTGAGCACGGTCGGCTGGCCGGGGCGGGGCCGGCGAGTCAACGCTCGTCGGCCGCGCCCAGCACCGGCTTGACGTCGAGCACGGGCGTGCCGTCCAGCGCCTCCAGATCGGCCACCCGGACGCGCAGCCCGTCCACCGCCAGCACCCGTACGCGGTGCAGCCCGATCGGGTTGGGCCGGTGTGGGGAGCGGGTGCTGAAGACTCCGGTCTCCGGCCGTGTCTCGTCCCCGCGCGGGTGCACGCTGAGGATGTCCCGTCGGGCCCGGTCCAGCCAGGTCAGCACCAGCAGCTCAGCGCCGACCTGTACGTCGCCCAGCGCCCGCTCCACCTGCGGGTCGAAGACCAGCCAGGCGTCCGGTGCGCCCTCGTCGCCCTGTCTGGGCGCACTCGCCGCATCGGTCAAGGTTGACGAGACCCGGCCGACCGGGCGCAGCAGATAGGCATCGCTCTGGGCGTGGGCCATGACGGCTCCTTTCCGGACGGTGTGGCGCACGGCCGCGAAAGATCACCCTCTGTCACCGCTGTCGGGTTAGTAGGCGATCTGTCCGATTCCGCGGGTGACCGGGACCGCACCTCGCCGAGGCCGGGGCATTTCCGGAATGCCCGACAGGTGAAGCTGGTTGTGTCCCCCGTACCGCCGGAGCCCAAACCCTTTCCGCGGTCATCTCCCGAGGAGTGTTCACCCCGGAGCGCTCCGCACGATCGAAAGGGCAACCATCGTGAAGGTCGACTTCACTCGATGGCTCCCCGCCATCGCTAAGGACTCGTACCGCAAGACCGCGCTGAGCGTTGTGGGTGTGGCCGCCCTCGGTGGCCTGGCACTCGCGCCGACAGCGGCCGCCGCCCCGGTCACCTCCGGGCCGCACCAGGGCGCCGTCGCCGCCATCGACCTCGCCACCGGCAAGGCCGCCACCGCGGCCCGCCAGGAGGACCAGCCCGTCGAGTCGGGGCTGACCACCGGGTCCGCCACCGGCAAGCCGCCGGCTGGCAAGCCGAGCCGCGAGCAGCTCATTCCGCACGGCATCGAAGGCGCCCAGTCGCGCATCCCGCTCGACGACGCGCAGCTGGCCAACGCCCGGGCCATCGTCGACGCGGCCAAGAAGACCGGCGTCGGCGACCGGGGCGCGGTGATCGGCGTCGCCACCTCCTTGCAGGAGTCGAAGCTGTACAACCTCGGCCACCTCGGCGCGTACAACGACCACGATTCGCAGGGCCTGTTCCAGCAGCGCCCGTCGTCCGGTTGGGGTACGCCCGAGCAGATCACCGACCCGGAGTACTCCGCCACGGCGTTCTTCAGCGCGCTGAAGAACGTGGGCGGCTGGCAGGACCTGCCGCTGACCGCCGCGGCGCAGACCGTCCAGGTCTCCGCCTTCCCGTACGCGTACGCGCAGTGGGAGGAGCAGGCGGCGGACATCGTCCAGCAGCTCTGGTGACACCCGCGCACACCACGCCGGCCGGCTCCCGAACAGGGGGCCGGCCGGCGTCGTCGTGTACCTCAGCAGGCGGCGTAGAGGCGCCGGGTGCCGACCCCGGCGGCGTACGCGGCCCGATCGCTGAACCGGCAGCCGTAGTCGGGACGGGCGACCACCGTCGGGTCGGAAACCGTGTCGCCGGCGGGGCGGGCACCGGTGCGTACCCAGGACACCAGGTCGTCCCAGGCGGCGCCGGCCTCGGCCGGGGTGAACTCGCAGTGCTGCGTGGCCCGGATGGCCCGCTGCACCACCAGCCGGCTGCGTCCGTGCCGTGCCACGTCGGTGGCGTACGCCTGCTCCATGCTGAACGGCACGAACAGGTCACCGAGGCCGTGCAGGGTGAGCACCGGCGCGGTGGGGCGGCCGGCGATGTGGGGCACCTCGGTCAGCGTCGGCAGGAGTCGCTGCCAGATGTTCTCCGGGACGACCCGCCGGACGGTCGCGTTGACGTTGACCGGGCTGTTCGGGGTGTAGCGGGTGAGCAGGTTGGTGGAGAGCTGACCGGGCCGCTGGGCGGGGGAGTCGCCGCCACTGGTGACGCTGATCGAGAAGAGGAAGTCCTTCCAGACCGCGAATGCGGCGTCGGCGCCGGGGCGCTGCCCGCCGGACCGGTTCACCGTGATCGCCCGCAACTGCTTGCCCCGGTCGGTGGTGGTGTCCGGCCCGGTGGGGGTGAGCCCGGCCAGGCCGAGAGCCACCTGGATGCGGGGCACCGCGTTGGTCAGGTAGTCGGCCGGCGTGGGATAGGCCGGCACCCCGGCGAGAGACTGCGCGACCAGGTTGTAGTCGAGGTAGAAGTCGAGCAGCGTCTGGTCGCCGAGCACGCCGCACATGGGCAGCGCTCCGTCGTAGTAGCCGGGGTACTGCTCCAGCGAGCGGCCGATGACGTATCCGCCCATCGACACCCCGGCGAGGTAGGTGCGGTGCGGCCGGCGGACCGTCCGTCCGAAGTGGTCGGCGAGGTCCTTGGTGCCCAGCACGCCCGAACGGATGTTGAAGCCGTTGCGGTCGTACGAGGACGACGCCCAGGCGTACCCCTGCTCCAGCAGTCGCTGGCGCAGGCCGAAGCCGGGCGGCTCCGGCGAGAGCACCGTGCCCTGGCCACGATAGCCGTGGGCCCACAGCACCAGGTCACCGTTCCACCGGGCGGGGACCTCGATGATGTACCCGGCGTGGCGGTGCACGCCCTGACGTACCGTCGTCGTTCTGCCGGCCACGACGAGCGGCGCCAGCGGCGGGTTCTCGATGGTGTAGCCGGGCAGCGGCTGGCTGCCACCCGGGTCGCGGTCGGCGGTGGCGGTGGCTGGCGCGGCGCCGGCCAGACCGACCGCCAGGGTCAGCGTCGCGGTGGCGGCGAGCAGGCGGCGGAGGGTGCGAACGGGTGAGGACAGCATCGATGCTCCTCATCGGACGGATGTCGCCCGCGGGCGACCAGGCGGGACGGTTGCCTACCGGCCGGTAGCGTCCTGAACCTAGGGCCGCCGTCGACCAGAGTCAATGGCTGCGCTGACCGGCCGGTCAGGCCCGACTGTCCTGCCGCTCAGACCAGGCCGTGCGCCAACATCGCCTCGGCCACCCGGCGGAACCCGTTGATGTTCGCCCCGGCCACGTAGTCGCCGGGCAGCCCGTACTCCTCGGCCGTGCTCCAGCAGCGGGCGTGGATGTCCCGCATGGTCTCCCGCAGCCGCTGCTCCGACTGGACGAACGTCCACGAGTCCCGGCTGGCGTTCTGCTGCATCTCCAGCGCGCTCACCGCCACCCCGCCGGCGTTGGCCGCCTTGCCCGGGGCGAATCGCACGCCGGCCCGGCCGAGGATCCGCACCGCCTCCGGGGTCGTCGGCATGTTCGCCCCCTCGACCACCGCGACGCAGCCGCCGGCCACCAGCGCCGCGGCCTCCGCGCCACCGATCTCGTTCTGCGTCGCGCACGGCAGGGCCAGGTCGCAGGGCACCTCCCAGACGGTACGGTCGGCCACGGCCACCGCGTGCGGCACGTGCCGCAGGTAGTCGTCGAGCCGGCCGCGGCGCTCCTCCTTCAGCTCGCGCAGCAACTCCAGGTCGATGCCCTTCTCGTCGAGCAGGTACCCGTCGGAGTCCGAGCACGCCACCACCGTCCCACCGAGCTGGTGCACCTTCTCTATCGCGTAGATCGCCACGTTGCCCGAGCCGGAAACGACCACCCGCTTGCCCTCCAGGCTGTCGCCGCTCTCCCGCAACATCTCCTCGGCGAAGAACACCGCCCCGTACCCGGTCGCCTCCCGGCGCGCCTGCGCACCCCCGTACGCCAGCCCCTTGCCGGTGAGCACCCCGGACTCGTAGCGGTTGGTGATCCGCTTGTACTGGCCGAACAGGTAGCCGATCTCCCGGCTGCCCACCCCGATGTCCCCGGCCGGCACGTCGGTCTGCGCGCCGATGTGCCGGTGCAGCTCCGTCATGAAACTCTGGCAGAAGCGCATCACCTCACGCTCCGAGCGCCCCTTGGGGTCGAAGTCCGCGCCACCCTTGCCGCCGCCGATCGGCAGGCCGGTCAACGCGTTCTTGAAGATCTGCTCGAAGCCGAGGAACTTCACGATGCCCAGGTAGACCGACGGATGAAAGCGCAGCCCGCCCTTGAACGGGCCGAGCGCGCTGTTGAACTCCACCCGGAAGCCGCGGTTGACCTGTACCCGGCCACGGTCGTCCTCCCACGGCACCCGGAAGATCACCTGTCGTTCCGGCTCGCAGATCCGCTCGATGATCCGCGCCTCGGCGTACTCGGGGTGCCGGGCCAGCGCCGGGCCGATGCTCTCCAGCACCTCCCGTACGGCCTGGTGGAACTCCGGCTCGCCCGGATTGCGGGCAACCACACTGGCGAACACCGTCTCGACGGTCTCCGGCATGACCGGCACGTCCCTTCCGTATCGGCGGCATCGTTGCCGCCACTGTGCCGGCGTGACCCACCGGCCGCCCCGGAGTACGGCCCGCCGCCCCTGTCCGGTTCATCACTCGTCGGCCGGTCCTCGCACCGGCACCACCCGTCCCGGCGTTCGTCCCGGCCGCGTCCTGCCGGCGTCACCTCGCTCGCCGACCCAGCCCGGCTGTGCGGCCCGGTGGGCGGGTCGGGTTGACTGGTCGCCGTGAACGAGTCGATCTGGGAGGCGGCCCGGGCGTCGCGCAGCTGGTTGGACGCGGCGAACGGCACCGGGCAGACGGAACTGACCTGTCGCATCCTCAAGCTCACCGAGGAGGCGGGGGAGGCGTCGGCGGCCTGGATCGGTCTGCTCGGGCAGAATCCTCGCAAGGGCGTCACGCACACCCGCGAGGACGTGGCAGCGGAGCTGGCTGACGTCGCGTTCACGGCGCTGGTCGCCATCGAGAGCCTGGGTCTCGATGCTTCCTCGGTGTTGGACTCATGCGCCGCGAAGGTCCGCTCCCGCCTCGCTGGCTGACCTCGCCCGGGGGCGCGCCTGGTTCACGGCGATCGACTCGATGTCGGCGATGTCGGGGTGTCCAGGCGAGCGGATGGCCCGATATCGGCGATATCGAGTCGATCAACCCCAGCCAGCCGAGGCGGCCTGCGGTCCCCACGTCGAATGTCCGGTATCGGGGGTTTCTGGGCTGTGACCGGGCGCATCCGTGGGCTGGAATCGTGGCGGGCCGGGGGTCGTTACACACCCTGACGATCGCAGCACCACCGACCGCACCAGCACCCGCATGACAGGGGTGCCGATGGATGGGCCACCCCCGGAATGACCCCGGCCCGGCGGTCGTTACACACAGTCCCGGCGCCACGAGCCCCCGCCCGTAGGCCGCCGACCTTGAAGACTTTTCCCCGTGTAGTTGAAAGCGCCGGACGAGGTGCTCGCACCCCTGCGCCGTTCCCCCGGATCGGAGCGCGGGTGTCTACCCCCTGAAGGAGCTGACCCCCATGAACACGATCATTCGTAAGAGCATGCTGTCTGTTGCTGGTCTCGCCTTCGTCGGTGGTGTCTTCGCGGGCCCCGTCGCCCACGGCGCACCGGCCGTGGACGCGAAGCCCGTCGCTGTGGTGCAGTCGGACAAGCCCGACATGGGCAAGCTGATCCCGCACGGCACCCAGGGCGCGCAGTCGCACATCGACCTGAACGACGAGCAGACCGCGAACGTGAAGGCGATCATCGCCGCGACGAAGAAGGCCGGCCTGCCCGAGCGGGCCGCGGTCATCTCGATCGCCACGAGCCTGCAGGAGTCGAAGCTGGAGAACCTGGGCCACCTCGGCGACATGAACGACCATGACTCGCTGGGCCTGTTCCAGCAGCGCCCGTCCAGTGGTTGGGGCACCCCGGAGCAGATCACCAACCCCGAGTACTCGACCACCGCGTTCCTCAAGGGTCTCAAGCAGGTTGACGGGTGGCAGGACATGGCGTTGACCGACGCCGCGCAGACCGTGCAGGTCTCGGCCTACCCGGATGCCTACGCCCAGTGGGAGCAGCAGGCCGCCGACCTGGTCGCCCAGTACTGGAACAGCTGACCCACCGCGCACTGAGCACTGACCGCTGGCCGGCACCCCAACCCGGGGTGCCGGCCAGCGGCATGTCCAGGACCAGCGCTGAGTGATCCGAAGGGTGGGCGGGTACGTACTCACCGGCGGGGACCGGCGGAGGGACGAGTACATGGCCGCAGTGGGGAACGGCACGGATCACCAGCCGGAACCGGAGGCGGAGCCGGAGCCGACGGGTGAGGTCGCCACAGGTCGGGGCTGGCCCACCGGGACTCGGGTGCTGCTGGCCGCCGCGGCCGTCGTGCTGATCCTCGGCGCCACCGCGGTGGCCGTGATCATTGCTGATCCGCACCGCCTCGGCATGTCCTACTCCAGCGCACCCGACGGCACCCGCCCCGACCGCACCCGTCCGGACGGCACCCCGCCGGACCACGTCCGCCCCGGCAGCGTCCACCCCGATGCGGGCCGACCTGACGGTGCCCGATCGGACGCCGACCCTGAGACCGGCGCGGTCGACCCCGACAGGCCCGGCGGCGGGACGGGTGGCGAGGGCGCGGCGGCTGCCGGGCAGGCGGTGACCGCGCCGTTGGCGGGGCGGCAGCGGGCCACCTTCGTGCTGGCGGACGGGTTGTCCTTGTTGGAGCTGCGGGTGGTCGACCTGGGTGACGACCTCTACCGGATCAGCAGCCCGGCCGACTCGGGCGTGACGGCCCGGCCGGCGGTGCTGGGCGAGACCGTCCGGCTCGGTGTGGTGACGACCGGTGCCTCCGGGGCGAGAGCCGTGCGGGTGTTGCTCAACGAGCGGGTCAGCTGGCGTTTCCAGCTGGTCGGTGGCGTGAGCAGCCAGGTGCTGGACCTGACCCGGGCCCGGTTGCTGGGGCTGGAGCTCGCCGGCGGGTCGGCCCGTACCGAACTGCTCCCGCCAGCGGTGAGCGGCACCACGACTGTGCGGTTGACCGGCGGGACCAGTCAACTCGACGTCCGGGTGCCGGGCGAGCCGCCGGTACGGGTCCGTGCGGGAGCCGGCGCCGCCTCGGTGGTGCTGCGCGGCGAGCGCTGGGTCGGGGTGGCCGCCGGAGCGCTGGTGGGTACGCCAGGGTGGGACCGGTCGGCAGACCGGCTCTATCTCGACCTGGTGGCGGGAGTCAGCAGCGTGACGGTGGGTGCCAGCACCCGGTGAGCCAGGTCGCCCGGTGCGGGAAGCGCTGCGGCCGCGGGTGGGGCCGAGCGTACAGTCGGGCGGTGGAGCGTACTGAATCGATGCTGGCGGAGACCCGACCACCCGGCGTGGCCGACGTCGATCCGGGCAGCGTGCTGCTGCCGGGCCATGACGTGCCGCTGGGCCGATACACCACCGTCCGCCGCCTGCTGCCGCAGCGCCCCCGTCGGATGGTCGGCGCGTGGTGCTTCGTCGACCATTTCGGCCCGGACGACGTGGCGCAGCGACCCGGCATGGAGGTGCCGCCGCACCCGCACACCGGCCTGCAGACGGTGACCTGGTTGCTGGACGGCGAGATTCTGCACCGGGACAGCCTCGGCAACGTCCAGCCGATCCGGCCCGGACAGCTGAACGTGATGACCTCCGGGCACGGCATCGCGCACTCCGAGCGGTCGCCGGCCACCCATCCGCCGGTGATGCACGGCGTGCAGCTCTGGGTGGCGCTGCCGGATCCGGCGCGGGCGGGAGCGGCGGACTTCGCGCACCACGCGGACCTGCCGCGCTGGCGCGACGGCGATCTGGACGTCACCCTGCTGGTCGGTGAGCTCGCCGGGGAGCGGTCCCCGGCGGTGGTGCACACCCCGCTGGTCGGCGCGCAGCTGGAGCTGAGTGGCACGGCGCCGACCACGCTGCCGCTGCGGCCCGACTTCGAGTACGCGCTGCTGGCGATGTCCGGTTCCGCCGAGGCGGCCGGTGTCGGGTTCGAACCCGGCGCACTGCTCTACCTTGGCTCCAATCGCCGCGAGCTGACCGTGCGCGGTGGGGCCGGGGCCCGGTTGCTGCTGCTGGGCGGGACGCCGTTCGACGAGCCGCTGGTGATGTGGTGGAACTTCGTCGGCCGTTCGCACGAGGAGGTCGCCGCGGCTCGGGAGGACTGGATGGCCGGGCGACGTTTCGGCGTCGTCGCCGACGATCCGGCACCGCCGCTGCCGGCGCCCGCCCTGCCCACCACCCGGCTCAAGGCCCGCGACCGCACCGGTGGCCTGCACGGCTGAGGCCATGGCCCGCGCGGCGGCGCACCCTCGCGGTGAGCGTGTGACCGACGTCGGCATGGGTAGTCGCCGGCATGGCGACCACATTGATCACTCCCGTGGAGGACCGGAAGCGCCTGGCCCGGCGGCTCGCCGGCAGCGGACGGGGCTTCGCCGAGCAGTACGGCTTCCGGGTCACCAACAACCCGGCGAGCCTGTTCCAGGTGCTCTACCTCGCGGTGCTGCTGGCGCGACGTGGTGACTTCCGTCGGGCGTTGGACGGC
The DNA here is from genome assembly GCF_900091455.1 of Micromonospora coriariae. NCBI lineage: Bacteria > Bacillati > Actinomycetota > Actinomycetes > Micromonosporales > Micromonosporaceae > Micromonospora > Micromonospora coriariae. The sequence goes on along the minus strand of NZ_LT607412.1, from coordinate 6,468,319 downwards.
GCGCGGGCGCTGCGCGACGAGGGGTGGGACAGCGCCGCCCGGTTGGCCCGCTCGCTGCACCAGGACCGGGTGCGGGTGCTGCGCGACGCCGGTCAGCGTGGCGACGTGGACGCGTTGGCCGACGTGCTGGGCGACCTGGCTCGCACGGTCGTCGAGCGGTACCGGGGTGACCTGCGCCGGTTGCGGGCGCTGGCGCACCACGACCCCGCCCGGGAGCGCAAGCTCCTCGCCGAGCTGCCCGGCGTGGACGACCAGGTGGTCGACCTGTTCCTGCGCGAGGCTCAGGCGCTGTGGCGCGAGGTCGCCCCGGTGGCCGACCGGCGGGCGTTGGCCGCGGCCCGCCGGCTCGGCCTGGGCCGATCCGCCGACGACCTGGCCGGGTTGGCCGGCAGCGGAGAGTCGGAGCGCCTTGCCTGGCTGGTGGGGGCGCTGGCGCGGGTCGACCTGGAGCACCGGTACGCGGAGCTGACCGGATGATCAGGACGTGCCCTGGCCCACAGTTCGGCAAAATCTGACCGTACGGATGATGTTCTGCCGTATGGTTGTACCCGGCAGTGCTGGCCGCTCGGTTCGGGCGCCCATCCACCGCCTGGTGATCGCGTCCGGTTCGGGCGCGTTTCACCGCCTGGGCAGGTTTGCGTGGCGCCCCCGGTCGCGGTTCGTGGCCACGGGGCGCCCGCCTGTCCCGGCGTCTCAGCGGGCCAGACCCGCCAGCAGGTTCACCGTGACGGCGATGATGAACGCGCCGAACAGGTACGACACCATCGAGTGCCGCAGCACTGTGCGACGCATCTCGTTGCTCGTCAGGTTCGTGTCGGAGACCTGGAACGTCGTCCCGATGGTGAACGCCACGTAGGCGAAGTCGGAGTAGCGCGGCGGGTCGGGCTGATTGAAGTTCACCCCGCCGTCCGGCCCGGTGTAGTAGATCCGGGCGTACCGGGCGCCGAACACAGTGTGCACCACCAGCCAGGAGAGCACCACACTGAGCAGGCCCACCCCGCCGGACACCTCGCGGTGCAGCCCGGGCGGCGCGGCGTGGGCGCTGGCCAGGACCAGCCCCACCGCCAGCAGGCTGGCCAGGCAGGCGATCAGCAGCACCAGATCACGGACGGCGCGGTTGGGGTCCTCGTACGAGGCGACCCGCGAGGTCTGTGCGGCGTCCAGCGGCCAGAGCTTGTGCCAGACCAGCCCCAGCCAGCTCAGCGCGGCCGCGTCCCAGCCGACCAGCGGGCCGAGTTGCGGCGACCACATGACGGCGACGACGCCGCCGGCGACGATGCCCACCACCCCCACCAGGGCGAGCTGGACCGCGGCGGAGGTGTGCCCGATCGGGGCCCGGGACAGCGGACCCTTGCCAGTCATCCGTGCCGGCCGCGCGTCGGGACTCGGGCCGCCACCGCCCGCGGATCAGATGCCACGCAGGTGCTGGGAGACACGGTTGTGCTTGTCCCGGGCCTGCGCGGCCCGCTGCGAAGGGCCCACCTCGGGGGCCGCGTCGATGCCGGCCGATCGGGCCACCTCGGTGCCGTTGGCGTAGTCCACCGGAGGCAGGGCGCGCAACGCCTTCAGCACGTCCGGCGGGGCACCCTCCCGCTCGGCCTCGCGGACCACGTCGTCCTTCTCGGCCGGATAGTCCAGGCTCGACAGGTACTGCAGGACGTCGGCGTAGCTCGCCATGGCAGGGGCTCCCTCAAGACATCGATGTGGTCACGACGGGCGGCGGTTACCCGCTCGCCGTCCGGTCACGCCCGGGCGGGTGGTCGAATCGCCTGCCGTTTCTCCCCGGCCGCCGCGGGTACCCGCAGGCGCCGACGCCAGCCCGAGGGAGTACGTGATGAACTACGACACCTTCATCGACCAGGTTTCCCAACGCACCCGGGCGCCGTCCGAGCGGTCCGTCGAGCTGACCCGGGCCGTGCTGGAGACGTTCGCCGAGCGGCTCACCGGCGGGGAGGTGCTGGATCTGGCCGCCCAGATGCCCAAACCACTGCAGCTGGTGCTCAAGCCGAGCCCGCGCACGGAGCAGGCGGACCGGTTCGGGGCGGCCGAGTTCGTCGCCCGGGTGGCGCTGCGCGCCGACGTGGAGGAGCCGGTCGCCCGGGACGCCGTCCGGGCGGTTTTCACCACCCTGCGCGAGGCGATCACCGGCGGGGAGTTCGACGACGTGGTCACCCAGCTGCCGCGCGACTACCGGCAGCTGGTCGAGCCTGCGATGGCCCCGGGGGCGACGTTGCGTCGCGGCTGACCGCGCAAGGCCCACGTCGCACCCAGCGGTTGGTCAGGGCAACCATCGACGTCCCGCTTGGCGTCGAGATTGAGCCTGGCCTAACCTTGTCCTGCGAGGGGAGTACTTCCCACGAACCATTCCGGTCAGTACGGCGCGCCCGGCGCGCCTCGGGTGGTTGCCCATCTCTGGTGGGTGAAGGAGACCTCGAACATGACACGGTGTTCGAGGAGGCCCCATGACCGAAGTGTCGTACCTGTCCGCTGCCGGTGAGTTGTCGTCGGTGGGCACGCCCATGCTGTGGGCGCTGACCATCGCCGGCGTGCTGCTGTTGCTGGTGCTGGACTTCCTGGTCACCCGCCGCCCGCACGAGGTGTCGATGCGGGAGGCGATCGGCTGGTCGGCGTTCTACATCGCCCTGCCGCTGGCGTTCGGCGGCTGGGTCTGGGCCCGCTACGGCTCCGAGTTGGGCGTGCAGTACCTCACCGGCTATCTGGTGGAGAAGTCCCTCTCGGTCGACAACCTCTTCGTCTTCATGCTGCTGCTGGCGGCGTTCGCGGTGCCGGCGGTGCTCGCCCAGCGGGTGCTGCTCTACGGCATCGCCGGCGCGCTGGTGCTGCGGGCCATCTTCATCGCGCTCGGTGCGGCGGCGTTGCAGACCCTCGATTTCGCCTTCCTGCTCTTCGCGATCATCCTCATCGCCACCGCGGTGAAGCTGCTCCGTGACGCCCTTTCCGGGCACCAGCAGGAAGTCGACATCAACAAGATGCGTTCGGTGCGGCTGCTGCAAAGGTTCATGCCGGTGGTCGACGAGTACCACGGCACCCGGATGACAGTCCGGCAGGGCGCGAAGCGGGCGCTGACCCCGTTCGCCCTGGTGGTGGTCGCCGTGCTGGCCACCGACGTGGTCTTCGCGGTCGACTCGGTGCCGGCGGTCTACGGCATCACCGAGGACCCGTACCTGGTCTTCGCCACGAACGCGTTCGCGCTGCTCGGTCTGCGGGCGCTCTACTTCGTCCTGCACGCGGCGCTGAGCCGGCTGGTGCACCTCAGCTACGGCCTGGCCATCATCCTGGCGTTCATCGGTCTCAAGCTGGGCCTGCACTGGGCGCACGGAATCTGGGAGAGCGTGCCGCAGATCCCCACCCTGGCCTCGCTCGGCGTGATCATCGGGGTGCTGGTGGTGGTCACGCTGACCAGCCTGCGCGCCACCCGGGGCGGTCAGCCCGAGGAGCGCGAGGTGGTCGCGGAGCGGCGCTGACCGCGCCGCGCCGGGGCGACGAGGAGGTACGCGGGAAAGCCCCCGCCCCGGCCGGCGCGGGTGGTACGACTGTGTAATGGGAATCGTGTCACCGGGCTTTCAGGGTCGGCCCCGAACACAGGAGCCGGCCCTGCCGCCCGGTCAGTACCTGACCGAGGATTTCCCGGTGCTCTCGGCCGGCCCGACGCCCCGGGTGTCGCTGGACACCTGGGAGTTCGTCATCGCCGCCGAGAACGGCACCGAGTACCGGTGGTCGTGGCAGGAGCTGATGGCGCTGCCGCAGGAGACGCCGATGGTGGACATCCACTGCGTCACCCACTGGTCCAAGCTCGGCACCACCTGGCAGGGCGTCTCGCTGGACACCCTGCTCGACGGCGTGGACACCGGCGCGCACTTCGCGCTCGCGCACTCGTACGGCGGGTACACCACCAACCTCCCGCTGGACGACCTGCGCGGCGGCCGGGCCTGGGTGGCGCACACCTTCGACGGCGCGCCGCTGGCTCCGGAGCACGGCGGGCCGGCACGGCTGCTGGTGCCGCACCTGTACTTCTGGAAGTCCGCGAAGTGGGTGCGCGGCATCCGGCTCAAGACGATGGACAAGCCGGGGTTCTGGGAGACCGCCGGGTACCACGACTACGGCGACCCGTGGCGCGAGCAGCGGTACCAGGGTGACTGAGCGCGCGGTCGCGACGGGCACCCCGGCGCGTGCTCCGATCCGCTGGCAGGTCGGCCGGCTGGTGGAGCGCCGGGTGGAGACGCCCAGCGCGCACACCCTGGTGCTGGAGGTGCCGGACTGGCCGGGGCACCTGCCCGGGCAGCATGTCGACCTGCGGCTGACCGCCCCGGACGGCTACCAGGCTGCCCGGTCGTACTCGGTGGCCGGGCCCGTCGTGGATGGTCCGGGCGGGCCGCGCATCGAGGTGACCGTGCAGCGGGTGCCGGACGGCGAGGTGTCGCCGTACCTGATCGACGTCTACGGCCCGGGCGACCCGGTGGAGGTCCGCGGCCCGCTCGGTGGCTGGTTCATCTGGCGACCGGAGGAGACCGCGCCGGTGCAGCTGCTCGGCGGTGGCTCCGGCATCGTGCCGCTGATGGCGATGATCCGGGCTCGCCGGGCGGCCGGCAGCAAGGTGCCGTTCCGGCTGCTCTACTCGGTGCGCACGCCCGGCGACGTGATCTACGGCGACGAGTTGCGCCGCCGGGTCCGCGACGACTTCGGGCTGGACGTGGCGTACGTGTACACCCGCGAGGCGCCCGAGGGATGGCGTGGTGAGCCGCACCGGATCGGGCTGGCCGACGTCAACACCCACGGCTGGCCGCCGGACCTGGAACCACTCACCTACGTCTGCGGCCCGACCGGGTTCGTGGAGACCGTGGCCGACCTGCTGGTGGGGTTGGGCCACCCGTCGCGGCGGGTGAAGACCGAACGCTTCGGCCCCACCGGCTGACCGCACCCGCCCGCCCCACGCAACGTCGAGGAGACCCGATGACCGAGATGTCGTACCTGGACGGCAACATGCTCGACGGCCCGCTGCGCGAGATGTTCGCCGTCGACCTGAGCACCGCTGTGGGCCGCTGCGAGAACTGCGGAATGACCGGCCCGATGGCCAGCCTGCACGTGTTCTCGCACGCCCCGGGCCTGGTCGCGCGCTGCCCGTCCTGTGAGTCGGTGATGCTGCGGCTGGTTCGGGCACCGGACCGGGCCTGGCTGGACATGCGCGGCACCACCTTCCTCCAGGTCCCGATGCCGCTGGAGCAGACCCAGCCCGGCCCGCTGTGACGGAACGGTCGACGTTGCCCAGAAGGCCGCCGCGGTACGGGGGCGCGAGCCCTACCCGCTCCCGCCGTCGCGGACCGCGCGGGTGCGGCCGGTGCGGACGGCGTACGCCCGCTTCATCTTGATGTAGTTGCCGCAGCCGGCCATCGAGCACCAACGGCGGGCCTGGTTGCGGGAGGCGTCGTAGTAGGCCCAGCGGCAGGTGTCGCGGGCGCAGACCTTGAGCCTCGGCCAGGTGCCATCCTCGCCGCACACGCGGATCGCGTCGACCAGCCCGGCAAGCGCCCGGTCCAGGGGAGCGCTGCCGGCGGCGACCAGGCGGTGCCCGTCGTCGGTGAAGCGCAGGGTGACGGGCACACCGGCCAGGGCCCGGTTGAGCCGGTCGAGCGCTGTGGGGTCGCCGTGGTGACCGGCGTGGCCGAGCAGCACGGCGCGCAGGCCCTCCCGGACCGTCACGGCCACGTCGAGGTCCGCCGGCCCGAGGCGCGCGTCCACCGCCATCAGGTCCCGCTCGACGAACCAGTCGCGGAGCCGGTCGGGGCTGGTCAACATCTCGTCGTCGATCTGCGGCTCGAGGGTGTTCACGAAGTCCCGGACGAGCCGTACGGCGGCCGGCACCCCAGCGTCGTCGTCCACCGACCACCTCCTTGCCAGTTACACCACCGTAGCGCCTTGACAGGTGTGAAATCGCCTGCGAGGGTCGGAAGTACACCAGTGAAACAGCTTTGGTGGTGTGATTTTTGTTCAGGGGAGGGCGGGTCGTGGCTTCCACCCTCAAGGACGTGGCGCGGCTCGCTGACGTGTCGGTGAAGACCGTCTCCAACGTCATCAACGGCTATCCCCACGTGAGCCCCGAGGTGCGCCGGCGGGTCGAGACCGCCGTCGCCCAGCTGAGCTACCGGCCGAACGCTTTCGCCCGGACCCTGCGCACCGGCCGCACCGGCGTGCTCGCCCTCGTCCTGCCCGGCACCGAGGCGCCCTGCCAGGCAGACCTCGCGCGCGCGGTCGTCCGCGCGGCCGGGAGCCGGGGCTACCGGGTGATCATCGAACAGGTGGAGCCCGACGACGAGCGCCCGGGGTCGTCGTTGAGCGCTGCCCGTCCGATGCCGGTGGACGGCGTGCTGGTCAGCGGCCCCGTCGCACCGGCCGAACTGGTCGAGGTGTGGGCGGCCACCGGGCGTCCCGTCGTGCTGGTCGGCGGCGAAACCCGCGACGGGCACTGCGACCAGGTGTGCGTCGACGTCGCCCAGGCCGCCGAGGACGCGACCACCCACCTGCTGCGCGCCGGCCGCCGGCGGATCGCCGCGATCGGCGCGTACCCGACGGAGTCCGTTGCCGTGCCAAGGCCGCGCACGGCCGGCCATCACCGCGCGCTGCGCCGGGCCGGGCTGACGGCAGTACCCGGTCACCTGCTGCCGGCGTCGCGGCACCGCCGGGCCGACGGCTACCGTGCGGCCCGCGCCCTGCTCGCCCAGCCGGACCGACCGGACGCCATCTTCTGCTACTCCGACCCCCTCGCCATCGGCGCGATGCGCGCGGCCTTCGACGCCGGGCTGCGTGTCCCCACCGACGTCGCGGTGATGGGCATCGGAGACATCGAGGAGGGGCGCTACTCCCGGCCCACGCTGAGCACCGTCTCCATCGACACCGGGTTCCTCGCCCGGGAGGCCGTGGCCCGGCTCACCGCCCGGATCGACCAGCCGGACGCGGCGGTCGCCGTGATCACCGCGCCGCACACCGTGCTCCCCCGGGAGAGCACCGAGCCCACGGTGCGCTGACCGACGGTTGGACAGCGCCCGGGTGGATCGGTCAGAGTGGTCCGCCGTGAGATACCTGCGTACCGGCGGTCCCGCCGCGATCCGCCGACCCCGGCCCACCGACTCGAAGGAGTTCATCGCCGCCGCGCGCCGCAGCCGGGACCTGCACCACCCGTGGCTGGTCGCGCCGGACAGCCCGGAGGAGTACGACCGGTACCTGCGCCGGATCCGCCGCCGGGACAGCTCCGGCTACCTGATCTGTGACCGGGCCGGCGGCGACATCGCCGGCTACGTGAACATCAGCGGGATCGTGCTGGGCGCGCTGCGCGGCGGCTACCTCGGATACGCGGCGTTCCAGCCGTACAGCGGCACCGGGCACGCCTCGGCGGGCCTCGCCCTGGTCATCGGCCACGCGTTCGACGCGCTCGGGCTGCACCGGCTGGAGGCGAACATCCAACCCGGCAACGAGCCGTCCCGGCGGGTGGCCCGCAAGCTGGGTTTCCGGTTGGAGGGCTTCTCCCCGGACTACCTGTTCATCGACGGCGCGTGGCGCGACCACGAGCGCTGGGCGATCACGGCGCCGGCGGCGAGCTGACACGACCGCCGGGCCCGCTCCGCTGCGGGCCCGGCGGCGAGCCGGTGGGCGCTGGCGGGGCCTGCTCGGCTGTGCAGCCGCCGAGCCGCGGTGGGTTCGACCCGAAGTTGCCGGCGCCGGGTTTCGACATTGTGAATTCAGTGGACGCCAGGCCGCCAAGGGGACGACCGGGACGATCGAACGGTCCGCCCCGGCCGCCCCCGCCGCTCAGCTGCCCGGCCGGGGGAACGCGACAGGGCTGCGCAGGCCGTCACGGCCAACGGCGCGGATGCCGAAGAAGACGTTGTCCTTGGACAGGTCGACGCTGACCTCGGTGACGTCACCGACCGGGATGACTCGCTGCCACTCGGCGGCCGTGGTCTCACGCCACAGCACCTCGTAGCCGGCCAGGTCCGGTTCGGTTCCGCGCTGCCAGCGCAGAGTCGTGTTGTTGGTCAGGTCGGTGGTCACGATGATGGCACCCTTGGGCGTGCCCGGCCCCTGGGCCAGCGACCACAGCGCCGCGCCGTTGACCCGGGCCACCCGGGCGATGTACCCGAAGTCGCAGAACTCCGGCAGGTCACCGAACTGCTGCCCGTCCTGCACCCGGACGTCCTGGTGCTGGTGGGCGAAGTCCTCGTTCGGCTCGGTGAACCGCGCCGCCGGCCAACCCTGGCGAAGGAACGAGATGTGGTCGCTGCCGCGCAGGTAGCGGTCCCGCCGGTAGATGACCCGTACCCGCATTCCGGTGGTGGCGTTCTCCGCCACGTCCCGAACGAACCGGGCGAGCTGCCGGGAAGGCGAGTCGTTCTCGCCGCCGACGGACTGCCGGGTGCTCGCCTCCGCAGGGGTCTCCGCCGTCGGCACGCCCTCGGCGAACAGCCGCACCGCGTACGGGTCGCGGGTACCGTCGTCGGCCGTGCTGCTGCCCACGATGTCGTTGCTGAACATGCCCTGCACGTCCGCACCGGCCGCCTTGAGCTGCTGGGCCAGGTACGCCGAGCCGTACAGCCCCTGCTCCTCGGCGGCGACCGCCGCGAAGACGACTGTGGCGGCGGTGGGCCGGCTGGCCATCAACCGGGCCAGCTCCATGACCACGGCCACGCCGGAGGCGTCGTCGTCGGCGCCGGGCGCATCGCTGACCGCGTCCATCACGTCGGTGACCCGGGAGTCGTAGTGGCCGGTCACCACGTACGTCCGGTTCGGCGAGGTCGTCCCGCGCAGGGTGGCGACCACGTTGGTGATCCGGGTCGCGGTGGGGATCCGCGAAGCCGGTTGCTGGATGTACGACTGGAGTTCCACGGTCATCCGGCCGCCGGAGGCCGCCGCGTACTCCTGGAGGCGGGCGAAGATCCAGTCCCGGGCGGCGCCGATGCCCCGCTGTGGGTCGTCCTGGCTGGAGAGGGTGTGCCGGGTGCCGAACGCGGCCAGCCGGCGGACGATCGCCTCGATGCGGCGCGGATCGACCTGGCGCAGCATTTCGCGCAGCTCGCGGTCGGGCCGTTGCGGGCGTGCCGGGCGGCCCGGGCCGGACGGCGGGGCGTCGGCGGTGGCCGGCGCGGCGAGCGCGGGCACCGCCGCGGTGGCGGCGGTCGCCGCGGTGGCGGCGGCGGAGGCGGACAGGAAGGTGCGGCGGGTGGACCTCGTGGGCTTTGCGCCGGTGTCGTCAGATCCCATTCCGGCATCCTCCCCATCGATGGAGGCGTCTGTCCATATCGCCGGGCGTGGATGTTCAGCGGGCTTTCACCCGGACCGGGTGATGACACCTCGTGTCGCCCGTTCCTACCGTGGGTGCCATGGCTGCCGTGCGCGCGACCCCCGCGGATCCCACTCCCGGAGTGCGACCGGAGGCGCCCGGGGAGGGCGGGGACCAGCGCGCCATGCCGCCCGAGCTGGGGCCCGACTCGCTGGCCGTGCTCAGTGGCCCCACGTTCCTGTACTCCAATTCGCGGGGGGACGTGCCGCCGGGCAGCATCGGTGGGCTCGTGCACCTGGACACCCGGCTGATCAGCGGCTGGACGCTGACCGTCAACGGCAGCGAACTGCTGGCGCTGCGCGCGGAAACCATCGAGCACTACTCGGCGCAGTACGTCCTCACCAACCCCGAGCTGCCCGGACTGCCGCTGAACAGTCTGGGCGTCGAACGACTGCGCTATGTCGGCGACGGCTTCCATGAGCGGGTGGAGGTGCGGTCGTTCCGGCCGGAGCCGGTCCGGGTGGAGCTGCGGCTGGCCGTCGCCGCCGACTTCGCCGACCTGTTCGAGGTCAAGTCGGTGGTCCGGGACCGGTCCGCGGAGATCGTCCGCAACCACGCCGCCGATGGGGCCGAGCTGTGCTTCTCCTACGGGCAGGGGAGATTCTCGGCCGAGACCAGGGTGCGCTGCCAGGCGCCGGCGGACCGCGTCGAGGGGGACGAGCTGGTCTGGGACCTGTACCTGCCCCCGCGTGAGCAGTGGCAGGTGGACCTGCACGTGCCGCTGCCGCCGGGGATGGGGGTGGTCGAGCCGGTCCGGGGCGACATCGCCGACATCATCCATGGCCGGGCCGACGACCCGCTGCGCCGGTGGACCGAGGACCGGGCCGTGCTGCGCAGCGACAACCAGCCGCTGGAGCGGACCGTGCGCCAGTCCCGCGACGACATCTCGGCGCTGCGACTGGACCTGGAGGTCAAGGGCCAGCGGATCATGCTGCCCGGCGCGGGACTGCCCTGGTTCCTCACCGTCTTCGGCCGCGACACGCTGATCACCGCCTACCAGACGCTGGTCGCGGGACCGGCATTGGCCAGGGGTGCCCTGTTGGGGCTGGCCCGCCTGCAGGGCGACACGTGCGACGACTTCGCCGACGAGCAGCCGGGCAAGATCCTGCACGAGGTGCGCAGCGGTGAGCTGACCCGCAGCGGGCTCAAGCCGTACGGGCCGTACTACGGCACCGCCGACGCCACCCAGCTCTGGCTGATCCTGCTCTCCGAGTACTGGCGCTGGACCGGTGACGACGAGACCGTCCAGCGCCTGCGGGACAACGCGTTGGCCGCGCTGAACTGGATCGACGTGTACGGCGACCGGGACGGCGACGGGTACGTCGAGTACGCCACCCGCTCACCGGAAGGGCTGGGAAACCAGTGCTGGCGGGACTCCCCGGACGGCGTCTGCTTCGCCGACGGCCGGATCCCGGTGCTCCCTCTGGCCACCTGTGACCTGCAGGGCTACACCTACGACGCGAAGCTGCGGCTGGCCGAGCTGTTCGACGGGCCGTTGGACAATCCCGCGCTGGCGATGCGGCTGCGCGACGAGGCCGGCACCCTGTACGAGCGCTTCAACCGGGACTTCTGGATCGAGGAGCGGGGCGGCTACTACGCCGTCGCCCTGGACGGAGACAAGAACCGGGTGGACTCCAAGACCTCGAACATGGGTCACCTGCTGTGGAGCGGGATCGTGCCATCGGAGCGGGCCGACGCCGTGGTGCGCCAGCTCATGTCGCCGGACATGTTCTCCGGTTGGGGCATCCGCACGCTGTCCCGCGAGGAGTCGCTGTACAACGCCGTCGGCTACCACCTCGGCACGGTCTGGCCGCACGACAACTCGATAGCGGTGCTCGGCCTGGCCCGCTACGGCTACCGGGCCGAGGCGAACCGGATCAGTCTGGCGCTGTTCGAGGCGGCGGAGCAGTTCGGTCATCGGCTGCCCGAGGCGCTCAGCGGTTTCGCGCGGGAGCGGATGGTGTTCGCCGTGCCGTTCCCGACCGCGTGCAGCCCGCAGGCGTGGGCGGCCGGCGCCCCGCTGGCCCTGATCCGCGCGATGCTGGGGCTCAACCCGGAGCAGGGGCGCTTGTTGCTGGACCCGGACATCCCGGCCGAACTGGGCCGGATCACGGCCGATCGTGTGCGGGCCTTCGGCCAGGAGTGGGGGCTGGAGGCGGTGGGCACCAGCGGTCACCTCCGGCTCCAGCCGAGCTGAGTTTGACGTTTGTCCCGGGCTGCTGCGGGAAACGGCCCGCAATGACGAAACCTCGTGTGGTGGTCGTGGGAGCCGGGTTCGCCGGGTACCACGCGGCGAAGACGTTGAGCCGCCTCGCCCGGGACCGGGCCGAGATCGTGCTGCTGAACTCCACCGACTACTTCCTCTACCTGCCGCTGCTGCCCGAGGTGGCCGCCGGCGTGGTCGAGCCCAAGCGGATCGCCGTGCCGCTGACCGGGACGCTCAAGGGCGTGCGGGTCGTGATCGGCGAGGCGGACCACGTGGACCTGCAGAACCGCTGGGTCGGCTTCACCCAGCCGGAGGGGGACAAGAACCGGCTGGCGTACGACCGGCTCGTGCTCGCCGTGGGCAGCGTCAACAAGCTGCTGCCCATCCCCGGGGTGACCGAGTACGCGCACGGCTTCCGTGGCCTGCCCGAGGCGGTCTACCTGCACGACCACGTGATCCGCCAGATCGAGTTGGCCGAGCAGGCCGAGGACCCGGCCGAGCAGCGTGCCCGGTCAACCTTCGTGGTGGTCGGCGCGGGCTACACCGGCACCGAGGTCGCCGCGCACGGGCAGTTGTTCACCGACGCGTTGCAGGCCCAGCGGCCCCGGCTCACGGTCCGTCCCCGCTGGATGCTGCTCGACATCGCCCCCCGGGTGCTGCCCGAGCTGGACAAGCGGATGTCGCAGACCGCGCAGAAGGTGCTCGACCGGCGCGGGGTGGACGTGCGGATGGGCACCTCGGTGGCCGAGGCGACCGCCGACGGGGTGAAGCTCACCGACGGCGACTACGTGCCGACCTGCACGCTGGTGTGGTGTGTGGGGGTGCGCCCCGACCCGTTCGTCAGCGAGCTGGGCCTGCGCACCGAGAAGGGCCGTCTGGTGGTCGACGAGTTCCTCACCGTCCCCGGTTACCCCGAGGTGTACGCCTGCGGCGACGCCGCAGCGGTGCCCGACCTGACCCGCCCCGGCCAGATCTGCACGATGACCGCCCAGCACGCCCAGCGGCAGGGCAAACGCGTGGCGCACAACATCGCCGCGTCCTACGGGTTCGGCCAGCGCAAGCCGTACAAGCACCACGACCTGGGCTGGGTGGTCGACCTGGGCGGCAAGGCCGCGGCGGCGAACCCGTTGCACGTGCCGCTGGCCGGGCTGCCCGCGAAGGCGGTCACCCGCGCGTACCACCTGATGGCGATGCCGGGGAACCGGACGAGGGTCAGCGCCGACTGGGCGCTGGACGCCACGCTCGCCCGGCAGGCGGCACAGCTGGGCCTGGTCCCGGCGAACGCGGTCCCGCTGGAGAGCACCTCACCCGAGGTCGCGGCCCGGTCCCGCTGAGCACTGCCGATCCGGCCGGTCAGCCCTGGTGGGCGGGACCGGCCGGTCGGCGTCGCGGGTCGGCGGGACCGGCCGGCGGGTCGGGACGCAGCCGGGCCGGGCCGTACTCGCGCAGCAGGGTCTGGACGATGCCGGCGGCGGGAATGGCCAGCAGCGCGCCGAGCAGGCCGGCCAGCTCCGCCGCGAGCAGCACGCTGACCAGGACGGTCAGCGGGTTCAGCCGGACCGCGCGGGCCAGGATGAGTGGTTGCAGAAGGTGGTTCTCCACCTGCTGGTAGACAACGAAGAAGACCAGCACCACGACGCCGGCGGTGGGGGAGTGCAGGAACCCCGCTCCGGCCGCGATCACCGCTCCCAGCGTCGCCCCGACCAGCGGGATCAGGTCCGCCACCGCCACCAGCAGGGCGATCACGGCGGCGAACGGCACACCGGTGAGCGCCAGCACCACGAAGGTCAACGCCCCGCAGATCACGCTGATCACCAGGTTGCCGGTGAGGTAGCCGGTCACGGTGCGCGACACCTCGCGGCCCACCCGGCGCAACCGCTCGCGCTGGCCGTCCCCGGCCGCCGCGAGCACGCGACCGGTGATCCGCGGCGCCTCCAGCACCATGAGGTACGCCAGCACGATGACCGTGACCAGCCCGGCGACCGTCTCCACGACGCCGCGCAGCACGCCGACGGCAGGTTGACGCAGCCGGGTGCCGAAGGTGCGCAGCTGCTCGGAGTGCTCGGACACGTACCGTCGAACGCCGAAGCGCTCCAGCAGTTGCCCCAGCGGGCCGCGGCCGGCGCGAGCGTCGCGCAGCAGGTCCGGCGCCCGTTCGGCGAACCGCCCCAGCTCGTTCAGCAGTGGCGCCAGGATGACCGTGGCCAGGACCGCCACCACCACGAACGCGGCGAGGAACACGAGCAGCGTGGCCAACGCGCGTCGCCGCACCCACAGCCGTTGGAGCCGGTCCACCAGTGGCTTGAGCGCGACGGCGAAGAAGGCGGCCACCACGGCCCAGACCAGCACCCGGCGGGTCGCGTACACGAAGGCCAGCGCGAACACGGTCGCCAGCACCAGACCGATCACGATCAGGGTCCGGCGAGCGGTCACCCGCGTGTCGGCGTTGCTCATCCGGCGCGGCTTCCCGGCGCTCACCTCCGGAAACCCGGCACCGGCGCTGATCACCCGGCGGTGTGCGGCCGATCGCCCAGGGATCGGGTGGTCATTTCTGGTCGATGCTGTCGGCGTCCGTGACCGGTCGGGCGCCGGCGACGAAGCCGTCCAGCGCGGCGGCGTGCAGCAGCCCGCCGGGCACCGGGTCGCGCAGGGCGGCCACCGCCAGCCGGCCGACCGGCAGCCCGCCGGGGCGGGGCGTGGCGGCGAGCACCAGGTTGCCGTAGCGCCGGCCGCGCAGCATCCGCCGGTCGCCGAGCACGCACACGTCGCCGAAGACCGCCCGCAGCGTCGCCACCTGCACCCGGGTGCCGACCAGTGGCGGCAGGTCCGTGACGTTGACCAGGTACAACCCATCCGGGCGCAGGGTGCGGGCCACCTCGGCGGCGAACTCCACGGTGCGTACGTGTGGTGGCATCCGCGCCGCCCGGTAGATGTCGGCGATCACCAGGTCGTACCGGCCGGCCGGGCTGGCGGCGACGGCCTCCCGGGCGTCGGCGATCTGCACCTCCACCTCGGGCGGCAGCGGCGGCAGCTCCCGGGCGACCAGCTCGACCACCGCCGGGTCCCGCTCGATGACCCGCTGCGGGGAGCCGGGCCGGGTCGCGGCCAGCCAACGGGGCAGCGTCAACGCGCCGCCGCCCAGGTGCAGCACGCTCAGCGGGTCGCCCGCCGGGGCCGCCAGCTCCACCGCTGAGGCGATCCGCCGGACGTACTCGAAGTGCAGGTGCCGGGGATCGTCGACGTCCACGTACGACTGCTCGACGCCGCCGGAGAGCAGCATCCGCCCGGTCCGGCGGACCGGATCGGCGGCCAGTTCCAGCCGGTCGGCGGCGCGGTTCATGTCCGGCACGCTAGCCGAGCCGCCGGGGAGCGCCGCCTGTGGCCCGGCACGGCGAAGGGCCGGCGGCACGGGGCGTGTTGCCCGCGCCGCCGGCCCGCGTGCGCCGATGTGCCCCGGTCAGCCGGCGGCCATCCCGGCACCCACCTCGTCGATCGCGTCGTCGATCCGGTGGGCGAGGTCCACGTCGAGCGCGGTCACCCCGTCCGCCTGGTTGGTCCGCACGGTCAGCACGGCGGCCGTGTCTCCGGGGCGCCCGATGCTCGGGGCGCGTCCGGTCTCCTGGCGCAGCCGGTCGAGCCGGTCCAGCACCCGGTCCAGGTTGTCCGGCGGCAGCGCGACCACCCGGTACAGGGCGTCACTGTCGCCGGCCCAGTACGGCAGGTCGTCCAGCGCCGCGCGCAGCTCGGCCGCGTCCAGGGTGGGTGTGGTGGTGGAGGCGCCGACGAGACCACCACCGGCCTCCGGCGGGTTCAACAGGTCCCGCAGGCCGTCGGGTACGTGCAGCGACTCGACCAGGTCGCCGTCCTGCGCGGCGAGCGCGGCGAGCGTCGCCTCCGCCTGGTATCGGGCCTGTTCCGGGGTGCGGCCGCTGATCCGGCCCACCTCGGCCAGGAAGCCGGGCAGGTCGCGGTGCCGCTCGACGCCGTCGACGGGCAGCACATCGTGCAACGACGACGGTACCGCCGTGAGCAGCCGCTGCCGCTCCGCCGCCTCCAGCGCGAAGGCGAGGACCAGCACTGTCGCCTCGGTGCCCACCTTGGCCGTCTTGAAGTCGACGCCGGCCCGGCGCCGGACGTCCTCGACCAGCTCGTTGTAGCCCATGCTGCTGGTCCCCGCCGACTCCGGCGTCGGGGACTGCGGCCTGGGATTGTCCGGCGTGCCGAGCTGCGGCGGCGCCGGTCCGCCGCGCGTGCTGTCCGGTTTGTGGCGTCCGGCCGGCCCCGGTCCGGCCCGCCTGCCCTGATCGAGGCTGGTGATCTGCTTGGAGGCGCTGAGGCTGGCGCCGAACTCGCTGGGCTGGCGACCCTGTTCGCGGGCCTGCCGGGCCAGTGCCCGGCGCCGCTGGTTGTCGCCCTCCATCTGCTTACGCATGGTGATGACACCCCTTCCGCTGGGGATCGTGCCTGCGTTCGTCGCCTTCCCGCCGTCCGGGGCGCCGAAACGGACGCCGCCGGGGCAGGCCGGCCGGGCATCGGTGGGCTTCATCCGGGGCGGGTGATGGGCGCTCACCCGCCCTGCCCCCAGGATCAGATCAGGACCGGAGTTCTTCCGAGGTACGCGGAAGGAAGGTCGTCATGAAACGGATCGTCGAGATCGTCCCCGCTCGACCCGGCTGGTACGCCCGCTGGCAGCTCACGCCCGACGCCACGCGGTGCTACCCGGTGAGCCTGTGGGCGCTGCTGGAGGAGGCCGACGGGACCGGCCGCGAGGTGGTCGGCATGGACTGCATCGGCCAGTGGCCGGGCGCGGACGACAACGAGTCCGGTGCGGATTTTGTCCGCTACCTGTACCAGACGCCTGATTCAGGGGCACCCGAGGACGCCGACGCCGAGCCGACCGGCGAGCTACGCGAAAGCGGGCCCCGGCTCCAGCCGATGACCGCACCCTAGACATTCCTCCGGCCCCCGACCCCAGGTCCCAGGGTCGGGGGCCACCCCCCTTTCCGGGGGCGGCCCGCGCCGCGCCGATCAGCCGATGGCGCGCAGGTCGCCGTCGGCGTGCTCCACTGCCAGCAGCTCAGCCAGCCCGGTGCGGTCCAGCATCCGCTGGAGCTGCGGGCTGCCACCGGTCAGCCGGATCGCCCCGGCGGCGCGGTGCACCACGAGCAGGGCGCTGAGCCCGGACGAGTCACAGAGGCTCACGCCGGTCAGGTCGACCATCAAGGGCTGGTGGTCGTCGCCGCGCAGCTCGTCCGCCGCCGCGATCAGGTCGGGCGCGCTGTCGTAGTCGAGCTCGCCGGCCAGCCGCAGCCGGACCTGCCCGCCATCGAGCCGGGTCACCTCGATGGTCAACTGCTGCCGGGACATTCCTCCATGTTCTCAGCAGCCGGACCGAACGCAAATCCGGGGGCGTGAGCGCCGCGACGGTGGCGTGGGCGATCCGCCTCCCAGCTGCCGTGAGGTGCCGCTCCCGGCCGCCCGGCGTAGGGTGGGCGGGACAGTTCGATCGCCGATCGCGGTTCCGGCGCGGCCGGGGTGAACGACAAGGAGTGAGGCTCAGCTGGTGACTGCTGCCGACGTCAGGGACTGGGACCCGGGCGACGGACGGATCTCCACGCCGAGTACCACACGGGCGCCGGCGTGGTCCGCCGACGCCCCGGCCCGGCCCGGGGGCGCCCTGCCGCCGCTGGCCCCCGACCGCGGTCAGGTCCCGCCCGACTGGTCCGAGGTCGTCGAGCACTTCCGCGAGGGTCTGGTCGTCTGCGACGCGGACGGCGTCGTGCGGCACATCAGCCCGGTGGCCGAGCGGTTGCTGCCCGAGGTGGTGCCCGGTGAGCTGCTCGCCGCGGCCGGCGTGCCCGCGTTGAGCGACGGGAGCCCGGGCGGCTTCACCCATCGTGGACGCCGGCTCACCGCGCGCTGCGTGCCCTTGTCCGGCGCCCGCTGCTGCTGGTATGTCGAGGACGTCACCGAGAGCGCCAGCCGCGCCGACGCGCTCCTCGCCGAGCGGGCCCGCTCGGCTTTCCTGGCCGTGGTGGGCGACAAGCTGGGCAACCCGCTGCACCCCGACCGCGCCGCCGCGGCGGTCGTCCGGCTCGCCGTGCCGTCCCTGGCCGAGGTGGCCGTCCTGGTGCTCGCCCCGCGCTCGGGGAGGGCCCGCTGGTGGCGGGCCTCACGGGCGGACGACGAGGCGCCGATGGTGGACAGCGGCGTGCTGGCCGGCGGCGACCTGCCGACGGCCATCGCCGACGGGCTGACCGGGGCGGAGCCGCACGCGGTGGACTGGCTGGTGGAGCAGGCGGTCGACGCGGGCTGGCTGCCCGGCCTGCCCGGTGCCGACAGCGCCGCTCGGGTCGTCCCGCTGCCGGGCGGAGACACCCCGGCGGGGGTGCTGCTGGTCGCCCGCCGTGCCACCCGCCCGTACGACGACGGCGACGTGGAGCTGATCCGCGCCTTCGCGGCCCGGGCCGGGGCGGCGTTGACCACCGCGCTGCTCTACCGCGACCAGGCGGAGGTGGCCGACACCCTCCAGGCCAGCCTGCTGCCCGTGGAGCCGGCCGAGACCGCCGGCGTGCAGTGGGGCACCGCGTACCGGCCGGCGCAGGCGGGGTTGCGGATCGGCGGCGACTTCTACGGCTCGCATCGGCTCGCCGACGGAGGCTCGTTGTTCTTCCTCGGTGACGTCTCGGGCAAGGGCGTCGAGGCGGCGGTCTTCACCGGCCAGCTGCGCCAGTGCCTGCAGGCCCTGCACCGGGTGGAATCGCACCCCGGGCGGCTGCTGCGGCTGCTCAACGACGCGCTGCTGGAGACGACCCAGGCGCACGGCCAGGGCCGCTTCGCCACCATCGTGCTCGGCGTCGCCAGGCTGGAGCGCGAGGGCGGTCTCACCCTCACCATGGCCGGCGGCGGGCACCTGCCGCCGCTGGTGCTGCGCGCCTCCGGCGAGGTGGAGACCGTCCCGCTGCGCGGCATGCTCATCGGCGTGGTGCCCGACCCACGCGTCGGTGAGGTGACCGTGCGACTGGCCCCGGGCGAGACATGCCTGCTCTACAGCGACGGGGTGACCGAGGCCCGTGGTGGCCGTCGTGGCGACGAGCAGTTCGGCCCGGAGCGGCTCGTCACCGCGGTGACCGGCTGCCAGCGGATGCCGGCACCCGCCCTGGCCGAGCGGGTCGAGCAGGTCACCTGCGACTGGCTGGCGCACGGCGACCACGACGACATCGCGGTGCTGGCGCTGCGCGCGGTCAGCCCGAACGGGCGACCGTCACGGCACCTGCACGCCGTTCCCACACCGACCAGGGCCGACCAGCAGAGGGAGACGTGAGCGTGACCGGGCCGTCCACCGCAGCCGACCTGACCGACGTCTACCCCGGCTATCTGGACTGCCTCGCCGACGCCGACGAGTACGCCGCGATCGACCTGGCGCTCGGCCTGCTCGACGCGGGCCTGCCGGCCGAGCGGGTGCTGCTCGACCTGGTCGCGCCCGCCCAGTCGGAGGTGGGCGAGCGGTGGGCGCGCAACGAGTGGAGCGTCGCCCAGGAGCACGCCGCCACCCACATCAGCGAGCGGGTGGTGGCGGCGGTCGCCGCGCACGCCAACCCGCGTCCGACCGGCGGGCGGGTCGTCGTGGCCTGCATGGATGGTGAGTGGCACGCGCTGCCGCCCCGGCTGGTGGCCGAGGTGCTGCGGCTGCGTGGGTGGCAGGTGACCTTTCTGGGCGCGAGCGTCCCGGCGGCGCACCTGGTGTCGTACCTGCACCAGCACGACGCGCACGCGGTGGCGCTGGCCTGCGCGCTGCCGGTACGGCTGCCGCACGCGCACCGCATGATCGAGGCGTGCCGCCGTTCGGACGTGCCGGTGGTGGTCGGCGGGCGCGGGTTCGGTGCGGACGGGCGGTGGACCCGTCGGCTGGGCGCCCCCTGGGCGGCGGACGCGCCGGCGGCGGCGGAGCTGATCGCCGACGAGCGGGCGCTGCGTCGGGTGCCACCGGCACAGCTGTCGCACCTGGCCGACGACGAGTACGCCAGCCTGGTCCGGCGCCGGGGTGAGCTGATCGACAGCGCGCTGGCCGACCTGCGCGAGCGGGTGCCGGCGACGCGGGCGTACACGGCCGCCCAGCTCGACTCGACCGTGAGCGACCTGGGCCACATCATCGACTTCCTGGCCGCGGCGCTCTACGTCGACGACGCCTCGCTGTTCACCGAGTTCGTCCAGTGGCTGGTGGGGATCCTGACCAGCCGTGGGGTGCCCGCCGCGGCGGTGGACCTGCCCCTGGAGCACTACGCCGCCGCGCTGCGCGACTTCCCCCGGGCGGTGCGCGCGCTGACCCTGGGCCGGGCCGTGCTGCCCGTCGTCGGGGGCAGTACCGCCCCCTGATCGCCGACCTGCGGCGTTCGCTGCCGATCACCGCGCCATGCGCTCGGCCGGGTGCCCCTGCTTATACTTGCCGCACTGCAAACGTCCCACCCAACGGTGGAGCGAGGGGGAGCACGGTGACGTTCAGCGTCAGGCACGCCGGGCGCGACGGCGATGGCTACTGCCTGAGGCTCGCCGGTGAGCTTGATCTGAGCACCGCGCCCGAGCTGGCCGCCGCGATCGACCGGCTTGCCGACGCGGGCGAGAGCCGCGTCCTGCTCGACCTCACCGATCTCACCTTCTGCGACTCCACCGGCATGGCCGTGTTCGTGCGGGGGGACAACCGGGCCGCCGCCGAGGGCGGCTGGTTGCGGCTCACCGGCGCCACCGGGCGGGTCGAGCGGGTGTTGCGGGTCACCGGCCTCGCCGACGTGTTGCACTACCAACCGGACGCCGTCGACCCGGCGGCCCACAGCGCCCCCTGATGGGCTAGATTTCCCCGCCGACACGGTGACCGTCTGGTCCCGTCCCCGCTGAGCCGAGGCAGGTAGTGATGGGCGCAGACAGCCCGCATCCGGTACGCATCCTGGTGGTGGACGACGACCCGGGCGACGTGCTGATGATCGAGGAAGCCTTGGCGGACTCCGATGTGGACAAGGTCATCGACGTGGTGAGCGACGGCGAGGAGGCGATGGAGTTCCTCCGCGCCGAGGGGCGGCACCTGAATGCCCGCCGGCCGGACGTCATCCTGCTGGACCTGAACATGCCCCGGATGGACGGGCGGCAGGTGCTCGGCGCGGTGAAGCAGGACGAGGACCTGCGGACCATCCCCATCGTGGTGCTGACCACGTCGAACGCGGACACCGACATCGTGGGCAGCTACACGCTGCAGGCCAACGCGTACGTCACCAAGCCGATCGACCTGGACGACTTCAACGAGGTGGTGCGCCGCATCGACGAGTTCTTCGGCCGGGTGGTCGTGCTGCCGAAGCGCGCCTGACGTCTCCGGCGGGACCGGGCGGCATCATCCACGCCGGCCCGGGGATCGCCGATCGCCGCGCCCCGCGTGCTCGGATGCTGAACAATTTTCCCGAACCCCCTCGGCCGCTCCCGTCGCGACCGAGGATCCAGGTGGGAAGAAACAGCAGCTGCCTGGGGGGCGACAGCATGAGGTTCTCCGTCGTTGAGACCGGTTACGACCAGCGGCAGGTGGACTCCTGCCTGGATGAGCTGGGGATCCGGTTGTCCCGGCTCGCGGCGCGGGCGGAGGGCGCCGCCGGGACCGCCCGGGTCTGGGACGAGATCCGCGAGGAGGCGACCTGGCTCAGCGGGCTGCTCCAGCGGCTGGATCTGGGCGACGCCGCGAACACCCGGCGCGCTGGCGACGGGGTGCGGCGGGAGGCGGCCGAGATCCTGGCCCAGGCCCGGATCGAGCTGGACGAGGCCCGCGAGGAGGCCCGGCAGGTACGCGAGCGGGCGTACGCGGAGGCCATGCAGGCCCGGCGCGACTTCGAGGCGGCGCTGGACGCCCGACGGCGACGCGAGGCGCGGGTGGACGAGATTCTCGACGGCCTGACCGCCGAGCCGGTACCCACCGACACCCCGACCGCGGCGGCGGGCACGGGCGTACCGGCGACGCGGGTGGCCGCCGGCGGTCGGGACGTGGGCATGGAGCCGCCGGCCGGGCGGGACGGCGCGCACAGCCGCTGACACGCACCGCGGGTCGACGGTCGCCTGGCGACCACCGTCCGCGCTCAGGTGGTGAGGGCCGCCGCGACGGTCGTCGCCCGCTCCTCGTGCTGGGCGTACGCGTCGGGGAAGGCGGAGATCTGCACGGCCTGGGCGGCGGCGGTGACGCTCATGTCCTGCCAGCCCGGGATCTCGTTGAGCGCCTCGTAGAAGGCCCGCGCGGCGTACGACGGGCGCATCAGCTCGGCCACCGTGCCCCAGCCGCTGCTGGGCCGCTGCTGGAACAGGCCGACCGAGTCGTGGTCGGAGCCGCTGCCCTGGTTCGGGTACTGCGCCGACTCCGGCAGCACGTCGCTGGCCAGGTTGTAGAGGTTGCTCTCCTGCATGGCGGTGGCCAGTGCCACCACCAGCGCGCGGCGCGGCATCTTCATCTCCAGCCCGACGTCCACGATGATCTTGGCGTTGTCCATCTGGGCCTGGTCGAGTCCGGCGACCGGTCGGGGTCGGCGTGGCTTGACCGGCTTCTTGACCGCCTTGCGCACGGCGGTGCGGGTGGGGGTGGGCTTCGGGGTCGGGCTGGGCATGATCCGCGCGGGCGCGGCGTCGCGGTCCAGCGACCGGGAGGCGCGCTCGTCGGCGATGGCGGCGCGGTTGGCAATCGCCTCGGCCAGCGGCTCCGCGGGGCGGACGCTGTCCTCGCCGCCCCGGGCGGTGGCGACCGCGACCAGGCTCAGGCAGCAGGTGACACCGGTGGCCAGGGCCACCCGGAGCGAGGTCGAGCCGAGCAGGGCGCGGCGGGGTGGTTCGGCGGCCCGGTGACGGCCGATCGTCCGTTCGGTTGATGCGGCGTCGCTCGAAAGGGCGGTCGGGCGCGCGTCGGTCAGCTTCTGGTCGGAGGGGTCGTCGCGATGCACTCGCCGAGGCTAGAGAACTGCTTTCCCGATGCCACCGGCCCGTACGGTGGCATGCGCCACAATTTGCCCCGATCTTGGCGACAATAGGGGGCAACAGCTCCGCAAAGCTGATCAACTACGCCCTTCGGGTCAGCCGGGTATTCCCGATTCGCCGGCCGAAGTCGGTCGCCGTCAACGCCAGCGGCATCCTCTTCGGCGGCCCGTCACCACTCATCCTTATGGCCGATGCCCGGTCCAACGAACACCCGGGACCTGGGCGTGGCCGTTCGGTGGACCGACGACCCGGGTGGCGACCAGATCAGTGCCGGCCGTTCTCGGCCGGGGTGACGGTCAACCGGTGCCGGCTGTTGTCGCCACTGGAGAACGGCCAGAGCCGGTCGGCGTACTCGACCAGATCGGCCAGCTGCTGCCGGCTCAGCCCCGCCGAGGAGATCGAGGCGTGCACATCGGCCCGGTAGAGACCATCGTCGTCGCGCCCCAGCTTCGCCTCGGCCCGCACCTGAACGGTGTGCGACTCGTCGGTGATCTCCCCGGCCGCCTCCACCGCCGCGTGGTGCAGGCAGGACGCGAAGGCGGCGGCCAACAACTGCTCCGGCCTCAACCCGGTGCAGTGCGCTGCCAGCGGCGAGGCCAGCGCGGAGGAGAGTCCGCCATCGTCGGTGCGTACGTGGCCGCCCTCGGCGGTCGCGGTGGCCTCATGCAGCCAGGAACTCGGATCCGGCATCGCGTTCCTCCCGTCGCTCACCGACCCGACTTCCCGGCCGGCGCGCAGCGAAACGCCGAGCGGTCAGCGCCCGCCGGACCGGTCCGGCCCGTCGGCCACCCGCACCGCCTCGGTGGCCTCCATCGCGGCCTGCTCGGTCCAGGGCGACGTCGGAGCCGGTCGGCGTGCCGTGGGCACCAGCATCGGCACGTACACCCGGGCGTCCACGGCCTCGGCCAGCAACAGCGCCGCGACCAGGCTGGTCGGTCGCCGCGCCGGGTCCTCGGCCAGGCAGGAATGGCACAGTTCGGCCACCTCCGGCGGGAGCCCGGCGATCTCGGGCAGCGGGTCCGGTGGCCGGCGACGGCGTACGCCCAGCAGCTCGATGGTGCTGTCCGCCGGGTACGGCAGCCGGCCGGTGAGGCAGTAGTAGAGCAGCACGCCGAGGGCGTACATGTCGGCGGCCGGGGTGGGCGACGCGCCGTCGAACTGCTCGGGCGCCAGGTACGCCGGAGTGCCGACGATCATCCCTTCCGGCATCGGATCCGGCGCCCCGGCCGGACTGGCGATGCCGAAGTCGAGCACCTTCACCCCCGAAGGGGTGAGCATGACGTTGGCCGGCTTGACGTCGCGGTGCACGATGCCGTTCGCGTGCGCGGCCGCCAGCGCCGCGCCGACCTCCGCGCACACCCGCACCGAGATCCGCCAGTCCAGCGGACCGGCCCGCAGGTGCGCGGCGAGTGTCTCCCCCTCGGCCAACTCCATCACGATGTACGGCACCTGGCGACCGGGCAGTGCGGAGGAGGACGTGCCGAAGTCGTGAACACTCGCGACGTTCGGGTGCACCAGGCGTGCCGCGGAGCGCGCCTCGGCCTGGATGCGCTCCACCGGGCCGTGCTGGCCGTCCGCGCCGGGCGAGATCAGCTTCACCGCGACCGGCCGGTCCAGCACCCGGTCGTGGGCTCGCCACACCTCGGACATGCCGCCGACGCCGATGCGCCGTTCGAGCCGGTATCGCCCGTCCAGCGTGCGCATCGACCGCTCCTCGCCCTCGTCCCGCCGGCGGCGGTTGCTCCGTTCGCGGTACCCGGCCCCCGAACTGGGCAAACCGTCGGGCGAATCGTGAGCCGCGGGGCCTGCGCACCCGCTGCGGCACCGACGCTGGGTGCGGTAGCTTGCGAGCCAGGGCCGGTGTCACCGGACGTGCCGGCACGGTCACCCGAGGGGACGCGGCGATGGGCGAGGTCACCGTACGCTTCGTCGGCGGGCCTGCCGACGGCCTGGTCCGGGACGTGCCGGCCGGCCCGGACGGCGCCCCGCCGCCGCGTTGGATCATGCGGCACCCGGACGGCACAGGGCCGGTGCAGGCCGGGCCCGACCACCTCTACGAGCGCGACCGGCCCGACGGCGTGGGCGGCTGGAGCATGCGGTTCGTGCGCACCGACCCGTACGGGGTGTCCGAGTGACCCCACGGCGGGGCTGACCGGCGGTGACACCCATCCGCCGCCGACCCGTCCGCACAGCTGGCACACAGGTGCCGCAGAGGCGTGCCACAGCCACCGCGCCCACGATGGGGGACATGCCTGGCGGCTCGACCTTCCCGAGGTGGTGATCCGGGTTCCTGGCGACGCCGCCCGGCTGCACCAGGTGGTGGCGAACCTGCTGGCCAACGCCGGGGTGCACCCGCCCGGCACGGTGGTGACGACCACGTTGAACGTCGAGGGGGACGCGGCCGTGCTCACCGTCGCCGACGACGGGCCCGGAGTGCCGGCGGAGCTGCAACCGGAGATGTTCGCGAGGTTCGCCCGCGGCGACAGCTCCCGGTCCCGGGCACACACGGCAGCACCGGCCTCGGCCTGGCGATCGTGGCGGCGGTGGTGGAGGCCCACCACGGCACGGTCGCGGTGCCGGCACACGCCTCGTCCAGCCGTCGGTGCTGTCGCTTTCTGTGGCGAGGCTGGGAGTACGCCGATGTGTCCGCTACGGCGAGGACGATCGGCGTACGGTGAGGGACAAGTCCGGCTTTCTGGGTCAAAAAGCCTCACCGCTGTACGCCCGGGACTCCGGTGTCGAGACGGCGAGTGAAGGAGCGATCGGTGATCCATCTGGCCTACCTGGACGCGGGATCCGGCAGCCTGATCGTGCAGGCGGTCGTGGGCGGGGTGGCCGGGGCCGCGGTCGCCGCCAAACTCTACTGGCGACGCCTGGTCGACCGGTTCCGCCGACAGCCCACCGACCAGCGGTGAGTCGGCCGGTCCCGGCGATGGCGATCTCACCCGCGGCGGCCCGGCCCGAGCCGGCCTCCTTCCGCGACCCGGCCAACCGGGTCTTCCACGTCGGCAACGAGGTGCTGCGTGGGCTCGACGCGCAGGCCGCCGAGCACTGGCGGGCGCTGCGAGCCACCGCCTTCTTTCCGGCGCTGGTTGCCGCGGGCAAGGTCTGCGCCACCGAGGACGCGCCACCGGCGCTGGTGCCCGCGTCCGCCGCAGATCCGTGGGCGGCGGTGCTGCGCCACGAACGCATCCCCTTCGTTTCCCACCCGTACGAGTGGTCCTTCACCATGCTGCGCGACGCCGCGCTGCTGCACCTGGAGATCCTGCGCGCCGCGCTCGCCGACGGGTTCACCACCAAGGACGGCTCGGCCTACAACCTGCAGTGGCGCGGCGCCGAGGCGGTCTTCATCGACATCGGCTCCTTCGAACCGGTACGCGACGGCGAGCCGTGGGCCGGCTACCGGCAGTTCTGCCAGACCGTGCTCTACCCGCTGCTGCTCACCGCCCACCTGGGGGTGGACTTCCAGTCCTGGCTGCGCGCCCGGGTCGACGGCATCGAGGCCGACCAGCTCCGCCCGCTCTTCGCCGGAGCCCGCCGGCTGCGCCCCGGCGTACTGACCCACGTGCACCTGCACGGCGCGATGCAGCAACGCAACGCCGCCGCCAGCACCACCGACGTACGCGCCCAGCTGCGGGCCGCCGGCTACTCCCGGGAGCTGCTGCTGGCCACCGTGCGTGGCATCGAGAAACTCGTCCGCAAGCTGGACCGTCGCCCGGCGGGCAGCCACTGGTCGGACTACCAGCGCACCTGCGGCTACTCCGCCCAGGACCGGGCGGCCAAGGAGCGGTTCGTGTCCGCCGCGCTGACCGCCGGCGCCCGGCCGCGCCTGGTGCTCGACCTCGGCGCCAACGACGGCCGGTACGCCCGGCTGGCGGCCGGGCACGCCGACTATGTGGTCGCCGTCGAGCAGGACCCGGCCGTGGTCGACGAGCTGTACCGGGCGCTGCGGGCCGAGGGCCACCGCCGGATCCTGCCGCTGGTGCTCGATCTGGCCGACCCGTCGCCCGGTGGCGGCTGGCGGGGCGTCGAGCGCGCCGGGTTCGCCGAGCGGGCGTCGGCGGACGCGGTGCTCGCCCTGGCCGTGGTGCACCACCTGGCGATCGGGCGCAACGTGCCGCTGCCGGAGGTGATCGACTGGCTGGCGGGGCTGACGGCGCCGGGAGGTGCGGTGGTGGTGGAGTTCGTGCATCCGGAGGATCCGATGGCCCGCCGGCTGCTCGCCAACAAGCCCGAGGGACTCTTTCCGGACTACCGGCGGGACACCTTCGAGCGGCTGCTCGCGGCCCGGGGACGGATCACCGATCGTCTGGAGCTGCCCTCGGGCACCCGCACGCTCTACCGGGCGGTGATGGGTGGCTGAACCAGCGTCGGCACTCCCGCCGGGCGCGCCGGCCGCGAAGCCGGTGACCGGGCGGTGGGACCGGGGCTGGCGCGGTGAGCTGTGCCGCCTGCTGGAGGTGGTGGCGCTGGTCGGGCTGGTGGTGACCCAGCCGCTGCTGGACGTGCTCGGCCGCAGTCCCGACTTCTTCCTCTTCCACCGGGCCGACCCGGGGCAGATCCTGCTGCTGCTCGCCCTGGTGGCGGTGGTGCCCACAGTGCCGGTGGCTTTGCTCGGTTCACTGAGCCGCCTCGCCGGCCGGAACGCTCGCGCGCTCACCCACACCGGGCTGGTCGGGCTGCTGCTGGCCGCCCTGGCCGTGCAGGTGGGCCGGCACGTGACGCCGCTTCGGGGCGTACCCCTGCTGCTCGTCGCGGGCCTGGCCGGCGTGGCCGGCGCGGCCGCGCACCGGCGGTGGCGGGCGCCGAGCCGGGTGCTGCGGCTGGCCGCCGTCGGGCCGGTGGCCTTCGTGGCGCTCTTCCTGCTCGGCTCACCCGCCTCGGCGGTGGTGCTGCCGCACGGCGACGGCGGCGCGGCCGGCACCGCGCAGGGTACGGGCGGCCACCCGCCGGTGGTCATGCTGATCCTCGACGAACTGCCGCTGGTCAGCCTGCTCGGCGGCGACGGGCGGATCGACGCGGCCCGGTACCCGCACTTCGCCGAGCTGGCCGGGGGCTCGACCTGGTACCGCAACGCCACCGGGGTCAGTGGCTGGACGCCCAACGCGTTGCCGGCGATGCTCACCGGGCGCTACCCGGCGCGGTCCGTCGCGCCGCACTACTCGCAGTACCCGGACAACATCTTCACCGCCTTCGGCGGCCTGTACGACATCCGCGCCGAGGAGAGCATCACCCGGCTCTGCCCGCCCAGCCGCTGTGAGCAGCCGGTCGCGCCGGAGCAGGGGCTCGGCGTGCTCGTGCGGGAAACCGGCAAGCTGCTCGGCCAGGTCGCGGGGCCGACGCCCACCCGGGTCGACCCGGAGGACTCCTACCGGGAGAAGACCCGCGCCGAGGCCGGCCTGGACGCCGCCGAGCCGGTGCCGGCCGATCCGAAGTTCCGCTGGGACAGCCTGGACGACAACCAGCCGGCCCGGTTCACCAGCTTCCTGGCTGGTCTGAAGCCGGCATCCCGACCGACCCTGCACTTCCTGCACCTGCTGATGCCGCACTCGCCGTGGGCGTACCTGCCGTCCGGCGCGCGGTACGACGCCCCGGAGGACCTGCCCAACGACGGCGCCGGCTGGGTCGAGCTGGCCCGACAGCGGCACCTCGCCCAGCTCGGCTACACCGACCGGCTGATCGGCGAGACGCTGCGCACCCTGCGCGGCAGCGGCCTCTACGACCAGGCCCTCGTCGTGGTCACCGCCGACCACGGGGTGAGCTTCCGGGCGGGTGCCCAGGGCCGGGGGATGGACGCCATCAAGGCCGCCGCTGGCGAGGTGGCGTGGGTGCCGATGTTCGTCAAGGAGCCCGGGCAGCGGTCCGGCCGGGTGGACGACCGCAACTGGGAACACGTCGACCTGCTGCCGACCGTGGCCGACGAGGCGAGCATCCGGCTGCCGTGGCGGGTCGACGGCCGCTCCGCCCGGCAGGCCCCGCGCACCGACGGCACGAAGCACTTCTACGACCGCCCCGGCGAACCGGTCACCTTCCCCGGCGGGGTGCCCGCCCCACCGCCACTGCCGCCACCGCATCCCCTGGTGGGCACCGAGGTACGCGCCGGTCCGGCCGGGGGCAGCGCCAGGGTGGCCGACCTGGCCGCCTTCCGGGCGACGGATCCGGACACCGGCACCCTGCCGGCGCTGGTCTGGGGCGACGTGCCGGACCGGATACCGGACGGCACGCTGCTGGCGGTGGCGGTCAACGGCCGGATCGGAGCGGTGGTGCCGGTGGTGCCGGCCGATCCCGGTGGACGCCGATTCGCCGCGCTGCTCACCGACGACCAGCTGTTCCGGGCCGGCACCAACCAACTCGACGTCTACCAGGTGGCGGCGGACGGTACGCTGCGACGCCTCGCGCTGTCCTGAGCTGGGCTCGCTGTGGTTTCGCAGGGGTTTCCCGGCGGTCCGGTCGGGAATCGGGTGACGCATACCTCACCGCAGAACCACGGCGGGCGGTGTCGACCGAGCCGCAATTACGGTAGAAGCGAAGGCAATTCAACGTAGATCTGCCGGCGAAGCGAGGAACCACATGACGGAAGTCAAGCTCGATCACCCCGGTGGGCAGCTGTCGATGCCGGTGCATCCTGCGGTCGAGGGCCCCGCCGGTATCGGGGTGAGCAAGCTGCTGAAGGAAACCGGGATGACCACGTACGATCCCGGTTTCGTGAACACCGCGGCTGCCTCATCCGCGATCACCTACATCGACGGCGACGCGGGGATCCTGCGTTACCGGGGATACCCGATCGAGCAGCTGGCCGAGAAGTCCTCCTTCCTGGAGGTCTCGTACCTGCTCATCTACGGTGAGCTGCCGACCGAGCAGCAGCTGACCGAGTTCACCGAGTGGATTCGGCGGCACTCGCTGCTGCACGAGGAGATGCGCCGCTTCTTCGACGGCTTCCCCCGCGACGCCCACCCGATGGCCGTGCTCTCGTCGGCGGTCAGCGCCCTCTCCACCTTCTACCAGGACAGCCTGGACCCGTTCGACTCCGAGCACGTGGAGATCTCGACGGTCCGGCTGATGGCGAAGGTGCCGACCATCGCCTCGTACGCCTACAAGAAGTCCATCGGGCAGCCGCTGCTGTACCCGGACAACTCGCTGGGGTACGTGGACAACCTGCTGCGGATGACGTTCGGCGTGCCGGCGGAGCCGTACGAGGTCGACCCGGTGATGTCGAAGGTGCTGGACATGCTCTTCGTCCTGCACGCCGACCACGAGCAGAACTGCTCCACCTCGACCGTCCGGCTGGTCGGCTCCAGCAACGCCAACCTGTTCGCCTCGGTCTCCGCCGGCGTCAACGCGCTGTTCGGCCCGCTGCACGGTGGCGCCAACCAGGCCGTGTTGGAGATGCTCCAGCAGATCCACACCGGCGACGACGACGTCCGCTCCTTCGTCCGCAAGGTCAAGAACAAGGAGGACGGCGTCAAGCTGATGGGCTTCGGCCACCGGGTCTACAAGAACTACGACCCGCGGGCGGCGATCGTCAAGAAGGCCGCGCAGGACGTGCTGGGCCGGATGGCCAAGCCGGACCCGCTGCTGGACATCGCCATGGAGTTGGAGGAGATCGCGCTCGCCGACGACTTCTTCGTCTCCCGCCGGCTGTACCCGAACGTGGACTTCTACACCGGCCTGATCTACAAGGCCATGGGCTTCCCGACGAAGATGTTCACTGTGCTCTTCGCGCTCGGCCGGCTCCCCGGCTGGATCGCCCAGTGGCGCGAGATGATCAACGACCCGGAGACCAAGATCGGCCGTCCGCGGCAGGTCTACGTCGGCTCCGCCGAGCGGGACTACGTCCCCTTCGCCGACCGCTGACCGCGTAAGGAAGGGCCCCTTCTTAACGCCTCGTGTAGAGGAAGGGCCCCTTCTTAACACTCCGATAGGCCAAGGGCCGCCGACTCATGGTCGGCGGCCCTTGGCCTGCGTTCAGTAGTGCGGTTGTTAATAGGGGGCCCTTTCTCTACCGCAGGCGTTAAGAAGGGGCCCTTCCTTACACCTCAGCGCAGGCCGGCGGCGGCCAGCAGGTTGCCGTCGGGGAGCGCGGGCAGGGTGCGGCCCTGGGACATGCGCTGGTCGGCGCGCTGGGCGGTGAACGCGGCATCGGTCGCGATGGCGGCGGCGTAACCGGCGGCGGTGCGCTGAGCGATTGCCGACCAGCCGTACTGGTCGTGCACCAGCTGCCGGGCACGGCGGGCCAGCGCGCGGGCGCGGTCCCGGTCCGACAGCAGCGCGTGCACGGCGTCGGTCAGCCCGTCCGGGTCGTGCGGCTGGAAGGTCATCCCGGTCACCCCCGGCTCGACGATCTCCGCCAGGCCGCCGGTGGCGGCCACCGCCAGCGGTGCCCCGGCCGCGGCGCCCTCCAGGGCCACCATCCCGAACGGCTCGTAGATGCTCGGCACCGCGAAGCAGTCGGAGGCGGCCATCAACGCCGGCAGGTCGGTGCCGCCCAGGAAGCCGGGCATGGTGACCATGCCGCCCAGGCCACGGCGGTGCACCTCGGCCTCCAGTTCCGCGCGGTACGGGCCGTCGCCGGCGATCACGGCACGCAGCCCGGGGTGGAGTTCCCGCAGCCGGGGCAGCGCGGCGATCAGGTGCTGCACGCCCTTCTCGTACACCAGGCGGCCGGCGAAGGTGACCAGCGGGCCGTCGTCGGCGAAGCGGGCGCGGGCTGCGGCCACGGCACGCGCGGGCACCCGCCAGCGGTGCGGCTCCACCCCGTTGGCGACCACGTCGACCCGGCCGGCCGGTACGCCGAACAGCGCGTTCACCTCGTCGCGCATGTAGCCGGAGCAGACGATCACGCGGTTGGACTCGTTGCTGAGCCAGTGTTCGACGCCGTGGATGGTGCGGTTCATCTCTTCGGGCAGCCAGCCTTGGTGTCGGCCGGCTTCGGTGGCGTGGATGGTGCTCACCAGTGGGAGGTCCAGGTGGTCGCGCAGCGTGATGGCGGTGTGGGCGACGAGCCAGTCGTGGGCGTGGATGACGTCGTAGGTGCCGGCTTGGGTGGCGCGTAGGGCGGTGCGGGTGAGGGTGTGGTTGAAGGCCATGGTCCAGGCGAGTAGGGAGTTGGTGGCCAGGGGGAAGGTGACGGGGTCTTCGGGGGCGCGCAGGATGCGTACGCCGTCGGCGTATTCCTCCAGGGGTGCGTCGTCGGCGTGGCGGGTGATGACTGTGACGTCGTGGCCGGCGGCGGCGAGGGCGACGGAGAGGGCGTGGACGTGTCGGCCGAGACCGCCGACGAGCACCGGCGGGTACTCCCACGACAGCATCAGGATGCGGCGGGTCTGCGGCGGCACCCCCGGGCCGGACTGCGCCGGAACCTGGGGCCGGGAGGTGAGGGTGGGTCGGTGGACCCGGTCCGTGGCGCCGGCGAGCTGCTCGCCGACCCGCAGGGTCGTCACATCAATCTCCGTCCATGCATGGTGGTACGCGCCGGCGTCGGTGGCGGCGAAGCGGGAGGTGTCGGGGTGGCCGAAGGCCGAGTAGGGGTACGCGCGGGCGCGTCCCCGAACAAGCAAAGGGCATCGAGCGCCGTCGCGCATCCCGAGAGGGGCCAAGGTGACGGAAGACACCTGAAGGTTTGGCGCGCATCAGACAGGTGGATTCCGGGCATCCCCTGAAAGGATGGATTGACGCGAAGGGGCGAGGGGCAATACCGGCATGCGCGCTGGCGGGCACGCCGGTGCACTGGTGGCGCGGTGCGCACATGATCACGGTGCTGAAGGAGCGACATGCAGGTCTGGCCGGGCGATCGGTACCCCCTGGGCGCCACCTACGACGGGATGGGCACCAACTTCGCCATCTTCTCCGAGCTGGCCGACCGGGTGGAGCTGTGCCTCTTCGACGAGTGGGACACCGGCGCCGAGCTGCGGGTCGAGCTGCGTGAGGTGGACGCCTACGTCTGGCACGCGTACCTGCCGGGGATCGAGCCGGGACAGCGCTACGGCTACCGGGTGCACGGGCCGTACGACCCGGCGAACGGGCTGCGCTGCAACCCGCACAAGCTGCTGCTCGACCCGTACGCCAAGGCCATCGACGGCGACGTGACGTGGGGCCCGGCGGTCTACGACTACGACCTGGAGCACCCGGAGCGGATGTCGGAGACCGACTCGGCGGCGTTCATGCCCAAGTCGGTGGTGGTCAACCCGTACTTCGACTGGGGCAACGACAAGCCGCCGCGCACCCCGTACCACCACTCGGTGATCTACGAGGCGCACGTACGGGGGCTGACCATGCGCCACCCGGACATCCCCGAGGAACTGCGTGGGACGTACGCGGGCATCGCCTCCCCGCCGATGATCGAGCACCTGACCCGGCTCGGCGTGACCGCCATCGAGCTGATGCCGGTGCACCAGTTCATTCACGACCACCGGCTGGTCGATCTGGGACTGCGCAACTACTGGGGCTACAACACCATCGGCTTCTTCGCCCCGCACCACGGCTACTCCGCGCTGGGCCGCCTCGGCCAGCAGGTGCAGGAGTTCCGCGGCATGGTCAAGCGGCTGCACGCGGCCGGCATCGAGGTCATCCTCGACGTGGTCTACAACCACACCGCCGAGGGCAACCACCTCGGGCCGACGCTGAGCTTCAAGGGCGTGGACGCCCCCAGCTACTACCGGCTCAGCGAGGAGGACCGCCGCTACTTCGTCGACTACACCGGCACCGGCAACAGCCTCAACGTGCGCAGCCCGCACTCGCTTCAGCTGATCATGGATTCGCTGCGCTACTGGGTGCAGGAGATGCACGTCGACGGCTTCCGCTTCGACCTGGCCGCCACCCTGGCCCGGGAGTTCTACGAGGTCGACCGGCTCTCCACCTTCTTCGAGGTGGTCCAGCAGGACCCGGTGGTCAGCCAGGTCAAGCTGATCGCCGAGCCGTGGGACGTCGGCCCCGGCGGCTACCAGGTGGGCAACTTCCCGCCGGTGTGGACCGAGTGGAACGGCAAGTACCGCGACACCGTGCGGGACTTCTGGCGCGGTGAGCCGGCTACCCTGGCCGAGTTCGCCTCCCGGATCTCCGGCTCCGCCGACCTCTACCAGGATGACGGCCGCCGGCCCTTCCACAGCATCAACTTCGTCACCGTCCACGACGGGTTCACGCTCAACGACCTGGTGTCGTACAACGACAAGCACAACGAGGCCAACGGCGAGGACAACCGGGACGGGGAGAGCCACAACCGGTCCTGGAACTGCGGCGTCGAGGGCGACACCGACGACGAGGCGGTGCTCGCCCTGCGGGCCAAGCAGCGGCGCAACTTCCTGGCCACCCTGATGCTCTCGCAGGGCGTGCCGATGATCGGCCACGGCGACGAGCTGGGCCGCACCCAGCGGGGCAACAACAACGCCTACTGCCAGGACAGCGAGCTGGCCTGGGTCGACTGGGACAACGCCGACTCGCACCTGCTGGAGTTCGTCCGGACGCTTACCGCGTTCCGGGCCCGGCACCAGGTGTTCCGCCGCCGCCGGTTCTTCACCGGCCTGCCGGTCGGCGGCCGTGAGGTCGACGAGCCGTTGCCGGACCTGGCCTGGTACACCCCGGACGGGCGGGAGATGACCGGCGAGGACTGGGGCAACGACTTCGGCCGCTCGGTGGCGCTCTTCGTCAACGGCGAGGGCATCCGCGAGCGCGGCCAGTACGGCCAGCGCCACCACGACGCCTCGTTCCTGCTCTGCTTCAACGCCCACGACGCGCCGCTGGACTTCACCATGCCCGGCAGTGAGTACGGCCAGAAGTGGGAACGGGTGATCAGCACCGCCGAACCCGAACCGGACGACGTCACGGTCGTCAGCGCGGGTGGCACCGTCCGGGTGCCGGACCGTTCTCTGGTGGTGCTGGAGAGGATGATCTGAGATGGCGGTGCCCCCTCACCCCAACCAGAAGACGCCGACAGCCACCTACCGGGTGCAGGTCCGCCCCGGTTTCGACCTGGACGCCACCGCCGGGATCGCCGACTACCTCGCCGACCTCGGCGTCAGCCACCTCTACAGCGCGCCGCTGCTGACCGCCACCCCCGGCTCCGCGCACGGCTACGACGTGGTCGACCACCGCGCGGTCAACCCGGAGCTGGGCGGCGAGGCGGGCCGGCAGCGCCTGCTGCGGGCGCTGCGCGACAAGAGGCTCGGCCTGGTCGTCGACATCGTGCCCAACCACGCCGGGGTGGCCGTGCCGCCGGCCAACCCCGCCTGGTGGGACGTGCTGCGCCGGGGTCGCTCCTCGGCGTACGCCGACTGGTTCGACATCGACTGGGACCGGGGCCGGCTGCTGCTGCCGGTGCTGGCCGACACGCCGGACGCCCTGGACGACCTGAAGGTGGTCGACGGGGAGCTGCGCTACCACGAGCACCGGTTCCCGATCGCCGACGGCACCGGCGACGGCAGCGCGCGCGAGGTGCACGACCGGCAGCACTACGAGCTGGTCTCCTGGCGGCGCGGCGACGCCGAGCTGACGTACCGCCGATTCTTCGCCGTTTCGGACCTGGCCGGGCTGCGGGTGGAGGACCCGGCGGTCTTCGCCGCCACCCACGAGCTGATCCTGCGCTGGGCCGCGGCCGGGGAGGTCGACGGCATCCGGGTCGACCACCCGGATGGCCTGCGCGACCCCGGCGGCTACCTGACCCGGCTGCGGGAGGCCGCGCCGCAGGCCTGGCTCGTGGTGGAGAAGATCCTGGAGTACGGCGAGGAGCTGCCGGACTGGCCGGTGGACGGCACCACCGGCTACGACGCCCTCGCCGCCGTCACCGGGCTCTTCGTCGACCCCGACGCCGAGGGCGACTTCACGGTGCTGGACACCCGCCTCGTCGGGCGCCCCACCTCCTGGGAAAATCTCACCCACGACACGAAGCTGGCCGCCGCCACCCGGCTGCTCGCCGCCGAGCTGACCCGGCTGGCCGCGCTCGCCCCCGAGGTGCCGACCGAGCGGGCGCGGGCGGCCCTCGCCGAGTTGGCCGCCGCGTTCGCCGTCTACCGCGGCTACCCGCCGCACGGCGCCCGGCACCTCGCCGCCGCCCGCTCCGAGGCGGGCCGACGCCGCCCCGACCTGACCACCGCCCTGGACGCGGTCACCCGCCGGCTGCGCGACCCCGACGACGAGCTGGCCCAGCGCTTCCCCCAGTTCACCGGCGCGGTGATGGCCAAGGGCGTGGAGGACACCGCCTTCTACCGGTGGAGCCGGTTCGTGGCGCTCAACGAGGTCGGCGGCAGCCCCGCCCACTTCGGGGTGCCGCCGGCGGAGTTCCACCGCTTCGCCACCGCCCGGCAGGTCCGCTGGCCGGCCAGCATGACCACCGTCTCCACCCACGACACCAAGCGCGGCGAGGACGTCCGCGCCCGGCTCGCCGTGCTCAGCGAGCTGCCGCAACGCTGGGGCGAGCAGGTCACCGCCTGGATGGCGTACGCCCCGCTGCCCGACCCGGCATTCGCCCACCTGCTCTGGCAGACCGCCGTCGGCGCCTGGCCGATCGAACGGGAGCGGCTGCACGCGTACGTCGAGAAGGCCGCCCGGGAGGCGTCGACCTCGACCAGCTGGGCGGACCCCGACCCGGCGTTCGAGCAGGCGATGCACGCCGTGGTCGACGCCATGTACGACGACCCGAGCCTTAACGACGAGCTGACCGAGTTCGCGGCCGCCATCACCCCGGCCGGCCGGTCCAACTCGCTCGGCCAGAAGCTGGTGCAGCTCACCATGCCCGGAGTGCCGGACACATACCAGGGCACCGAGCTGTGGGACAACTCCCTCGTCGATCCCGACAACCGCCGCCCGGTCGACTTCTCCGTACGCCGGGAGATGCTGGCGCGTCTGGACGGCGGCTGGCGTCCCCCGGTGGACGACAGCGGCGCCGCGAAGCTCCTGGTGGTCTCGCGGACCCTGCGGCTGCGCCGGACGCACCCGGAGCTGTTCAGCGGCTACCGGCCGGTGCCGGCGCACGGGCCGGAGGGCCGGTACGCGATGGCGTTCGACCGGGGCGGCGCGATCACGGTGGCCACCCGCCTGCCGCTGGGCCTGGCCCGCGCCGGTGGCTGGTGCGACACAGTCCTGTCGCTTCCCGTTAACGAGGTGAAGGACCTGTTCACCGGCCGGGTCTACAGTGGCGGAGAGACCTCCCTGGCCGATCTGCTGGCCGACTATCCCGTCGCACTGCTGGCTCCTCCCACCGCTTCCGTGGAGGCTGCGAGATGACCGAATTCACCGTGTGGGCGCCGGACGCCACCCGGGTCCGGCTGCGCCTGACCGGCGACGTCGACCACGAGATGCGCGCCGCCCCCGACGGCTGGTGGCGGATCGAGGTGCCCGACGCCGGGCTGGACTACTCCTTTCTGCTGAACGACGACGAAACCCCGCTGCCCGACCCCCGGTCGCCGTGGCAGCCTGCGGGAGTGCACGGGCCGAGCCGCCGCTACGACCATTCCGCCTTCGAGTGGACCGACGACTCGTGGACGGGCCGGCAACTGCCCGGCAGCATTCTCTACGAGCTGCACATCGGCACCTTCACACCGGAGGGCACCTTCGACGCGGCCATCGACCGCCTCGACCACCTCGTCGAGCTGGGCGTCGACCTGATCGAACTGCTCCCGGTCAACGCCTTCAACGGCGAACACAACTGGGGGTACGACGGCGTCTGCTGGTACGCCCCACACCAGCCCTACGGCGGCCCGGACGGCCTGAAACGCCTCGTCGACGCCGCCCACGCCAAGGGGCTGGGGGTGATCCTCGACGTCGTCTACAACCATTTCGGGCCCTCCGGGGCCTACGCGCCGCGGTTCGGGCCCTACCTCGCCGAGCAGAGCAACACCTGGGGCCGCTCGATCAACCTGGACGGCCCGCACTCCGACGAGGTACGCCGCTACATCATCGACAGCGTGCTCATGTGGCTGCGCGACTACCACGTCGACGGCCTACGCCTGGACGCCGTGCACGCCCTGCCCGACTCGCGGGCTGTTCCGATTCTGGAAGAGCTGGCTGTTTCCGTTGAGTCTTTGTCGACGCACCTGGGGCGGCCGCTGTCGCTGATCGCCGAATCCGACCTCAACGATCCACGGCTGATCACCCCTCGGGAGGCGGGCGGCTTCGGGCTGCACGCCCAGTGGAACGACGACGCCCACCACGCGCTGCACACGCTGCTGACGGGGGAGCGGCAGGGGTACTACGGGGATTTTGGGTCGCTGGAGGCGCTGACGGACGTGCTGACCGGCGGGTTCTTCCACGCGGGCACCTGGTCCAGCTTCCGCAACCGGCACCATGGGCGGCCTGTTGATCCTCGGCTGCCTGGGCACCGGTTCGTGGCGTACCTGCAGAACCATGACCAGATCGGCAACCGGGCTACCGGGGATCGGATCTCTGCTTCGTTGTCGCCCTCGCTGTTGCGGGTCGGGGCGGTGCTGCTGTTGACCGCGCCGTTCACTCCGATGCTGTTCATGGGGGAGGAGTGGGCGGCTTCTACGCCTTGGCAGTTCTTCACGTCGCATCCGGAGCCGGAGTTGGCTACGGCGGTGGCTTTGGGGCGGCGGCGGGAGTTTGCTTCGCACGGGTGGGCTGAGGGGGACGTGCCGGATCCGCAGGATCCGCAGACGTTCGTGCGGTCGCGGTTGGACTGGGCGGAGCTGGACAAGCCGGAGCACCGGGAGATGTTCTCGTTCTACCAGCGGTTGATCGCGCTGCGGCGGTCGCTTCCGGACCTGTCGGATCCTCGGTTGCACGCCGTTAACGTGCAGCATGGGGACCAGTTCCTGCTGATGCGGCGGGGGGACACGCTGGTGGTGGCGAACCTGGCTGGGCGGGGGCAAGGGGTGAGCCTGCCTGGGGTGGCGCGGCGGGTGCTGCTCGCCACGGGGGAGGGGGTCACGGTGATGCGGGACCGGATCGAGCTGCCGGCAGAGACCGCGGCGATCGTGGCGCTCTAAACGAAGGCAATCAGCCATACCGGGACGAACGTTCTAGGCGCTATTGATGCGTTCCGCCCTCAGCGCCGCCGCGCTCGCCACATCGTATGCTCTCTCGAAATCGCTGTCTCGGCATCGTTTACAAGCCGGGAGAACTTGGATTCCGAGTTGGCTTGCACCGCGATTGATCCAATGGCAGCGAGCTCCTGGCTCGCTAAGGCGTAGGCGATGGCCGTGCTGTCGTATTGCCTTGTTTGCATATAGGCGACACCTGCAGCAATTGCGGCAGCGGCGATGCCAAGTAGATCGACTGTTGTGAGTCCAGCAACGCGCAACACTGCAAGGACTACGCCAGCTATCTCTAGTACGAGTAGTGCCACCGACCAGCTTTTGGCTCTCGCTCGGTGCCAACTGCACTGGTTGGCATACCAAACCCTCTGCCCTTCCAGTCGACCGTTGACGTAGGATACTCGACGCACCTGGAAGGACGACAAGCGCAGAGCACGCATTTGGCCAGTGATTTGTTGGCCAGTTGCCGCCGGGGCCGCGAGTCCGGCTGAAACCATGTCGTCCGCCATGGCTAACAAGCGACTAGTAAAATCCTCAGCGCACTCTCGTTCACCCCGTGAGCGGGGGAAAGGGTCCGCTGCAACTGCGTAGCGCCACGACAAGGACTTGACCGACTCGGACAAGGCTCGACCTGAATACCACCGCTGATTCGGACGATTGGTAAGCAGGAATACTTCGACAGCTGAGGCGGTGGCAAAACAACAGGCGGCAACCAGGGCGCCTAATGCCAATCTGTTAATGTTCCAACTGACCGCTCCAGTTGCAGCCGCCAGCAGTAGCAGCAACAGCCGTAGTTCAGACAGCCTCAGAAATACCTTTTTTCCCACCTGAGACTCGCGGGACACGGCCCGCTGGAACGGCGGGAAGTCTTCAGCCTCTAACACGTCATAGCCTTCCTGAAGGGGCGGCCCGCTAGTCCTACTTGAACGGGTTCGTAGCAAATAGTGCCGGGTTGGCCCTGAAATAGCTGTGTTGCGGCGGCTCGGTCGTCCTTGATTGCAACTTTTCGAACCTCCGTTCGAACATTATCCGAACGGACGTTCGAGTATGGTGGCGCCCGTGTCATTTCTTTGTCAGTTGCCCCTTGTTGGCCCTTGTGGCGCGTGTTGATCAAGGGAGTGTGAAGTTACCATCTGCGCATGACATCGGTCGAGGATGAGCCGCTCATCTCTGCAACCACAGCCCTGAACGGCGCGACAACACCTGGCGAGGCGTCCGGCACCGAGCGTCGCAAACGACGAACGCGGCCGGTGCCGCCTATCACGTTCGATGAGGCGCTCACGCTCGGACATGCAATACAGGAGCATGCCGCTGGGCAAAGGGTTCGCCGCCTAACATTGTTTGAGAACATGAAGCGTGAAGCGGATAGCATGGCTAGTCGCGCGATCATTACCGGCTCGTTCCAATATGGAATCACGGTTGGTAGCTATAAGTCCGAACACCTGGAACTGACGCCCGATGGAGCTACCGCAACCTCGTCCGATACGCCTCCACCCGAGCGTTTCGCCGCGCAATTTAAGCTTGCAATCGAGAAGAACGAGGCCTTTCGGAAGCTGTACGAAAATTTTAAGGGAAATCGCCTACCCACTGCTTCTGTTCTCAAAGATTATGTACTCAGTCAAGGTATAGATAAGGATTTCGCAAACGAATGCGTTGAAACCTTCGTTGTTAACGCGAAATTCCTAGGGTTGCTTCGAACGATAGCTGGTGCCGAGCGGCTGCTCACAAGAGAGCACGTTCTCGAAGACATGGACAAGTTCTCACTCGCCGTGTCTCAGCGTGTACCTCAAGTCATCGAAGGTACCGTCGCTTCGGATACCGTACGCGTGGCGTCAGTAGTGGACGTGCAAGTGCGCGACTCGATGTCTGACACTTGCTTCTACATTGCGCCCATTGGGCAACCAGAATCGGAGGAGCGGCAGCATTCCGATTTGTTCATGGGGTCATTGGTGGAGCCGGCCCTGCAAGAGTTTGGAATGAAACTTGTCCGTGCTGACCAGATCACTGATCCTGGCCTCATCTCGAAACAAGTGATTGAATACATAGTTCGTGCGCCGCTGGTAATTGCTGATCTCTCCTATCACAATCCCAATGTTTTTTATGAACTCGCGTTGAGGCACGCTGTACGTAAGCCAATTGTGCAGCTAAGTAGGGTCGCGGATCGACTGCCGTTCGATGTGAGGGAATTCCGTACCGTGCAGATAGATACAACTTCGATCTATACGCTTGTGCCTCGGTTGGACACGTACCGGACTGAGATTGCCTCGCAGATCAGAATGTCGATGGAGTCACATGATCAGGGGGAAAATCCTCTCACAATCTTCTATCCGGGTTTCTGGTCTAGTGAGCAGTGAATTGGCTAAAAGGTAGGCGTCTGCTTCGCCCGGAAGTTTTGCACAAATTGGCGATCGGGTTGTTGTGGTGTGGTGGATTCCGACCAGTTCGGGCCGGTCATGGTCGCCAAGGTGGCGCACCGGAGTGCGGTACATGTGGTACAGCCGGGTACTTGGAGTCACCGCTGGGGGGCCCTACCGGTGTACCGTCCACCCATGCGGGATAGGGGTCCGCGGCCGCTATCCCAGTCTTCTAATGGGAGCGGGCGAAGGCATGGTCAAGAAGCCGGACACCATCGGTTCCAGGATCCGGTACTGGCGGATGCGCCGCGGCGGGATGACTCAGGCCGTCCTCGCCGGGCTCGCTGGGGTCACCCAGTCCTACGTGTCGCAGGTCGAGTCGGGCAGGAAGACGATCGACCGCCGATCCACTCTGGTCGCTCTCGCTGCCGCGCTCCAGCTCACGGTGGCGGACCTGCTCGGCCAGGGCACAGAGTCCGGCGATCCTGCCCGCGAGGCCGCCGCCGAGTGCGTACCGGCGATCTGGTCGGCCCTGATCGAGATCGAGGACGGCGAACGCCGCCCGCCGACCTACACCGAGGACCGTCTGGCCGCCGAGATCGCCCGCAGCGACCAGCTCCGCAACTCGTGCAACTACCCGGCAATGGCTCGCCTGCTCCCCGGCCTGCTGCTCGAAGCCGCCGCCGTGGGTGGGGCCACGCTGGTTCAGGTCGCCTACCAAGCCTCCACCTGCCTCCGGCACCTCGGATACCGACACCTGGCGCTCAATGCCGCTCGGGTATCCGTGTTGGCTGCTGAGGACGTCGAAGATCGCGCATGGATCGGGGCATCTCGGTTTGCGTACGTGCAGAGCCTGCCAATCGAGGCGGCGCGGTTGGCTGCCGGAGCTGCCGACCGATCGCTGGCGGAGCTTCAGGGAAACGCATCCGACGTCCGGGTCAGGCAAATGCTCGGCCAACTGCACCTCACGGCTGCGCTCGCCTCCACGGTAGATGGTCGACCGGATGATGCTCACCACCATCTCGCGGAGGCGACGCGGGAGGCGGCGAGTTTGGGAGATCCCGCTGACGGTGGCGGCTTCAACGATTGTTGCTTTGGGCCGACCAACGTAGGGCTCTGGAAGATGTCCATCGCAGCGGAGCAAGGCGAGTCCGGCAAGGTGATCGAGCT
The DNA here is from genome assembly GCF_900091455.1 of Micromonospora coriariae. NCBI lineage: Bacteria > Bacillati > Actinomycetota > Actinomycetes > Micromonosporales > Micromonosporaceae > Micromonospora > Micromonospora coriariae. Next base: position 6,426,265 of record NZ_LT607412.1, on the reverse strand, counting down.
GTCACGGACGGTACGACCACAGGTGCTGGTGGCATCTAATCGCCGGATGTCCTACTGGCTCGATGTTGGCCGAGCGCTGGCCGACGGCGGTCGCCGGGACACGGAGGCTCTCGCCGCGTTTGTGCAGGCTGAGCGCGCGGCACCGATCCCGTTCGCCATCAACCCCCTTGCCCGCGATGCCGTGGTGACGCTGGCACAGCGCGCCCGGCGCCGCGCCATCCCCGACGAGCTGCGGTTACTCGCCGGCCGCATCGGCATCAACCTGGCCGTATAACTGCCAGTAATTCCGCCATCACTGACCGGCTCTAGTGTCCGTTTTGGGCCGCACTCGCGTCCCGTAGGCCATGTGCGGCGGTGATTGGTTCTGAGCATCGCCGCTGGGTCTCTTCAGGAGGAGGCGGGGATGAGCGGTCGGGACGACAGCGCTCCGGACAACAGCGGCGAGCAGTCGGAGGCGGCCGAGCGGGAGGCAGCCAAGCAACGCCTCCTGGCTCAGGCGGAGGCGGAGCGCGTACCGGTGGAGGACACGACCCGCGCGGTCCCGGACCGGCGGTGGCGGCGTGACCAGTGATGACCTGCCGATCGGCCGCCGCGTCGCGCGGTGGCGGGTGCGGCGGTCGATGACCCAGCAGATGCTCGCCGACCGGCTGCGCAGGTCGAAGAGCTGGGTGGACAAGGTCGAGCGGGGCGTCCGCACCCTGGACCGGTACTCGGTGATCCAGGAGCTGGCCCACGTGCTGCGGGTCGACCCGGAGGTGCTGCTCGGCCAGCCGCGGAGCACCCCGACCGGCACGCCGGACGGGGTGGACGACATCCGGGCAGCGCTCGCCCGCTACGACACCCCGCAAGCCCCAGCCCAGACGCCGGAAGAGCTGCGACGGCAGATCGGGCACGCCTGGTTGACCTACCAGCACGCGCACTACCCGCAGTTGGTGCGCCTGCTGCCGGGCCTGCTCGACGCCGCCCAGGGCGCACAGTCAGCGGAGCTGCTGGTGCAGGCGTACCGGATCACCTCGTCCCTGCTGGTGAAGCTCGGCGACGCCGACCTCGGGTGGCTGGCCGCCGACCGGGCGATGGCCGCCGCCGGCGACGAGCCGGTGCTCGCGGCGACGGCGGCCGTGTCGGTCGGGCAGGCGCTGCGCGCGTCGGGCCGGGACCGCCTGGCTCTCGCCGCAACGCTCACCGCCGCCAACCGCATGGGCACACCACCCACCCGCCCAGCCCTCTTCCCGCTCGGTGATCATGAGGTTGGCGGGCTGTGTAGAGATCAAACCCCCCGTCAACCTCATGATCACCGAGGCGGTGGCGCACCCAGGCCGCAGCGGGCGGCGGGGGAGTGGGCCGTGGGTGGGACGCTGCTGCTCCAGGCCGCCCTGGCCGCCGCCGGCTGCGGCGACCCCCGCCGCGCCGAGGAGCTGACCGACCGGGCCGCCGGGATCGCCGCCCAACTCCGGGGGTACGACGACCAGCACCGCACCGGCTTCGGGCCGACCGCCGTCGACCTCGCGCGGGTGGTGGTGGCGGTCTTGCGGGGCGATGCCGGCGAGGCGGTGCGGCGGCACGTCACGGTGATTCGGCGGGAGGCGTGGCGGCGGTTGCCGGCCGAGTACCGGGGCGCGTACCTGGTCGATGCCGCGCGGGCGTACCTCCAGGTGGGTGACCTGCGCGGCGCCGCTCGGGCCCTTGTGGACGCGGACAGTGTCGCGCCGGCCGAGGTCCGGTGCCGGCCGTTGGCGCGTACCGTGATCGCCGAAGTCGCCCGGGGTCACCCGGCGCCGGCCGGCGTGGCGCGCCTGGCGACGCTGGTCGGCCTCACCCGCTGACCCTTCGCACACGGGACCTGGCCGCTCGGCGACTCCACGTTGAGCGTGTTGCAGACGTGAGGTGATGTCGCACTACCGTCGGCGTGTGGGTCGCTGGCCGCGGTCGGCGCGACGCTGAGACTGGGTAGGGGTGGTCAGGTGATGCGCGGACGGGTCGAGGTCGGCCTGGGTCAGCACCGGGCGCCCGAGGCGTGTCGACAGCCATCGGCGCTGGTAGCCGCTCAGGCCGTTGATGAAGACGACGGCGTCGACGTTTCTGCTCGAACAGGTCGTGGCGATCTCGTCCAGCTTTCCCGGACCGATGAGAAACCGACGCGACAATGGCGCGGACATCAGTCGTACCCCACCATCGGAGACGCCCCTGCGCTGGACGAACCGGTCCAGCACCTGGCCTCCCAGTGCGGTTACCTGCGCCTCCAGCGCGTCCAGGCGATCCTGGTAATCGCGGTCCTTCGCCGAGAACAGGCCCACCAGGACCACCGAGCGGATGACGGTCACCCGGACAGCATCCCAGGGCAGCTGTTCCACACCACGGAATATTCGGCCGGGCGGCAGCGGGTCTAGGTGTGCATGAGGTTGAGGAAGCCCGCGGCGTCCGGGAACGGCCTGTCCGTGGCGAACTCACCTATGTAGATGACAGCCTCCTCGTCCTGGGCGTAGGAGTAGCCGTCCAGGGCCACGCCGATCACGAGGATGTTGCCGTCACGTCGCCAGGCCGCGTACCGCCGCGAGTACCGACCGATGGTGAGGTGCCGGCCTTCGGTGCGGACGTCGCAATCCGGTGGGCCGAGCTGTTCGGCGAACCGCTCGATGGCAGCGTCGATGTGCGCCTTGAACTCCTCGCGGCCGGCCGGCCGGCTCGACCAGCCGGGCAGCGAGCCCCAGAAGTCGTCCGGCCACAACTCGCCGCCGACGTCGTAGGAATGGGCGAACGGCAGGTAGAGGCAGTGGTCGCCGTAGACGGCGTGACCGGCGGTGGTGACGAGGCGAGCTTCGTCGGTCGGTACGTCGTCGTCAGACCAGCCGAGACCGCGCATCGCCCTGTCGGTAAGAGCCCGATCGTTCCACTGTAGGTCTGCCAACCCGATGATGTGACCGGCCAATTCCGGGTCGACAGGGCACCAGGCGACGTGGCTTTCGATGACCGTCTCGTCCTCGCCGCGCTCCGGCTGATGATCTTCCGACACGGCTCAGGATTCTCCCGACGCCGGCACCGCCCGCGCAAGCGCGGGCCGGGGGTTGCTCTTCGGGTCAGCCCGCTGGAGGAGGCCGCCGCCGGATCTCGGGTGCTCTTGGCACGACATGGTCGCGTTCATAGGGCAGGCTACTGGCATGAGGTCGCGAACCAGTGGCATGTGGTGGGGAACGACGATCGAGGCACCGGACCCCAGCGGTCTGGCCAGGTTCTACGCCGAGCTTCTCGGGTGGCATATCGGACACGAGGAGCCTGGAACAGCCATCGTCGCCGCCTCCCCGCAAGGGCCCTTCTTCGTGTTCCAACAGGCGGATGGCTACCGGACGCCGGTCTGGCCCCCGGTCGACAGGGAACAGCGCCCGATGATGCACTTCGACTTCCAGGTCGGCGACCTGGACTCGGCCGTCGCAGACGCGGTCGCCTTGGGAGCCACAGTGGCGGAGTTCCAGCCGCAGCAGAACGTCCGGGTGATGTTCGACCCCGCCGGGCACCCCTTCTGCCTGTGCTTCGACCAGGCATGAACGGCTAGGCCCGACGCGGACCGACGTCTGGCCCGGCCAGGAGAATCCGAACCGTCACTCCCTTGGCCAACGTTCGTGGTCGCGTTACTAGAGTCGGTGGGATGCGGATCCGGATCGACGGCAGCGACCTCCCGGGGCGGCGCGCCGGTGCGGAAGCCGACGCGCTGCGGCTCGGCAACGTGCACGTCGGGGTCCAGCGCAAGGCCGAGGTGGTCGACCAGGTGCCCGCCGACGCGGCGACGGCGACCTGGTGCTTCGAGGTGTCCAGCCGGGAGATCGACGGGATGCTGGATGTCGGAGGGCCGTGGGTGCAGGGGCGCCCCGGAGCCCGGTTTCTCTATCTGAGCTGGGGCGCGGTGACCGATGACGGCTTCGCGATGTTCCGACGCGCGAAGTTGATGTTCACTGACATCCCGACAGAGCTGCTGCGCGCCGCACACGAGGACCGCGGGACCCTGGTCGGCAGCCTCGGATTGACCGATGCCAGCGGCGGACCGCTGTGCGCCCGGGTGCGCCCTCCCGCCATTGCCTGGTCGGTGGAGTGACTGCCGCACGGCGACGTACGGGCTGCGGGGGTCGGGCCCGGCCCGTCTGAGGTCCCTGGTGAGCAGATCTCGGATCTGTTGGACGGGCGGCATACTCTGGGCAGTCCGGACCGTCGAGGATGTTCCGGCCCGCCAGATGTCGCCCACCGTGGTGTTCATCCAGGTGCCCGAGGGCAAGACCGTGAAGAACCGGCTCCACCTCGACGTCAGCCCGATCGACGGCAGCACGGAGGACGAGGTGACCAGACTGCTCGGCCTCGGCGCCACCAGGACCGATGTGGGTCAGGGCGCAGGCCGGAGCTGGGTGGTCATGGCAGACCCGGAGGGCAACGAGTTCTGCGTCCTGCGCACCCTGGCGCCGCAGAGCTAGGCCGCGACGGGCTGCGGGCGAGCCCGGCGGGAGTAGACAAACAGCATAATTGGGGCATGCTTTCGAGAAGCGACACCCCGCGGCTCGCGCGTCGTCCGGGCCGGCTGGTGGCCTTCAGCGACGCTGTGTTCGCCATCGCGGTGACGCTTCTCGTGCTGGAGATCCAGCCGCCGGAGGACTTCGGGCATCTCCTGCGGGGCCTCGGGGCGTTGTGGTCGTCGTACCTGGCGTACGCGCTGAGCTTCCTGCTCATCGGGCAGGTGTGGGTCAATCACCACGTCATGTTCGACCGTGTCCGGCACGTCGACCGTGCGGTCCTGTTCCTCAACACGTTGCTCCTGATGGTCATCGCGTTCCTGCCGTTCTCCACCTCGCTGCTCGCCGGCGCGTTGCGCGCGGAGCAGGGCCTACGGACGGCAGTCGTCGTCTACGGCGCCACACTGTGGACGGCGGCAGCCCTGTTCAACGTCACCTGGGCTCATCTCCGCCGTGCGAAACTGCTGTACCCCGGTCTCGGCCCCTTCGGTGTTCGGGCAATCGGTCGCCGATTCGCGCTCGCGCTGATCTGGATCGGCTCCGGGGTCCTCGTCGGCGTGTTCGTGCCGATCGCGGGCGTCGTCATCATCGCCGGCTTCCTCCCCGCCTACTACCTACCCATCCCCGGCGAGTACGGCGAGGACCAGAAGGCCAGCGACCTGCGCGACTGAACGGTCCGTTGGGCCGCGGTCGCCGAAGAAGTTGGAGTCCGGCGGCTGATCATTCGCCGCCCTGAAGCGGGCCCGGCGCAAGCTGCGCGCAGCCTGCGGTCGGGCCCGCTGGGGCGCCCCGCCTACTTCGCCAACCCGAATCCACCGAGTACGGTCTTGAAGTTGTCGGCCAGGATCTGACGAATCTGCTGGCCGTGCGGAGTGGCCCAGTCCTTGGCGAGTTCGCCGAGGACCGCGGCGGTGGTGGTCAGGGTGACGCCGGCCTGCGTCATGCGCAGTCGCGCCACCTCCTCGGAGATCTGGAACACCGATCCTCCGGCGTCGAGGACCGCGTAGACGTCGTATCCGGCCCGCTTGGCGCTGAGCGCGGTGTAGATCAGGCAGCCGTCGTTGGTGGTGCCGGCCATGATCAAGGTCCGACGGCCGGTGGCCTCGACGGCCCGTACGAAGTCCGGGTCGTCCCAGGAGTCGATGATGCCGGTGCGCTTGATCCGGTTCGCGTAGGCCTCCGGGTTGATCTCCTCCAGTCCGGGCATCCACCAGTCCTGGTTGTCATCCTCGGTGCTGCTGGTCCAGACGTTCGGGATGTCGAGGACCTTTGCTGCCTTCACCAGGGTGATGCTGTTCAACTTGGCGACGTCGGGCGACTGGGTCTTGATGAACCCCATCGAGATGACCTGGTGGTCGATCAGGATCAGAGCACTGTCCTGTGCCTGTAGATCTGACATGGCTGTTAACTCCAATTCGGGATGGCGAACCCTCGTGGGTCCGTGTCTGCTGCCCCGAGCGGTCTGCCCGGGTTGATAGCGGGGAATCCGTCGCCTGGGGCGTGCGGCTCAGATGGTGCGGTCAGGCACCGCGCACCCGTCCGGGGCGCAGATGCCCTCGGCGTCGGCGACAACCGGCAGCGGTTGCGGAGCGGGATGACTCTCGTCCCACGCCTTGACCATGACCGCGAGCAGGTCGTCGAGGCCGATCGCCCCGGGCACAGCGAAGCGGCCGTCGAACACGAGGAACGGTGCACCTCGGGCGCCGAGGCGCTGTGCCTCGCGCTGGTCGGCCGCCACGCGGGCCCGGTAGCGGCGGCTGCGCAGGGCCTCGGCGGCCCCGGCGCGGTCCAGACCCACCTCGGCGGCGAAGTCGAGGACCTCCTCGGTCGTCCACAGCTTGCGGGCGTGCCCGAAGTGCGCCCGGAACATGGCCGTCCAGACCTCGTTGCCGCGTCCCTGGTCGGTCGCGTAGGCGAGCAGCTCGTGGGCGAAATCGGTCGGGCCGAGCGTGCGGTCGACCGCGCGGTAGGGGGTCAGGCCCTCCGCCTTGGCGGCCCGTTCGATCGGTCGCAGGACCTGATCCACGGTCGTCGCGGGGGCCCCGGCCATCGTGATCAGCTCCCGTTGGCTGACACCCTCACGGGGCAGGTCGGGATGTAGCTGGAACGACCGGTGGATCACCTGCACCTCGTCGCCGTGCTCGAACCGGTCCAGGGCCTGGTGGAGCCGGTGATCCATCAGCCCGCAGTACGGGCAGACGATGTCCGACCAGAACTCGATCTTCATGGCACTCCTCCTCGTTTCTCACTTCCTGTTCGTAGCCCCATGATGCATTAGAATCGGAGAGCCACAAAAGGTACATTCATGTGCGTGGCGACCGGCTGACGGAAGGGGTGGTGGTATGAGTGGCGAGGATCTTCGACGGAGGCGCACTAACGTCCGGGCGAACGTCCGGAGCGCGCCGGGGCCCTGTGCGCACTGGAACGACGAAGACGCCGACTTCATCCGCGAGGTCCTGGACCTCGTCGGCGACAAGTGGAGCGTTCTGATCATCGGTACGCTTGCCGACGGCCCCATTCGCTACTCGAACCTGGGCGACGCGATCCCCGGCATCTCCCAGCGCATGCTCACGCTGACCCTGAGGCACCTGCAGCGCACGGGCCTCGTCACCCGGACCTCCTACCCCGAGGTCCCGCCCCGCGTCGAGTACGCCCTCACCGACCTCGGCACGTCACTGCTCTCCACCGTGCTGGCCCTGGCCGCCTGGTCCGCCGACCACCACGTCGAGATCCGCCGCCACCAGACGAAGTACGACAACGACGCCACCTAGATCCGGCCCCTGTCGGACCGGTCGCGCAGACGAGAGGCCGACCAGGTGAGCAGGGCATACTCGGTATGCTCTGCGGCCATGCGACCTGGTGACCGTACGGTGGCGCTCGCCTCCGTGGTGGGTGGCTTCCTGCTCGGCTTCCTCGACTTCTGCTGGATCAAGTGGCTGCCGTTCCCCATCGCCGAACTCGGCAACTCCACCGCGACCTGGGCGGTCGCCGCCTTCTTCTTCGGCTACCGGGTGCGGTCCGGGCGGCTGCGCTCGGCAGTCGGCGCCGCCGTCCTGCTCGTCGTCGCGGTGCCCAGCTACTACCTCGCGGCCGCACTCCTGCAAGGCGACGACCTCGCGGTGCTCTGGGCACCGTCGTCGCTGGTCTGGATGTTTTTCGGGGTGCTCGCCGGAGTGGTCTTCGGCACCGGCGGGACCTGGGCGCGCGGAGCGGGATGGCGGCAGGTCGTCGGGATCGCGCTCCCGGTCGCCGTGTTCTTCGAGGAGGCGGCCCGGTTCGCCGGCAAGGCGACCGACCCCAACTACACAGCCGGCGCGTGGTGGAACGTGGCCATCGACCTCGCGCTGGGCCTGCTGATCGTGGTCCGGACCGGCGGGTCGCATCATCGCCGGGCGCTCGCCGTCGCGGTGGCCGTGCCACTGGCCGCCGCGATTCTGGTCAGCTTCGCGGTGGCCGGCGGGACCCTCTCGTCGTCCGGTTGGTAGGGACTCGGCGCTCGATCATCAGACTCGCCGACCAGTACCCATTGCGGGATCGTCAATCGGTTCGGGTGCGGTGTGCGACGGCCCCGGTGTCCTTCATGCTGTTCATGTCGACCTGGTCAGCGTCCACACCGGCACTACCGCGTGCCGTCCGCCGGCAGGCGCTCCGGCAGCCCGAGCCGCGGGAACTGGTCGTCGTGGAAGGTGACGATCTCGGTGATGGCTCCGCCGGTGATGCGCAGAACGTCGATCGTCAGCGGGAGGTACGCGTGCTCCTGCTCCCGCCAGAGGTAGAAGGCGACGGCGGGCTGCCGGTTCACTGAGGTGGCGACGGTGCGCAGGGCCCCCAGGCTCTCGAAGCCGTCCTTGATCCAGTCGTTCACCACGGCGTCGCGACCGACGTACAGGCCCGGCGTGGGCGGCATCGAGCACCGGACGTCGTCCCGCAGCAGTGCGGCGATGCCGTCGATGTCCTTGGCCACGCTGGCCTCGGTGAAGCGGCGTACCAGCTCGCGCGTCGCGGCGTCCTCCTCGCCGCCGGTCCAGTCCTGCCGCTCGGCGGGCAGGTGCTCCCGCATGCCGGCGCGGGCCCGCTGCAGCGCGCTGTTCACCGAGTTGACGGAGTCCCCGAGGAGCTCCGCGACGTCCTTCGCCGGCCAGCCGAGCAGGTCCCGCAGGATCAGCACGGCCCGCGGGCGCGGCGCGAGGTGCTGGACCGCGACCAGGTACGCCAGCTCGATCGTCTCCCGCGCGACGGCTACCGTCTCCGGCTCGTCCGCGTCGCCCGCGGGCAGCTCGTCGAGCAGCCGATCCGGGTAGGGCTGCAGCCACAGCACCTCGCCGCCGGTCGCGGGCGCCGGGCGGCGCTTGGCGAGCAGGTCCAGGCAGGCGTTGGTGGCGATCCGGTACAGCCAGGCGCGGAACGTCGACCGCCCCTCGAAGGTCTCCCGCCGCCGCCAGGCACGAAGGAACGTCTCCTGCACTGTGTCCTCGGCATCCTCGAACGACCCGAGCATCCGGTAGCAGTGCACGTGCAGCTCCCGCCGGTGCCGCTGCGCCAGCCCCGAGAACGCCGGCTCGTCGACCTCGCCCAGGCCGCTCACGCCCAGCTCCTCCAGCCGCATGTCCGCACTCATCACGTCATCCTTCCGCCTCGTCGTGTCCCTCCGTAGGTGTGACGGGTGCGGCCGCGACAACTCATCACCGGGGTCGGTCCTGATCCAGTGACGGTCCGTCGGCTGTGCTGATGGGCTGGGGTGATCGTCAAGGCCCCGAGCAGGACGATGGCCTCCCCGTCAAAGACAATGCGAGCGCTCACGCGATGCACCGTCGCGGACGAGCCAGGAGGCCATCGTTATCAGTCTGCGAGACAGGTTGAACCGACAAGGCTGACCTATTCGATGAACACCTTCACGGAGTCGGCAAGCCCGTCGTTTCGATTGATGCCGACGAAGAATTCGCTCCCCACATGGGTAACGTCTTCGATCTCGTCGGTCAAGTTGTTCCCCGGAACTCCGATGTCGCTCTCCACATCGCCTCCCGACCAGTTGTACTGGTATACCCAGTTCCACCCGGTAGCGGGCGTTGAGGTGTTGATTGACTTGGTGTTCCAAACATAGTTCTCAGAGCAGTCAATACCTTGGTCGGAACGATTATCGTGACTCGTCAGGTTGCTCTTCACCTGCGTCCAGCCACTAGTAAGCGCACCGGCGCCAGGATGGGTCCACAGGCTTCCCAACCGTCGGGCAGCATATTTGCCGGCTCCGCCGGCAGCCGTCGCGCTGTAGCAGAGGCCGCTGATGTTGCCTATCGGTAGACGCACTTCCCCGCGTGCGCCAAAAGATCCGTCGGCGTTCAGGCGCACGACTGTCACCTTGTCGCTCAGAAACGCGGATTGGCTCCCTTGGGTCGCAATCAAGGCCGGGCCCTGGCCCAGATAGTTCGCATTGTAGGCGAGGTCGTTACCGTGGCCGAGTGTGGGAATGGAGGTTGGCGTCCCGGCGCAGACCCAGCTGGTGCCGTCCCAGGTTGAGCCGTCGCGCAACCACCTGGACAGGACGGGCTCCGCGCCGGCTGCCTTTGTGAAAACGATGTAGAGCTGGCCGCCTGGCCCTGCCACCATGCCCTGCATGACAGTGCGACCCGCCTTGCACGCACTGCTGTTCGGGATGTTCAGCCGTTCCGCCCCGCTCCTGTTCGTGGCAGCGGAGGCGGACGCTGCCGGGGCAACAGCGATTCCAATTGAGAGTGCGAGCACGGACGCGACGCTTGATAGTTTCTTCACTTCGCTGTCTCTCCTCCAGGGGTAAGGAGAGAGCAGCCTATCAGTTGATGTCAACTTGTCTATGTCGCGTTGTTATGGTAGCGAGCTGCGCTTCGCATACTGCTTCGCCTCGATGATTCGCGCCGGGGGTCCGCTCTTTCCGACCGGCAGCGCTCATCGCCCGCCCATCCGGGGCGAGTACGGCGAGGACGACAGGGCCACCGACCGGCGCGGCTGAACCGAGCCCGAGAGCCCGAACACCGCCTCACCTATTTGTAGGGAAGCCGGTGCGGTTCGATCCTGACCCCTCGGCGAAGCTGCCAGGAGGCGATCGGCCACGCCGCGACGAAGCCGGCTATCAGTCCTATCTGGCCCGCGAACCAGAATGTCGGGTTGTCGGGCCGCATGGTCGGCTCTGGAAAGACGATGTGATGCGCAAGCGCCAGCCAGGCGAACAGCGCGAGCTCGAAGGCGGTGATGGTCAACAGTTCGGCCTTGACGACGGTCGACAGTGCCGGCCAGATCCTCGTGACGGTGCGACCCTCCGCGCCGAAGTATCGGAAGAGAACAGCTATCGCCACCGCCGCCACATAGTCGCCGGCGTAACTGACCCACAGCGTCTCCTGACCCACGTCGGACCCGATGACGTACAGGACAACCTCGGCAACGATGAAGCCGAGAGCGCAGTGGGCGCCGCAGCGAGACACGTTGGTGGCGACAACGCCCCGCCGGGGCCGTCGGAGCATCTCCCCGTGCCGCGGTCGCGAAAATGCCTCAGGCCTACCCCAGTTCCAGTAGAGCCGGACTGCCGCCGGGCCGATGTAGAGGACGGTCACCAGCCAGACGATCTCCATGATCTTGACGGGCTGACGATGCCCGCGAAGATAGGTGTCGGCAACGACGATCGCGACGCTGACGACGCCAACGGCCAGCGACGTCCACGACAGCGCCAGGAGCCAGGTTGGCTGCATACATCGCCCCTTCCGCACGCTGGGCGCCGATGCGCCGCCCGAAGCCGGACGTGGGGGACCGCTGGCCGGTGTGAAACGACCGAGGGCACCTCGGAGTGTTTCATGGCGTACTCGTCCGGATCGTGAAAATCGGTTCGTCAGGGCCGGTCCCGGCGAGGCGTTCCCACCGAGGCCGGCCCCGACCCGTTCGCGGACCGGCTACAGGTACGGCCGCGTGATGATCTCGATGGCGTGCCCGGCCGGGTCGAAGAAGTAGAACCCGCGCCCGCCGTGCTCGGTGTTGGTCTCGCCCTCCCGCTTCATCTGCGGGTCGGCCCAGTAGGTGATGCCGCGCTCCTGGATGCGCGCCAGGCACCGCGCGAACAGCTCGTCATCGACGAGGAACGCGTAGTGCTGCATCTGGATGTCCACCGGCGGCTCGGCGAACTGGAGCAGCACACCTTCGTCGAGCAGGACGTTGGCGAACGGCCCCCACGAGGGCGCCTCCGGCAGCTCGAACAGCTCCCGGTAGAACGCGGCCGACGCGTTCCTGTCCTTCGTGGCGATGATGGTGTGGTTGAACGTGACTGCCATGCGTACCGTCTTCCCGGTCGATCCGACGACCCGACCGGAAGCCCGTGGCGTCCACCAACCGCACCGATGACAAAGCCCCGGAGGCGCCGACGCCCCGGACTCCGCGCGAGACACACGTCCGTCGTGTTGATCTCGGCGTGGCGGCTGAAGTAGCCACAACCTCCGGGGGGTAGGCCCATCTGGGGCGCGCCGGAAGGTTAACACGGGCGTCGTCAATGAGTTGATCACGGTCCGGGCATCGGCTAGCGTACCCGTCCGTGAAGCGTTCTCGTGTTGCCTCTGCCCTGTTGATCCTTGCCGCCACGACGGCTCTCGCCGCCTGCGGTGAGGCAGACAAGACGACGACGGCGGCAGGGTCCCCGTCGCCCGCTCCCACGTCCGCCGCCCCGACCTCGGCCGCCTCCTCTGTCGCCGCCACGCCGACCGCGCCCGCCGCCGGCGGCGTGAGCGACAAGAAGCTGTGCGAGTCGGCGAAGAAGGCCGGGGACGACATGAAGGCGGTCTTGATCGCCGTCGCGAAGGCCGGTGAGCCGTCGGCCGCGGACTACAAGAAGATCCTGACCGAGCTCAACCAGAAGGTCGTCGACGTGGCCGCGACCGGTGGCGACAGCAAGGTCTCCGCCGCCCTGCGGGAGTTCGGCGCCGAGGCGACCAAGGCAGCGGCGGCGTCGGACCCGGCGGCCGCCGCCGACAACCCGGCCTTCCTGAAGGCCGGCGCGGACATCACCGCCGCGTGCAAGGCGGCCGGCGTCAGCGTGATCTTCTGACCGTCGCCGCTCACCCGACGCCGGCCAGCGTGGCGAAGTGCCACGCTGGCCGGCGTCGGCCGTTGAAGCGTGCGGATCAGACGGCCACCCCCAGGGTGATCAGGACCCGTACACCTCCACCTCATAGAGACGTGCCGCCTGGTCGGTGGTCTGGGTCGGGGTGAGCACGTTCACCCGTACGTACCGGCCACTGGCCGAGAGCGGATGCTCGCTGGCGTCGGCGGTGTTGCCCCGAACCTGCGCCACCGTCGTCCAGGTGCCGGCGTCGGGGGACACCTGGAGGTCGAAGTCCCGGGTGTTCCAGGCCGGGTTCTCGCCTCCCGCCCCGGCGTGCAGGACGCGGATGGAGGTGATCGCGCGGGTCGCGCCCAGGTCGATCCGCAGGAACTTGCCGGCGCCGGTCGAGCACCACTTGTCGGCGTTGCCGCCCGAGGTGCTGCCGTTGACGGCCTTCTCCGGCCCCTCGGTGCTGGCGCACTGGGAGTCGGCGACGGCCGGCCGGTTCAGCGCGAGGTTGGTCGCCGCCGCGCCGCCGTACACCTCGAACTCGGCGATGCGGGCGGCGCCGTTGCCGTTGTTGGTGGGGGTGGTGATGGCGAGCCGGACGTGGCGGGCGGTCACCGCCCCGATCGGGTGGTAGGTGCGGCTGGACCGGTTGCCGGTCACCGTCGCGCGGGTCGTCCAGGTGGTGCCGTCGGAGCTGGTCTGGATGGTGAAGGCGCCGGTGTTCCAGCCGGTGGTCTCGCCGCCGAGCCCGACGTGCTTGACGACGAAGGAACGCACCGTCTGGTTGGCGCCGAGGTCGACCTGGAGGGTCTTCGTGCCGGCGGCGAGGGAGCACCACTTGCTGGTGCTGCCGAGCCGCCCGTCGAACGCCTTCTCCGGACCCTCCGCGCTGTTGCACGCGGCGGAGCCGGTGGCGGGCTTGCCGGCGGCCAGGTTGGTGCCGAGGTCCGGAGCGGCCGGCGGCGGGGTGAACCCGTCGTTGAACGACGGCGGAACGTCGGCCGGGTTGGTGCCCCAGGCCGACGGCGTGCCGCCCATCGCGTACGAGAGGGTGCCGCCACCGGCGATGTCCGCGTACCGCAGCCAGGGCCGCTGCGTCGACGTGCCGTTCACCGAGAGGCCCTGGACGTACTGGTTGCCCTGGCCGGCGGCGGGCGCGGTGATCTGGAGATCACCGGTGGGCCGGTCGACCAGCATCGAGGAGAAGAGCGGGCCGTGCAGGGCGAGGGTGTCCGCACCCGGGGTCGGCGGGTACATGCCGAGCGCCGACCAGACGAACCACGCCGAGGTGGCGCCGAGGTCGTCGTTGCCGGGCAGGCCGCCGGCGCCGGTGGTGAACGACTCGTTCATGATCCGGCGTACGGCGGCGCTCGTGCCGGCCGGCGCCGCCGCGAAGTGGTACGCCCACGGCACGCCGTGCTCCGGCTCGTTGCCGATGTAGAAGTACGGCTGTGACTGCCCGCCGTTGGTCTGGGTGAAGTGGTGGTCGAGCCGCTGGATAGCGGTCTGCTGTCCACCCATCAGGTTGATCAGGCCGGCGAAGTTGTACGGGACCATCCAGGTGTACTGCGACGCGTTGCCCTCGACGAAGTTCGACTGGCTGGCCGGGTCGAGCGGCCAGGGCCAGGTGCCGTCGGCGTTGCGCGGGTGCACGTAGCTCGACTCGGTGTTGAAGGTGTTGCGCCACCACTGGGCGCGCGTCATGTGCGTGTTGTAGGTGGCGGTGTCGCCCAGCGCGCGGGCGAACTGGGCGACCGCGAAGTCGCTGGCCGAGTACTCCAACGAGTCTGACGGGTCGCCGTCGATGTACTGGCGTTGCACGTAGCCGCTCTGCCGGCCCCGGATCGGGCTGCCCTGGGTGGTGCCGCCGGCCGAGCTCTTCTTCATCAGCGACAGGGCCGCGGCGGTGTCGAAGTCACGGGCACCGAACTGGTAGAGGCTGTCCACGATGATCGGCCCGGGATCCCCGGTCATCACGAACGCCTCGTTGTGGTTGTGCGACCACTTCGGCAGCAGGCCGCCCTGCTGGCCGTCGAGCACCATCGACTTGGCGATGTCGGCGGCCTCCTGGGGCGCGAGGTAGGCGATCAGCGACGCCCACGAGCGGTAGATGTCCCATCCGGAGTAGTTCTGGTACACCGGGTGGCTCGCGCTGTGGATGGCGTTGTCGAACCCGCGGTACTGCCCGTTGACGTCGTTGGAGACGTTGGGGTTGATGAAGACGCGGTAGAGCGCGGTGTAGAACTTCTGCAGGTCGGCGGGTGTGCCGCCGGTCGCCTGGATCCGGTTCAGGACGGTGTTCCACTGGGCGTCCGCGTTGGTGCGGACGGTGTCGAAGGCGAAGCCCGCCTGCTCGGCGGCCAGGTTGGCGGCGGCACCCGCCTGGCTGACGAAGGAGATCCCGATCCTGGCCTGCACGACGGCGTTGCCGGACGTGTCGAAGGTGAGATAGCCGCCCGAGTTCGTGCCGCTGACGCTTGTGCCGCCGGCGGTGACGGTGCCACCGAGCCAGGTGCCGGTGCCGCTCGGGGCGCGGTCGAACTCCATCCGGTAGAAGATCTGGTACGTCTTCGAGCTGCCGCAGAAGCCACCGCCGGTGACGCTGCCGGTCACGGTCGAGCCGTTGATCGTCAGCGCGCCGGCGCGGTTGCCGGTGGCGCTGCGACTGGGGTTGATCAGCACTCGGGCGCTGGTGGTGGACGGGTAGGTCAGTCGCAGGGCGGCCGTGCGGGCGGTGGCCGAGGCCTCCACCTTCGTGTTGCCGTAGTTGCTGAGCACCGCCTGGTAGAAGCCGGGTCGGGCCTGCTCCTGGCTCTTGTTCTGGGTGGCGCGGTAGGACGTCCAGGCGGTGCCCGGCGAGGAGCCGAGGGCGCCGGTGATCGGGAGGATGCCGAGGTCCTCGTTGTTGGCGCAGCCGGCCCCGTTGAAGTGGGTGAGGCTGAACTCCTCGATCTGGGTGTCACTGAACCGGTACCCCGACGGTGAGGCGGTCGGGGTGTCCGGGCTGAGCTGCACCATCCCGAACGGCTGGATCGGGCCGGGGACTGTGCTGCCGCCCGCGCCTCCGCCGACCGGGTTCGGTGCGTTGCTGTCGTCGGTGCCGATGAACGGGTTGACGTACGAGGTGAGGTTGAGCGGTGCCGCGGCGGCGGGCGCGGCGACGGCGGCGAGGACGGACGTGCCGGTGATGGCAGTCGCCAGCAGGCTGAGCAGACGGGACGGGCCTGATCGGGGCATGAGGCGGACCCTCCTTCGAGGTGGCGACACCCGGTATGACATCGTTGTCATCGATGGGCGTCGAACTCCTGTGTAGGCCTCTGGGAGAAGACTGTCAATGGGTCGGACGTGTGGCGGCGCTTGCCGCCACACGTCCACATCTGCTCAGGCGAGCGGGAAACGGGTCCAGGTGGTCGCGTCCGTGGTGAGCAGGAGGTGGTCCGGCTCGCCCGTCGACCCGTCGTCCCGGCCGAAGAGCCACGCGTACCCGGGGGCGACGCTGAGCGATCCGACGGCCGTCCCGTACTCCCGGGCGACTGTGAAGTGCCGCCCGTCGTCCCTGCTGACCAGCAGCGTCGCGCGGCGTTCGGCCCCGGTGCCACCGCTCGGCGCGATCACCAGCAGGGACCCGTCGGACCCGACCGTGAGGTCCCAGTGCGTCCGCTCCGGCAGGTCCGTGCCGGTGTCGGTCCAGGTCTTCCCACCGTCCGTGGTCTTCCACAGCCGCCGCGCGCCGCCCACCGTCGACGGCGAGGTCAGCACGTATCCCTCCCGGTCGTCGACCCCCACGATCGCCATCACGTTGCTGTCCTCACCCACCTCCCAGGTGGTCCAGGTCGCGCCCCGGTCGGAGCTGCGGGCGACTGTCGCTCCCGAGGGGCTCGGCATCTGGTACGTCGCCCAGATCGTCCCGTCGGGGCTGGGGTAGAGGCTGTGGAGCGGACGCCATGACGGCGCCTTGCCTCTCAGCCGGTACACGGTCCCGCTCGACGGATCCACGGCCAGCGGCTCCCGCTGGGCTCCACAGCCGAACCCGCAGAAGACCGGTCGGGCGGTCGACGGGAACGTGGGAACGGCCACGATTGCCTCGTTCCCGTCCCGCCACGTCCGGCCGTAGTCGGTGGAGAGGCGGAGCAGTCCCGCGTCATTGACCAGGTAGGACCGCTCGCTGAGCACAGAGGTCTCGAGGTTCCACGTCGTCGGCGTGGGACTGGCCGCGCATCTCGTGCTCTGGAACCGGGCCGCGTCCCAGTCCGACCAGCTCCGGCCCCGGTCGTCGGTGAGCGCGAACCGCAGGACGCAGCCGTCCCGTCGCACGTCGACGCCCGAGTCCGGACCGGTCAGCGTGAAGTCGCGGGACTCCTCCGGGCGGGGTGACGGCTCCTGCGGCCCCACCGGGTCGACCCGGTCCGGCCCTGTCACCAACGGCACGACGCTCACGCCGGCCAGGGCGACCAGCGCGGTCGCCACCAGCGCCACCGACCGCTGCCGGCGGAAACGGGCGGTGGAGCGCAGCCCGTCCAGGGGCGGCTGCCGGACGGCCTCGGCGATGGTCTCCACGTCGAACCCGGAGAACTCACGATCGGGCATCGATCCTCCCGGTTTGCGTGGTGTCGGTGGCGTCGGAGTCGGTGAGCAGTGCCGCCAGGGCGTTCCTGCCCCGGGACAGCCGGGACTTCACAGTCCCGGCCGAGACGCCCAGCGTCGCGGCGACCTCGTCCACCGGCAGGTCGACGAGGTAGTGCAGGGCCAGCGCCTGCCGCTGCCCCTCGGGCAGCCCGCGCAGCGCCGCGAGCAGGGCGAGGTGCTCCGGCGAGTGGTCGGCGACCGCCGGCGGCGGGCCGATCCGACGCAGCAGCCCATCGAGTACGCGCCGACGCCGGTATCGGCTGCGGGCCACGTTCACCGCGACGCGGCGCAGCCACGCCTCCGGGTTGTCCAACTCGGCGAAACGTCGGGGCGCGGCCAGCGCCTTGGTGAACGCCTCCTGGACCGCCTCCTGTGCCTCGTTCAGGTCGCCCGTCACCGCGTACAACTGGACCACCAGGCGCCGGAAACAGCTGGCGTAGAGCTCGGAGATCAGATCACCGTCGGACACCGCCACCCCCCTTCTTCCACCAGTTCCACAAACGGGCGAGGGAGAAGGTTCCGGCGGCCGGTCAGAAT
Source organism: Micromonospora coriariae (assembly GCF_900091455.1). NCBI lineage: Bacteria > Bacillati > Actinomycetota > Actinomycetes > Micromonosporales > Micromonosporaceae > Micromonospora > Micromonospora coriariae. Next base: position 6,408,550 of record NZ_LT607412.1, on the reverse strand, counting down.
ATGTCGAGCGAGATGTGCGCGGACAGCGCGCGCAGGAAGCCGGGCGCGTCGAAGATCGCGCCGGCGGAGGCGACGCCCCCCGTCCTGGTCCGACCGTCGAGGATGCGGTGGACCGCCTCGACGGCGAGGGGTGCGCTGATGGCGTAGATGTCCTGGCCGCTGGCGACGACGCGTCGTCGCGTGTCACCGGAGCGCACGACGACGTCGACGGCGAACGTCTGCACGGACCTGCCGAGCTCGTCGACCGCCGCCGGTGCGGGTGTGCCCGGAGCCGTCAGATCCCTGGCCGCGTCGGTGGTCATGTACGTGCGTACCTCGGGAATGGACAGGTGGCTGGGGACGGTGACGACGTCGGCCATCGTGAAATCCCCGAGGACGGTCTGGCGGCCCACCGGGGCGGGGAAGTCCCACTCCACCTTCGGCAGGTCGCACGCGTCGGTGTAGTAGTCCAGCCGGCCACCGGTGTAGCGGACACGCTGGCCCTCGCGCCGCTCCCGGGAGACGGCGCCGGCGGCGAGGGTCCCGGCCGTGGGGTGCCAGCTGCTCAGTCCGTACGCGACGTGCGCCTCGTCGGCCGACGCCCAGTCGCCCATCGCCGTGGTCACCAGCAGATCGCCGAGTCCGCCGAAGAAGGCCATCGCCGGGACCACTGCGACCCCCGCGGCCCGGGCACGCTCGGTGAAGTGCGTGAACGTGTCGACGTTGGCCTCGATCTCGGCTGCCACGTCCACGTACGGGATCCCGGCGCGCAGGGCGGCCTCGACCACCGGGGCGGCCGTCGAGGCGAACGGGCCGGCGCAGTTGACGACCGCGACCGAGCCCTTCAACGCCTGGTCGAGCGAGGCCGGGTCGTCGACCGACGTCACCCGGTATTCGAGCCCCGACGCCGCCAGTGCCCGGAGCTTGCCCTCGTCGCGACCGAGGAGAAGCGGGACGAACCCGCGATCGCGCAACTCCGCCACCACGAACCGCCCGGTGTGCCCGTACGCACCGAACACCGCCACGTTCTGACTCATCTCTCCAGTCCTCTCAAAGATCGACTGAGAAGAGCCTCCCGCGGCGGCCGGTCACTGACCAGTGTCGGGAACGACATCCCCCGTACACTTTCGGACATGGCCACCATCGCGATCGCCGCCACCGACGGGATGCTGCACTTCGAGCTCGCCATGGCCTGCGAGATCTTCGTCCGCGACCCCTCCGGGCTGGCGGACCCGTGGTACGACGTCGCGGTCTGCGGCCCGGGTCCGGTCCGGATCGGCAGGTTCCGGATGGAGCCGGACGGCGGGTTGGACCGGCTCGCCCACGCCGACACCGTGATCATCCCGGCCGTGGAGGACACCGACGCCGACGTGCCACCCGACCTGCTCGACGCGGTCCGCGCGGCCCACGAGGCGGGCGCCCGCATGGTCTCGCTGTGCACCGGTGCGTTCGTGCTGGCCGCCGCCGGGGTGCTCGACGGGCTACGCGCGACCACGCACTGGGCCCACACCGAGGCGCTTGCCGCCCGCTATCCCCGGGTGACGGTCGACCCGGACGTGCTCTACGTCGACAACGGCACAGTGCTCGCCTCCGCCGGCAAGGCCGCCGCGATCGACCTGTGCCTGCACCTGATCCGCCGCGACCACGGCTCGACGGTCGCCAACGCCGTCGCCCGCCGCCTGGTCGTGCCGCCGCACCGCGCCGGCGGCCAGGCCCAGTACGTCACCACCCCGGTGCCCGCTCGCGACGACCATCCCCTCGCCAACCTGTTCCCCTGGGCGATGGAACGGCTGAACCGAGCGCTGACCGTCGAGGACCTGGCTCGCCAGGCCAACATGAGCTCGCGCAACCTGGCCCGCCACTTCAGGTCCGCGACCGGCACCACCCCGCTGCACTGGCTGTCGACGCAGCGGATCCGCCGTGCCCAGGAGCTGCTGGAGAACACCGACGACAGCATCGAGGCCATCGCCGAGGCGGCGGGTATGGGCACCGCCACGACGCTGCGCCGACACTTCCACCGCACCGTCGGCGTACCGCCGGACGCCTACCGGCGCACCTTCCGCAGCGCCGCGTCCCCGACCGGCTGATCCGCCTGGTTCGCGGCGAGATGTGAGGTCCCGCTCGCCGACGGGCTCGAAGTCCGGGTCGACGACTGACCTCGTTTGCGCCCAGGGAGCCCGGGAACTCGCCGCATTCGTCCGCCGGCAGGCCTGACGGCCGGTCGAGAAGACGGAAGGAGCGGGTCATGGAGTACGAGCAGATGATCGCCACGGTACGGAAGCGCGCGGGCCTCGGCGAGAACGAGGCCGTACGGTCCGTACAGGCCGTCCTGTCGGTGCTCGGCGAACGGCTCGCCGGACAGGAGGCTGACCACCTGGCGGCACAGCTACCGGATCGGCTGGACGCGTCCGTCACCCGTAACCCACAGGGCCGCCGGTGGGACATCGGTGAGTTCCTGAAGCACGTCGGCGACCGGGAGCAGGTCGCGGACGCGGACCAGGTGCGTCAGCATGCCCAGGCGGTGTTGCGTACCGTCGCCGAAGCGCTCGACGACGACCAGCGTCACGACCTGTTCGCCCAGCTCCCCGGCGGTATTACCGATCTCTTCGGTGTTCCCACCCCGCGCGGCTGAACACCGCGACCCGCGCGCGCCAAGGTCGGCGCGTGGGTCAGGTCTTGCGGACCGTGCTGGCGAAGTCGGCGATGAAGAGGATGACGAAGCTCCAGGCGAGCGGGCTGTCCGCTCATCCCCGCAGGTCGCGTCGCTGATAGCCGACCGCTCCCAGGGCGGTGAGCGCGACGGCCGCGGCCACCATGAAGGTGGCCGCGGGCCAGTTCGGCGACAGGTCGGGGACCGGTGCGAGGTGCGCGAACGGAGACAGTCGACCCACCCAGTCCGGCGCGCCGGTGCTGTCGGCGATGACCCGCAGGAGGAACCCGCCCGTCGCCGGCAGAGCCCCGACGAGGGCGACCGCGCGGGGTAGCCAGCCCAGCGCGAGCACTGCCGCTCCCAGGCACAGCAGCGCCACCGGCAGCACGTTCATCGCACCGGCAAGGGAACCGCCCAACCCCAGTGGCGCACCGACGGCGGCGGCGCCCGCCCACGTGGCCAGCCCGGCGACGGCAACGAGCGCCGCGGCGCCGCTGGCGGTGACGGCCAGCTCGGCGAGGAGAAGCCGAAGGCGGGTGACCGGCTGCGCGAAGAGCAGCGTGAGACGACCGTCGGCCTCGTCGGCGGCGACGGCGGCCAACCGGACTGCGGTGAACACCCCCGCCGGGATGGCGAGCAGGGCAAACAGCGCGGCCGCGTACCCGTCGACCGATCCGAGCCCGCCGAACCCGGCCTGGGCGGCAAGGTCGCCGAAGCGGCGGTTGTCGGCCAGGAACTCGGTCATGGACAGCGCGAGCAAGCCGATGAGCAGATAGTAGGCAGCCAACCCGATCGCCCACCCTAGGAGCGGACGCAGCGCCCGGCGGGCGGCGAACCCGGCCACTGAGCCGAGCAGCCGCAGCCGGGGGGGACGGCCCGCCGAGGTGGCCAGCCAACCACCGGCCACGTCGCGGCGGCGGGCTGCCAGGACGGCTGCCGCGAGCAGGCCGGCGGCCGTGACCGCCAACACCACGATCGGCAGGATCCGGTTCGCCGCGTACGGCTGGACCAGCGCGAGCAGCCCGAAGGGTGACAGCCAGCGCAGCCACCCGAGTGCGTCGACGCCGTCGCCGATCATCCGGACCAGCAGGGCACCACCGAGCAGCGCCATCGCCGCGCCGCTCGCCCCGGCGCGGGTGGGGAAGATCTGCGCGGCCAACGTGCCGGCGGCCACGAAGTACGCCCCGGTCAGGGCGAGGCCGACGCCGTGCAGAAGGGCACCTTCGGGGGACGTGCCGACGGCGGCCAGGGCGCCGCCCGCCGCGAGGCCCGCGACGACCACCGCGCCGATCAGGACGGCGGCGTACCGGGCCACGATCGAGGTGAGCGGGATCCGACCTGCGGCCAGCAGGTCCCACCGCCGCGCGTCCTCTTCGCCCCGGGTGACCCGGGTCGCTGCGAGCAATCCCCACGAACCGGCGAGCACGGACAGGACGGTGCCGGTGCGCCACACCGTGAATCCGCCCGCATCGTCCAGGGCGACCGGTTCACCGAACAGGGTGCGGATTGCCGGGTTCTCGGCCAGCGCGGCCAGTGCCGCGGCATCGAGTGCGTCGCCGACGGTGCTGGCATAGGTGGTAGCGACCATCGCGGACATCCCGGCGAGCAGGGCGATGGTGATCAGCGCACCACGACGGACCTGCCGTAGGGCCAGCCGGGTGACCGCCCCGCCGGCGGCACGCACGGACCGGCCCGTCCGAGCCCACCCCGGGCTGGCATCGACGGCCGTCACCGCGACTGCTGTGCGTAGTAGTCGAGGAAGATCTCCTCCAGGGTCGGCTCGTGGATCCGCACGGCCGTCACCTCTGCTCGGGACAGGGTGCGCAGCGCCTGCGCAGGCGGTCCGGTGAGCGTGAACCGGAGCCGGGTGGGGCTGATCTGCTGCACAGTCTCGACGCCAATCACCCCGGTCAGGTCGGGTGCGGGCCCGGTGAAGCTCACCTCGACCTGGCTGCGGTGCAGCCGGCGTAGCTCCGCCACCCCGGCAACCTCGACCAGGCGGCCCGCGCGCAGGATCGCCACCTGGTCGCACACCGCCTCGACCTCGGCCAGCTGATGGGAGCTGAGAAACACCGTCTGGCCCCGCTCGCGGGCCTGCTCAACCGCCGTCTGGAACTCCCGCTCCATCAACGGGTCCAGCCCGCTGCTCGGCTCGTCGAGGACGAGCAACGGCGCCCGGGTGGCGAACGCGGCCACCAACGCCACCTTCTGTCGGTTTCCGGTCGAGTACGCCCGCCCCGGCTTGGACAGGTCCACCGCGAACCGTTCCACCAACTCGTCCCGGTAGGCACGGTCCACTCCCGGACCGATCCGACCCAGCAACTCCAACGCCTCGGCCCCCGTCAGGCCAGGCCAGAGCGCCACGTCGGCGGGAACGTACGCCACCGATCGGTGCGCCACAGCGACGTCAGCCGCGTCGGTGCCGAAGATCAACGCTCGACCGGTGGTGGGTCGGGCCAACCCGAGCAGCAACCGGACAGTGGTGGACTTACCGGCGCCGTTCGGCCCGAGAAACCCGAACACCTCGCCGGCCGGCACTGTCAGGTCGAGTGCGTCCAGCGCACACACGGGGCCGTAGCGTTTGGTCAGACCGACGGTGCGGATTGCAGGAACAGTCATCTGGTACTCCCTGGTCGGCAACGAACATCACGCCGACCAGGCTTCCCGGCACACCTGGGCGAAGCGTACTCGCCGTCGATGCCCCGGCGTAAGGTCCGACCAGGGTCCTGGCGTCGTCGGATCAGTCGCAGATTGCTCGGCTCGTCTGTCCCTCGTAGACGTCCGGCACCCCGTCGGCGTCGCTGTCGCGCTCCTCCAGCGCGCAGACGCCCTGGTAGTGGCGGTTGCGGGCGCGTAGGACGACGGTGGCCAGCAGGGCCGACAGCAACGACCCGAGCAGGACGCCAATCTTGGAGTGGTCGTCGCGTTCGCTGCCGGCTCCGAACGCCAGCTCGCCGATCAGTAGCGACACGGTGAACCCGATCCCGGCCAGCAGCGACAACCCGACCATGTCCCACCAGGCCAGCCCTTCAGCCAGCCGAGCCCGGGTGAACCGCTGCACGAGCCAGGTCGCACCGAGAACGCCAGCGGCCTTACCCGCCACCAGCCCGACGACCACGCCCAGGGCGACCGAGTCGGTCAGGGTCGCACCGAGGCCGCCCGCACCGGCGACCGACACCCCGGCGGCGAAGAACGCGAACACCGGCACCGCCACCCCGGCGGACACCGGCCGGACACGGTGCTCCAGGTGCTCCGCCATCCCCGGGCCCGGACCCGCCTTGCGGCGCAGCACCGGCACGCTGAAGGCCAGCGCGACCCCGGCGACCGTGGCGTGTACCCCGGAGGCGTGCACGAGCGCCCACGTCGTGACGGCCAGTGGCAACAGCAGCCACCAGGACCGCACCCGACGCTGCACCAGCAGGCCGAACAACGCCAGTGGGACCAACGCGAGCAACAGCGGCCCGAAGTGCAGCGAGCCGGTGTAGAAGACGGCGATGATCATGATCGCGAGCAGGTCGTCGACGACCGCGAGGGTCAACAGGAAGGTCCGCATCGCCGCGGGCAGATTTGTGTTGATCACTCCGAGCACGGCGAGGGCGAACGCGATGTCTGTGGCGATCGGGATGGCCCAGCCGGTCAGGGCCCCGTCGCCTGTCCGCAGGTTGAACGCCACGAAGATCAGCGCCGGCAGCGCCATGCCACCGAGCGCGGCGGCGACGGGCAGTATCGCCCGCCGGGGCTCGCGCAGATCACCGGCGACGAACTCGCGCTTGAGCTCCAGGCCGGCGACGAAGAAGAAGATCGCCAGCAGGCCGTCACCGGCCCACTGCGCCAAGGAGAGGTCCAGATGCAGCGTGGCCGGACCGATCGTCAGCTCGGAGAGCGACCGGTACGCGCCGGACCAGGGAGAGTTGGCCCATACGAGGGCGAGCACGGCGGCAGACAGCAGCAGCACACCACCGACCGTCTCGGTCCGGAGGATGTCACCGATCCGGCGCACCTCGGGCCAGCTGCCGCGGCTGAGCAGCTGCGGCCTGTGGTTCGTGGGCGGCGGGGCCATCGGGATCCTCCGGTGGGGTCGGTAATGGAACTGCAGACCAGTCTTCCCGGCACCGCCGCCTACCTTAGTCAAACGATGACCATCGGGCCGGGACCAGGCAGCTGGCGCGCACGGGGCTCCGGCGTGAACCGCGAGTGTCCCCGCCACGGCGTCGATCGATGGCCTGGGGTCGGCGCGCGAGGCGATCGCGCGGGGCGGATGCGGGGCCACTAGCGTGTCGGCAATGGGGAGTGATGTCACAGCGGTGCCCGCGAAGGACGATCTCGCAGTCCGGCTGCGGCCGGTCGGCGAGGCCGACCTGGAGATGTTCCGGCGGTTCTGCACCGAGCCGGGGCTGATCGGGTTGGACTGGTCCGGCTTCCGTGACCCGGGTTCACCCGCGCGGCGGTTCGCCGCCGACGGCTGGCTGGGCGCCGACGACGGGCGGCTCATCGTCCAGGTCGAGCCGGACCAGGCCGCCGCCGGTTTCGTCAGCTACCTCTCGGGGCGCTACAGCGGCATGGCGTCGTACTGGGAGATCGGGATCGCGCTGCTGCCGGCGTGGCGTGGGCGCGGCATCGGCTGGCGGGCCCAGGCGCTGCTCTGCGACTACCTGTTCGAGCACACCCCGGCGCAGCGCATCCAGGCCGGCACCCATCCAGAGAACGTCGCCGAGCAGCGGTCGCTGGAGAAGGCCGGCTTCCAGCTCGAAGGCGTCGTGCGGGCCAGCGAGTTTCGAGCTGGCCAGTGGCGTGACGGGTACCTCTACAGCAGGCTTCGCGACGACCCGTCACCCTGGGACCGTTCGGGGGAGTGACGTCCGCTCAGGGGTCGGGCCGGTTCAGGGGATGGGCCAGTCGTGCACCGGCCGGTTGCTGTGCATCAGCGTCACGTAGTGCCGGACCACCTCGCGCAGCGCCGCCGGCCGGTCCAGGTGGTCCGCGGACTCCAGCCGGTGCAGCGTCTCCACCTGCCACGTCGCGCCGTTGCGCCCGGTCAGGCAGCGCTGCTCGATGATGCCCAGCAGCCGGTCACGCTCGCCCGGGTCCAACCCCCAGCGGTCCAGGCCGTGGTGCGCCAACGGCAGCAGCCGGCGCAGCACCAGCTCGGTGACCGGCAGGTAGCCCAAACCGGGCCAGAAGACCTGCGCGTCGATGCCGTACCGGGCGCAGCTGGTGAAGTTTTCCTCGGCGGCGCTGAACGACATCTGCGACCACAGCGGCCGGTCCGACTCGGCCAGGGCCCGCACCAGCCCGAAGTAGAAGGCGCCGTTGGCGATGGTGTCCAGCACGGTCGGCCCGGCGGGCAGCACCCGGTTCTCCACCCGCAGGTGCGGCCGCCCACGAGACACGTCGTACACGGGCCGGTTCCACCGGTAGACCGTGCCGTTGTGCAGCCGCAACTCGGCGAGCCGGGGCACCTCACCGGCGGCCAGCGCCTGCGCCGGGTCCTCCGGGTCGCAGACCGGCAGCAGCGCCGGGAAGTAGCGGACGTTCTCCTCGAACAGGTCGAACACGTTGGTGATCCAGCGCTCGCCGAACCAGACCCGGGGTCGTACGCCCTGCGCCTTGATCTCCTCCGACCGGGTGTCGGTGGCCTGCTGGAACAGCGGGATGCGGGTCTCCCGCCACAACTCCCGCCCGAAGAACAGCGGCGCGTTCGCGCCGAGGGCGACCTGGATTCCGGCGATCGCCTGGGCGGCGTTCCAGTAGTCGGCGAACTGGCCCGGGCTGACCTGGAGGTGGAACTGCGTGCTGGTGCAGGCCGCCTCCGGGGTGATCGTGTCGGCGGTGACCGCCAACCGTTCCACACCGCTGATGGCGATCGGCAGGTCCTCGCCGCGGGCGGCGAAGATCTGCTCGTTGAGCAGCGCGTACCGGGGGTTCTGCGAGAGCGTCTCGGCGGTCAGGTGTTCGGGGCGCAACGTCGGCAGGATGCCGATCATGACCATGTGGGCGCCGATCGCGCGGGCCTTCTCCTCCGCGGCGTTGAGGCTGGCCCGCACGTGCTCCTCGAACTCGGCGGTGCCGGTGCCGGTCAACCGGCGGGGCGCCACGTTGATCTCGATGTTGAACTGGCCCAGCTCGGTCTGGAAGCTCGGGTCGGCGATCTCCGCCAGCACGTCGGCGTTGCGCATCGCCGGCATCGAATCCTGGTCGACCAGGTTCAGCTCGATCTCCAGCCCGGTCAGTGGCCGGTCGATGTCGAACCGCGACTCGCGCAGCATCTCGGCGAAGACATCCAGGCAACGGCGGACCTTGTCCCGGTAGCGGGCCCGATCCTCCCGGCTGAAGGTGCGTACGCCGACATCCTCGCCCATGGTCACCACCCTGTCACCGCTGGTCCCCCTAACCTCGCACGTGCCGGGCGGGCGGGGAAGACCCGATGGTCCCTTCCTACCCAGCTGTGCGCCCGGTGATCCCTGTCGCGCCCGCGTGGTCCACTCCGGTGCGGCCGGCGCGCACCGATAGCATTGCCGCCCGAGAGGTGGTGGCGTGGGAATGCGTGAGAAGGTGACCCGGCTCTTCGTCGCGGCGGCGATCGCCGAGGCGTGCTCCTGGCTGGCCCTGCTGGTCGGCATGGTGGTCAAGTACGGTCCGCCGGAGAACGAGCTGGGCGTCAAGATCTTCGGCCCGATCCACGGCGGCCTGTTCGTCGCGTACGTCCTGCTGGTGCTGGCGGTGGCCCGGTTGCACAGGTGGAGCCTGCTGGTCACGGTCGCGGCGCTGGCCTGCGCGGTGCCCCCGTTCGCCACACTGGCCTTCGAGCGCTGGGCCCGCCGCCGGGGCATGCTCGGGTCCGCCCGCCGACCGGCCCGCGAGCCCGCCCCGGTCGGCTGAGCGGCACGTCGCGCTGATCCGCCACCGGCCGCGCTGACCGGTCAGTCGGCCAGGAAGTCGGCGAGTACGGCAGCGAGAGGCTCCGGCGCCTCCTCGGCCATGTGGTGGCCCGAGTCGATCGACATGGCCCGGACGTCGTCGGCCCACTCCCGCCAGATCGCCGCCGGGTCGCCGTGCAACTCCACCATGTCGTCGCGCTCGGCCCAGACGAACAGCACCGGGCAGCCGATCCTCCGGCCGGCGGCGCGGTCCGCGTCGTCGGCCGCCCGGTCCGGGCCGAGGCCGGCCCGGTAGTCCTCGCACATCGCGTGGACGGTGGCCGGGTCGTGGATCGCCCGGGAGTAGTCCGCGTACGCCTCCTCGCCCATCTCGGCGGGCGAGCCGCCGTACCAGGCGTCCGGATCCGCGTTGATCACCCGTTCCGCCGGCTTGTCGGTCTGGGCGAGAAAGAACCAGTGCCACCAGCGGGCGGCAAAACGGGCGTCACAGTCGGCGAGTGCGGCACCGATCGGCACCCCGTCGAGCACACCGAGCCGGCTGACCCGGTCCGGATGGTCCAGCGCGGTGCGCATCGCGGCGTAGGCGCCGCGGTCGTGGCCGACCACCGCGGCCCGCTCGTGGCCGAGCGCGTCGAGCAGCGCGACCACGTCACGAGCCATCGCCCGCTTGGCGTACGCGGAGTGGTCGGCGGTCTCCGCCGGCTTCGTCGACCCGCCGTACCCACGCAGGTCGGGGCAGATCACCGTGTGCCGCTCGGCGAGCAGCGGCGCCACCCGGTGCCAGGTCGCGTGGGTACGCGGATGGCCGTGCAGCAGCACCACCGGCGAGCCGGACCCGCCGTGGCGCACCCGCAGGCGTACCGGGCCGACGTCGATCTCGTCGAGGGTGAATCCGGGAAACATGCAGGTGCCGGTGCCCACCCGGGCGGGCCCGGAAACCCGGACCCGGGCGGTCAGGTCAGCGCGGAGCAGGCCGTGACGCCGGCGAGCAGCAGCGCGCCCAGCACCGCCTGCAACAGCAGCGGCGGGCCGAGATGCGACCAGAGCGTCGCGGTACGCGGGGTGAGCAGCTGCCCGGTGGTGAGGTTGACGATCCGCTCGATCCGGGGCGGCAGCTCCGGGTCGCGTTGCGGGCGCAGGGTCAGCTGCACCTGGTCGGCGGGGTGCAGGGCGCTCTGCGGCAGGTGGCCGTGCAGCTCCACCTCGCAGAGCTGGCCGGCGGTGTTGCGCAGCCGCACCGGGGTGACCAGGTACTCAGGCCCCTGCTTCAGCTCTTTCCAGCGCCGCCGGGTGCCGCCACCCCCGGTGGAGAAGAGCGAGCGCAGCAGCAGGGCGGGGAGCGCGGCGAACGCGGCCGCGGCGAGCACCGCGACCAGCACCGGCTGGCCGATGCGCACCTCGCGCGTGTAGCCGTCGAGCAGGCGTACCAACCGCCCGGTGACGATCCGCTCCGTCGGGTGCACGATCCGTCGGGTATCGAGTCCGCTGTCCATCTCCACCACCGAGAGTCCGCTTCCGTTCACGCATCGTATCGACGTCCCCGGTTGAACGACGTGAATGAAACCTGGTCACGGGCTCACGGCCGCGAGGTGACATCCCGGGCGACCCGGGTAAGCGGGGGGCCGAGCTGGAAAGGGGTCGAGCATGCAGCTGTCCTTCCTGCGCCCGCTCTACGACCGACCCGGGCCGTGGTGCTCGGTGTACCTGGACGCCTCCGCCGACACGGAGGACGCCCACCCGGCGCTGGCGCTACGCTGGCGTGCCCTGGCGCGTCAACTGACCGACCAGGGCGCGGACGAGGCGACCGTCGCCGCGCTGGACCGGGTGATCCGTGGCCACGACCCGATGGTCGGGGACTACGGCCTCGCGGTCTTCGCCACCCGCGGTCGGGTGGTGCTCTCCGAGTACCTCTCCGCGCCACCACTGCGCGACCTGGCCAGTTACGCGCCACTGCCGCACGTGATGCCGCTGCTGGCCCAGCGCGGCGAACAGGTGGCGTGGGTGCGGGTGCTGGCCGACCGGACCGGCGCCGACGCGATCGCGATAAGCGCGGGCGGCGTACCCCGGCGGGCACACGTCGTCGGCCGGGAGACCTTCCCGCTGCGCAAGCCGCAGCCGGGCGGCTGGTCCCAGGACATCTACCAGAAGGCCGCCATGGAGGCCTGGCACCACAACGCCGGTGACGTCACCGCGGCGACCGTGCAGCTGGCCGACAAGGTCGGCGCGGAGGTGGTGGTCATCGCCGGCGATGTCCGCGCCACCGGGATGATCGCCGCCCAGATGCCCGAGCGTTGGCAGGACGCGATGGTGCGTACCGACGCGGGCTCGCGGGCCGGCGGCGCCGACCAGACACTGCTGGACGACCTCACCGTGCAGACCATCGCGGAGGTCGCCGATCAGCGGATCTCCGCCGCGCTGGACCGGTTCGGCGTGCAGGAGGACGTCGGCGCCGGGCTCGACGCGGTCGTCTCGGCCCTGCAACGCAACCAGGTGGACACCATGCTGCTCGTCGACGATCCGTCGGCCAACGGCGAGCTGTGGATCGGCCCCGAGCCGACCGAGATCGCCGTCGACCCGGGACAGCTGGCGGCGATGTCGGTGACCGACCCGCAACGGGTCCGCGCCGACGCGGCGCTGGTCCGGGCACTTGTCGGCACCGACGCGGCGCTGACCGTGCTGGGCCCGGAGGAGGCGCCCGAGCTCACCGACGGCGTCGGCGCGGTGCTGCGGTACGTCGATGCCGGCACGCCCGGGCGCGGCAATGGCTGAGCGCAGCGTCGCCGACCTGGTGGTGGAGCGGCTCCTGGCCTGGCGGGTGCCGCGCGCCTTCGGGTATCCGGGCGCGGCGATCGCCCCGCTGGTCGAGGCGCTGGACCGCACGGGCGGTGACCCGGCCTTCGTTCCGGCCCGGCACGAGGAGACGGCCTCCTTCATGGCCACCGGGCACGCCAAGTTCACCGGCGGCATCGGGGTCTGCCTGGCGACCCAGGGGCCCAGCGCGGTCCAACTGCTCAACGGCCTCTACGACGCCAAGCTGGACAGCACGCCGGTCGTGGCGATCATCGGCGAGGACATCTCCGGGCCGCTCGGCGGCGCGCACCAGCAGATCGGGCTCAGTCGGCTCTTCGGGGACGTGTGCAACCAGTTCGTGCAGTACGGCCGCCGGCCCGAGGACATACCCGCGCTGCTGGACCAGGCGTTCCGCACGGCGGCGGTGACCCGCAACCCGACCTGCGTGGTGCTGCCCCGGCAGTTGCAGGAGGCCGTGGTGCCCGACCTGCAGCCGCAGTCGGTCGGCGTGATCTCGGCGACCCCGGGCGTGCCGCTGGCCCGGGTGCTGCCGCACGACATGGACCTCGACGCCGCCGCGCAGCTGCTCGGCAGCGGCCAGCGCACGGCGATCCTGGTGGGTCAGGGTGGCCGGGACGCGGCCGGGGAGATCATCGAGTTGGCCGACCGGCTCGGCGCCGGGGTGGCCACCTCGCTGCTGGGCAAGCCGGTGCTCGACGAGCGGCTGCCCTACCACGCCGGGGTGCTCGGCGAGGTCGGCACCTCGTCCGCGGCGGAGCTGATGGGCGGCTGCGACACGCTGCTCATGGTGGGCACCAACGACCCGTGGACGGACTACTTCCCGATGCCCGGTCAGGCGCGGACCGTCCAGATCGACATCGACGGGCGGCGGATCGGCACCCGGTACCCGGCCGACGTGCCGCTCGTGGGTGACGCCGCCGAGACGCTTCGGGCGCTGCTGGCGCGGGTGCCGCACCGGCCCAACCAGCAGTGGCGCGCCACTGTGGAGAGTTCGGTGGACCGGTGGCGGTCGGCCGCCGCCGACCGGGCCGCCACACCGGCCGAACCCGTCAACCCGCAGCTCGTGCTCCAGGAGCTGTCCACCCGGTTGCCGGCCGTCGGCGCGGTCGCGGTGGACGTCGGCTCGGTCCTCTACTGGTACGCCCGGCATCTCGTCCTGCCACCCGGGGTGAACGCGCAGCTGTGCGGCACCCTCGGCTCGATGGGCTGCGCCCTGCCGTACGCGGTGGCCGCCAAGCTCGCCGCCCCCGACCAACCGGTGCTCGCGCTGGTCGGCGACGGCGCCATGCAACTCAACGGTCTCGCCGAGCTGATCACCGTCGCGCACCTCTGGCAGGAGTGGCGCGATCCGCGGCTCGTGGTGCTGGTGCTCAACAACCGCGACCACTCCGGCATGGGCGGCGGGCGGCAGACGTCGTCCGACCCGGCGCAGCGCCGCCCGGACGTGCCGTACGCCGGCTGGGCGCGGCTGCTCGGGCTGCACGGCGTCCGGGTGGACCGCCCGGAGCTGGTCGGCGCGGGCTGGGACGAGGCGCTCGCCGCGAACCGGCCGTGCGTGCTGGAGGCGGTGGTCGACGCCGCGGTGCCACTGGCGCCGCCGCAGCCGGCCTTCGCCGACCTGCGAGGCCTGTACGCCGACGGGGAGGCTGCCCGGCGGGTTCGCGAGCAGGTGGAGCTCACCGTGAACGCGGAGGGCCTCGTTTAGCGGTAGCCCGCCTGGGCATCAGTAGCGGCCCGAGGACGCTGGAGGTCACATGCTGGAGCCCGCCGACCGTCGTTACGGTCCCGCGCCCCTACCGCAGCCGCGCGGTCCGCTCTCCGCGGCGGTGACCGCTGCCCTGCGGCGTCCGCCGCACGACCTGCCGGCGGGCCTCGGTGCCGACCTCGACCCGGCGGACCCGCTCGCCGACGAGGATCTCCAGCTGACCCTGTTCCTCTGCTACGAGCTGCACTACCGGGGCTGGCGCGGGGTGGATGAGGACTGGGAGTGGCAGCCGACGCTGCTGGCCCTGCGGGCCCGTGCCGAGCGGCCCTTCGAGGCGGCGTTGCGCCGGCTGGCCCCCCCGCCGCCGCTGCCGCCCACCGGGGTGGCGGCGGCCCTGGCCGAGCTGGTCGCGGCCGACGACGGGCCTGCGCTGGCGGCCACCCTCCAGCGACGTGCCGACCTCGCCCAGTTCCGCGAGTTCGTCGCCCACCGCTCGGTCTACCACCTGCGCGAGGCGGATCCGCACAGCTGGGCGCTGCCCCGCCTCGGCGGCCCGGCGAAGGCCGCCCTGGTGGAGATCCAGACCGACGAGTACGGCAACGGCCGGCTGGACCGGATGCACGCCGAGCTGTTCCGGCGCACGCTCGACCGGCTGGGCCTGGACACCAACTACGGCGCCCACATCGACGCGGCGCCCGCGGTGACGCTGGCGACCAACAACCTGATGTCGCTGTTCGGGCTGCACCGGCGCCTGCGTGGCGCGCTGCTCGGTCACCTGGCCGCCTTTGAGATGACCTCGTCGGTGCCGAACCGCCGGTACGGCAACGGGTTGCGCCGGCTCGGCCTGGACGAGGTCGCCACCCGCTTCTACGACGAGCACGTCGAGGCCGACGCGGTGCACGAGCAGATCGCCGCGCACGACCTGTGCGGCGGTCTGGTCCGCGCCGAGCCGGCACTGGCCGGTGACGTGCTCTTCGGCGCGGCGGCCGCCCTCGCGGTGGACCGGCTGTTCGCCGCGCACCTGCTGGACAGCTGGGCCGCCGGACGCAGCTCGCTGCGAGCGCCGACCGCGCTGACCGTCTCGCTCCCGGCGACCACGACCGCTGCCGCCGGACCGCTCGCCGGCGTCGTCTGACCGCGGTCGTCACCCCTCCCGGACGGTGCCGGCGCGGAAGTTCACCATCTTGTGCGTGCCGTCGCAGAACGGCTTGAGCGCCGACCTGCCGCACCGACACAGCGCCACAGTGCCCCGGCGGGCGTCGATCCGCTCGCCCTCCGGGGTGACCAGGGCGAAGTCGCCGCGGATCAGCAGCGGTCCGTCCTGGTACGGCGTGATCGTCGCGGCGGCGGGCTCGCTCGTGTCGTCGGTGCGCATGAGCCCGGAAGTGCCCGCCCTGGCCCCGGCGAAACCCGACCCGCTGTGCCGGCCCGTTCGCGCCCGGCGACCCGCTCCCGCCGCCCGCGGCGGATAGTCGTGGAACGCCGGTCATGACCGGGGACCCCCGCCGACCAGCGGATTGTGCCGCCGGGTGGGTGATGCCCCGTTTGAACCCCATCGGGACGGGAAGCCGGGCCGCGTGGTGAGCGAACGAGGCAAGGTGGAGCCGGTGCACAAGGTGCACAAGGGGCTCAC
Source organism: Micromonospora coriariae (assembly GCF_900091455.1). Taxonomy (NCBI): domain Bacteria; kingdom Bacillati; phylum Actinomycetota; class Actinomycetes; order Micromonosporales; family Micromonosporaceae; genus Micromonospora; species Micromonospora coriariae. The sequence continues at coordinate 6,392,894 of NZ_LT607412.1, read as the reverse complement.
GGCCGACGGTGCCGGTCTGGCCGGCGACCGGGTCGTGGCCGTGAGCAGTCCGGCCCGGGTGCTGGTCGCCGCCACGGCCCGGGCACTGCGTGGCGTGGACTGCGCCGACCTCGGGCACGCCGGGCCGGTGTCGCGGTTCCCCGGCGCCCCGGAGCCGGTCCGCCGCGCCGCGGTCAGCCGGGCCGCCGGCCGGGTTGCGCTCACCATGGCCCAGGTCGACGAGGTGGACGCCGCCCGGGTCGCCCGCTGGTTCGTCGACCAGTACCCCCGCCAGCGCTACCCGGGGGTGCTGATCGGCTCACCGCACGGCGCGGCGGCCCACCTCGCGGTGGCACTGGGCGTGCCGTGGCTGCCGGCCGGCTTCGAGATGTCGGTGCACTGGACCGGCGGCGCGGTGGACCGCCCGGCCGCGGCGCTGGAGCACGGCGAGGTGCTCGCCGCCCGCCTGCTCGCGGGCAACCCCGACGTGCATCTCCGCCAGGTGCACTGCCCCGCCAGCCGTGGACCGCTGACCGGGGTGACCGTGTCGCTGGCCGCCCGTTGGCGGGCGCTGCCGGCGGCCTACACGCAGTTCCTGGCCGACCGGCTGACCCCCGGGGCACCGGTGGTGCTGGTCCGCGACGCGCGGACCTGGCCGGTGCTGGAGCGCGGCCCGGGGCACAGCTTCCAGGTCGGCTGCCCGGCCAGCGGGCTGGACCCGGTGGACTTCCACCCCGACAGCCACGCGCTGCGGCAGGTGCTGCGCTCCGTCGGCGGGGACGCCGCGCGGTGGGAGCCGCCGGAGATGTCCGTCCCCTCGGGCGCCGCCGAGCACGGCGTGGACTCCGGCTTCGAACTGGCCGCGCGGGACTGGGCGGCCCGCCGGGAGCACCCGCTGCACCGGGTGCTGGTGCCCCGGCCGGCCGCGCTGAGCGCGGGAGTGGCCGACCTGTACCGGCACTGGCTGCGCGGCGCCGGCAAGACCGGTGACCGGTTGGTGGTGGAGTGCGGCCGGTTGCTCGATCCGTGGCAGGTGGTGCGCGCGGGGCTGGTGCCGTACTGGTGCGAGAACGCCACCCGGCGCAGTGTGGACGAGGCCGAGTGGTGGCTGGCCGGCAGCGAGACGTTCAGCTCGGTGGACGTGCTGCCCGAGCCGCCCGGGGTGCGCTCGCCCGCCCTGGCCGGGCTGCCGCAGTGGCTGGCCGTGGCCGGGTTCGGCCGGCGCCGTCGGGCCCTGGACCGGACCGCCGCCCGGGGCTACCCGGTCACCTCGGTACCCACCCGTCGAGCCACCGAGGTGCTCCGCGCCCAGCCGTACGACCTGCCCACGCCACCCCCGCTGGGGGCCGCCGAGGCGCTTTCCGTGCTCCGGGACAGCGGCGGCCACCAAGGGCTGCTGATCTCCTGAGACGGAGCACGCCGAAACATCCTCGCGAACCCGGGGTCCCGTGATTGAGTACCTACGGAGCGGGAACATCGCTGACTGCGACGGCCTGATTGCGCTGCGCAAAGGCGTTGTCGCCCGCTGGCATCCCAGTCACTGACCCACTTTTCCGGCCCGGTGCGTGGCTCGACCACGCGCACGACCGGTTTCCCGATCCGGGCGGGGGACCTTCCTGAGGGAGGCGCGGATGTTCGGACAGACGAGCACGACCACGACCACACCACCACCGACGGATCGAGGTCTGGAGGACCTCGATGCGGCGGCGCTGGCGTACGCGGCCCGAATCGAGGGACTGCCGCCGGAGCGGCGGCAGGAGGCACGGGACGACCTGGTCCGCTTCGCGCTGCCGTTCGCCGGCCGCCTGGCCCGCCGGTACCGGGGGCGCGGGGAGCCACTGGAGGACCTGGAGCAGGTGGCCCGTCTCGGCCTGGTCAACGCCGTCGACCGGTATGACCCGGAACGGGGCTCGTTCACCGCGTACGCCGCGATCACCATCGTGGGTGAGATCAAGCGGCACTTCCGGGACCGCACCTGGGGCGTGCACGTGCCCCGCCGGCTACGCGACCTGATCCTGGAGGTCGGCCAGGCCACCGCCGCGCTGACCAGTGAGCTGTCCCGGGCGCCCACCGTCGCGGAGCTGTCCAAGCGGTTGGAGACCCCGGAGGAGGAGATCCTCGCCGCGCTGGAGTCGGCGGCCGGTTACAGTCCCGCCTCGCTCAACGCCCCGGTGGGCGGGGAGAGCTCCGCGGAGTTCGGTGACCTGGTCGGCGAATCGGACAACGCGCTGGAATCGGTCGACGACCGGGTGACCGTGAGCGGCCTGCTGCACCGCCTGCCCTGGCGGGAGCGGCGGATCCTGGCGATGCGCTTCTACGGCAACCAGACCCAGGCGGAGATCGCCGCCCGGTTCGGCATCTCGCAGATGCACGTCTCGCGGCTGCTGTCGCGGGCACTGACCTGGCTGCGGCAGGCGATGCTCGCCGACGCGCCGCCCCCGTGGCAGAACGGCGCCGCCGAGCCGGACCCGGGCAAGACCCGGATCTCGGTGAAGCAGAACGGCGACCGGGTGGTCGTCGAGGTCGGCGGCGAGGTCGACCGGGACGGCGCGGACCAGCTGCGCCGGGCGATGCTGGAGGCGGTCACCGGCCAGCCGAGCGAGGTGGTCGTCGACCTGGTCGGCGCGGGTGGCTTCGACGCCGGCGGGATCGCCGCGTTGATGGCCGGACGGGACGCGGCCGCCCGGACCGGGGTGCCGCTGCGGCTGACCCGGGTCCAACCCGCGGTACGCCGCTCGCTCACCGCCGCCGGCCTGGCGCCCGCGCGGGACTGAGCCCGGCCGGGCACCGTACGCGACGAGGGCCGACACCCGCGGGTGTCGGCCCTCGTCATCGCGTATCCCCGGTCAGCGCTCCTCGGGGTCCCGGTCGCTGTGCGGGTGCCGCCAGCGCTCGTGCGGTTTCGGGGCGTCCTCGCTGTCCTTGGGCGAGTCGCTCTCCTCGAAGCTCGGCCGGCGGATGCCCTCGGGCTCCGGCACGTCCACGGGCCGGGCACCGGACTGCGGCGCCGGCTGGAACTCGGCCGCGTCGCGGGCGCCGTGCGCGCCCTCGGCGGCGGGCGACTCCGGCACGTGGTGCTCCATATGAAACTCCTCGGCGAAGTGCTGCGGTGGCTTGGTCGTGCGCTGTGGCAGGTCCCGGCCCAGGTCGGCGACGAGCGGGCCGTACTTCAGGTCGAACGCCGGGCGCTCGGACCGGATCCGGGGCATCCGGTCGAAGTTGCGCAGCGGCGGCGGGCAGGTGGTGGCCCACTCCAGGGAGTTGCCGAAGCCCCACGGGTCGTCCACCGTCACCATCGCGCCGTACCGCCAGGACTTCCAGGCGTTGTAGATGAAGAACAGGGTGGACAGCCCGAGGATGAAGGCGAAGATGCTGGAGATCGTGTTCAGTGTGGTGAAGCCGTCGGTCGGCAGGTAGTCGGCGTACCGGCGAGGCATCCCCTCGCTGCCCAGCCAGTGGTGCACCAGGAAGGTGCCGTGGAAGCCGATGAACATGGTCCAGAAGTGCGCTTTGCCGAGCCGGTCGTCGAGCAGCCGTCCGGTCATCTTCGGCCACCAGAAGTAGTAGCCGGCGAACAGGGCGAAGACCACCGTGCCGAAGACCACGTAGTGGAAGTGCGCGACCACGAAGTAGGTGTCGTGGGTGTGCCAGTTCGCCGGTGGACTGGCCAGCAGCACTCCGGTGAGTCCGCCGAGCAGGAAGGTGACCAGGAAGCCGATGGAGAACAGCATCGGTGTCTCGAACGTGAGCTGTCCCTTCCACATGGTGCCGATCCAGTTGAAGAACTTCACGCCGGTCGGCACCGCGATCAGGTAGCTCAGGATGCTGAAGAACGGCAGCAGTACCTGGCCGGTGGCGAACATGTGGTGCGCCCAGACCGTCATCGACAGGAAGGTGATCGCGGCGGTGGCCAGCACGATCCCGGTGTAGCCGAAGAGCGGCTTGCGGGCGAAGACCGGGATGATCTCGCTGATGATGCCGAAGAACGGCAACGCGATGATGTAGACCTCGGGGTGGCCGAAGAACCAGAACAGGTGCTGCCAGAGCATCGGCCCGCCGGTTGCGGGGTCGTACACGTGCGCGTTGAGCAGCCGGTCGGCCGCCAGCGCCAGCAGCGCGGCGGCCAGCAGCGGGAAGACCAGGATCACCAGCAGGCTGGTGAAGAGCATGTTCCACGTGAAGATCGGCATCCGGAACATGGTCATCCCGGGCGCGCGCAGGGTCAGGATCGTGGTGATCAGGTTGACCGCGCCGAGGATGGTGCCCAGCCCGGAGACGACCAGACCGAGCACCCACATGTTCGCGCCGACGCCGGGGGAGTGCTCGGCGCTGCTCAACGGGCTGTACGCGGTCCAGCCGAAGTCCGCCGAGCCGCCGGGCGTCAGGAACCCGCCGACGACCATCAGCCCGCCGAACAGGTAGAGCCAGTAGGCGAGGGCGTTGAGGCGGGGGAACGACACGTCCGGCGCGCCGATCTGGATCGGCACGATGAAGTTGGCGAACCCGAAGCCTGCCGGGGTGGCGAACATCAACAGCATCACCGCGCCGTGCGAGGTGAACAGCTGGTTGTACTGCTCAGAGGAGAGGAACTGCAGCCCGGGGCGGGCCAGTTCGGCCCGCATCAGCATCGCCTGCAGCCCGGCCAGCACGAAGAACCCGAAGGAGGTCAGCAGGTAGAGCACGCCGATCTGCTTGTGGTCCGTGGTGGCGAGGAACTTGATCAGAGAGCTGCCGGGGACCCGCGACCGTAGTGGCCCGGGGAAGCCCCCGAAGCGGGCCGGTGCCAGGATCGCCGGGCCTCGATCGCGACTGGGTTCCGTGGTTACCCGCTTGGGCATGGCTGCTCACCCCGCCGTTGTGACAGAAAAGGACGGGTGTGCCTACCCGACCCTCTGTCCATGAAACCAGGGCAGAGCGGTAATTTCAGTCAGTTCGTCAGAGGGCGGCAGAACCACCTGGAACGCTCACGTTCCCGCCACCATCGCCCACACCGCCTTACCCTGGCCGGCCGGTACGCTGCCCCACCGCTGAGCCAACTCCCGAACCAGCAGCAGCCCACGCCCACCTTCGGCGCGCAGGTCCGCTCCGGCCGGTCGGGCCGCCGCCCGGCTGCCGTCCACCACGGCCAGGTGCAGGTACGGCCGACGCAGGGTCAGCGTCACCTGCATCGGCGTGCCGGCATGCCGGACCACGTTGCCGACGAGTTCACTGAGCACCACTGCGGCCGGACCGGCGGCCTCGGGAAGGTTCCACCGCGTGCACGCGTCGACTACCAGCTCCCTCGCCCGCCGGCAGGCCTCGGCCACCGGCTCCAGCCGCGCCTGCAGCCGGGGCGCGGCGGCGGCGCCGGCCACCCGGGTCGCCTCCGCGCAGTCCCGCGACACGGGGACCACCCGGCACGTGGTCGACTCGGCCAGCCAACGGGCGGCGGCCGGCGGTGGGGCGCAGAGCACCACCGGCACGGCCGGCCACTCGGCGGCCCGCCGGGCTGTCGCGGCGAAGACGGACAGCGCGAGCCGGTCCCGCACGGTGACCTCTTCGAGGTCGACGACCAGCGCATCCGGTTGAGCGGCCAGCGCCCGGTCCAGCACGCGGTGGACCGGGCGCATGGTGCCCAGGTCCAGCGGACCGCGGAGCCGGACGACCGTCACCGGTGCGGTGTCGCTCACCTGCCAGGTGATCCGGCTGGACATGGTGCCCTCACCTCGCTGATGTGTCGGGACCTGCGAACTACCCGAGCCACACCCCGGTCAAACCGGACCTACGGGCCGGGCGCGGCACGTCACGGGTGGCGGGGCCGGTCAGGGACGGGCGCGGCCGGTCAGCACGCCCAGCGCGATCATGCCGACACCGAGGCCGAGGTGCAGCCAGTCGTCGGCGTCGTTGACCGGCAGCACGTTCGCCCCGGTGTCGTGGTCCACGGCGAGGCCGTAGAGCCACAACACCAGGTAGACGGCGCCCCCGCCGACGAGGAACGCCCGGGCGCCGCCGACCGTCCGGGCCAGCGCGAGGCCGGCCACCCCGAACAGCAGGTGCACCAGGTTGTGCAGCACCGACACCTGGAACACGCCGAACAGGTACGCGCCCGAGCCGTGACCGGCGAACCGGAGATCGGACGCGCCGCTGGTGATCCCCGGGACGAAGCCGAGCAAGCCGATCAGCAGGAACAGCACAGCCACCGTCCCGGCGGCGCGGCGTACCGGCGGCCTGCCGTCGGCCGGATTGTGCCGGGCCCGGGAGTGCGCCATCGGTCCGACCATCACCGACTCCTCGCTGCGCGGCGGGCGTGAGCGCTGCGGGCTACCCGTCGCCGCCGACCGCAAACCCGTCGGCGGCGACGCCGGTCAGACCGGTTGCAGGCGCGGCACGCTGGCCAGCTGGCGAACCCGCTGATACAGCTCGACGTACCGCTGAGCCATCACCGCAGGGGTGAACCGCTGCGCGGCCACCCGACGGCACTCGTCGACGTCGAGCAGTTCGGCGGCCAGCACCAGCTCACCCAGCTCCTCCTCATTGGCGGTGAGCAGCCCGGTGCGACCGTGCTCGATGAGCTCCGGCAGGCACCCCCGGGTGGTCGCCACCACCGGCGTGCCCAGGGCGAGCGACTCGACCACCGCCGTGCCGCCCGGCTCCTCCCAGCGCAGCGGAAACAGCGACGCGCGGGCGCTGGCGAGCAGGTCGTCACGCTCCTGACCGGCCACGGTGCCGACCCAGCGGACCAGGTCGCCGTCGACGTGCGGCGCCACCTCGTCGAGGAAGAACCGCACGTCCGGGTTCTGCCGGGCCTCATCGCCGGCCGCGGCCAGCTCGGCCGGACGGTGATAGGGGCCGACGGGTCCGGCCAGCACCAACGGGAAACCCACCTGATGGGCGAGCCGGGCGCCCACGTCCTGCCCCTTGCCCGGGTTGATCCGGCCGAGGATGAGCAGGTGCTCGCCCTTCTCGGGGCGGGACCGCCGGTCGGCGTCCACGGCCAGCGGGGTGGACAGGTGCACGTGCCCCACCGAGTGCTCCCGTAGCGCCCGAGGGGCCCGGTCCAGCTGGGACGCGGACACGCCGTTGACCCGGACCCGCCCGCCGCCGTCCAGGCTGCCGTAGAGCGCGGGGTGCTTGGCCAGGTCCCAGTGCAGGGTGTGCAGGGTCGGCGGGCCGGTCGGTCCCATCGCCGCGAGGGTGGCCAGCCCGACCGCCTCCACGTGGTCGTGCACCAGGTCGATGTCGTCGCGGGCGCGCAGCTCGCGCACCACCCCGGCCAGGTGCGCCTGCGCGATTCCACAGACCTGGTTGTACGGCCGCTGAAGCGAGGCGAACTGCCCTTCGGAAAAGACCGACACCTTCTCGTCCACCGGCAGGGTGCTGCTCTCCACCGAGGCGAGCACCACCCGTACGCCGAGACGCCGAAGCTCCGGCACCAACGTGGCGATCACGTTCTCGATGCCGCCGTAGCCCGGCGGCGGCACGGACAGCCACGGGCCGGCGTTCATCAGCACGGTGAGGCTCATCGGGCCCGGCCCTCCCGTGCGGTGGCGCCCGACGCGAGCGCCCGGGCCCTCACGCCGCGGCCACCCGTCGGCGGGGCACCCGGTGGCGCAGCTCGGCCAGCGGCGGGCGCTCTTCGATGGACACGTCGCTGACCACGATCTCGCGGTCGAGGTTCGGCAGCGCGTCGGAGCCGCCGCGGCGGAACTGGGTCAGCAGCACCTCCGGTGACATGCCGGGGTACGCCCAGCCACGCCGTTGCAACCGGGCCCAGGCGGTCAGCATGATCTGTGCCGACATCCGGCCGAGCGCCGCCGTGTCCTGGTGCCGGTGCTTGCGTTCGCCGAGGTCGACCTGCGCCAACGCGTCCAGGCCAACCAGGTCGAGCAGGTCGATCAGCATCGCCGTCTCCACGCCGTACCCGGAGACGAACGGCACCTGGGCCAGCACCTCCCGCCGGCCGGCGTACTCGCCGGCGAGCGGCTGCACGAACCCGGCCAGCTCGGGCCAGAAGAGGTTGAGCAGCGGTCGCGCCAGCAACTCGGTCACCCGACCGCCGCCGTCCTGCTCCACGCTGGCGGTACCCACCAGAGGACGGTGGTAGAAGCCCTTCACGAATTCCACGGACGGGTCGGTCAGCAGTGGGCCGAGCAGCCCGCTGACGAAGTGCGGCCGGAACTCCCGCAGGTCGGCGTCGATGAACGCCACCACGTCCCCCTCCGCGGCGGCCAGGCCGGCCCAGAGCGCATCGCCCTTGCCGGTGAGCCGAGGCAGCCCCCGGGTCATCTCGTCCTGGCTGACCACCTCCGCCCCGGCGGCCCGGGCCACCTGCGCGGTGCGGTCGGTCGATCGTGAGTCCACCACGATCAGCTCGTCGACCAGGGCGACCCGATCCATCAGGTGCTCCCGGATGGTCGCCACGATCGCGCCGACCGTGGCCTCCTCGTTGTGCGCCGGCAGCACGACGCTGACCCGGCTGCCCCCCTTGGCACGCAGCAGCCGGCGTGCCGGCCAAGCCGCCGCCGATGTCGTCCGGTACGTGGCCCACGCCTCCACCACCGGTGACACGCTCGATGTCGTATCCCGCACGGGCACCCCTCCGAAATCGTGGGCGGAAAACCGAGATTGGTTGTTCCCATTCCCCACCATGCGCTAACCGCCTCCAGCAAACAGCTTGATCACAGGGTGACCTGGCCGCGTTCCCGGGGGATGAACGTTTGATTGCGCTCACCCCGGGGGACTGCTCCCATCGGAGAGATGAAACCTTCTCGAAGGGGCTTGTCGAATGCGTGGATGCCGGGTGGGTCTGGTGGGCGCCGGCGGAGTGGCACAGCGGCACGCCCGCGTGCTCGCCGGGTTCGATGACGTCGAACTGATCGGCGTGACCGACGTGGCCCCGCAGGCGGCGTCGGCGCTGGTCGCGCAGCACGGCGGACGGGCCTGCGCGGACGTCGCCGAGCTGCTGGCCGCCGGTCCGGACGCAGTGTACGTCTGCGTGCCACCGTTCGCGCACGGCCCGGCCGAGGAGGCGGTGATCGACGCCGGTGTGCCGATGTTCGTGGAGAAGCCCGTCGCGGTCGACCTGGTCACCGCCGAGCGGATCGCCGGCCTGATCGCCCGGCGTGGGCTGCGTACCGCCGTCGGACACCACTGGCGCTACCTGAGCGTGCTCGACCAGGCCCGCGAGCTGCTCGCCGACCGTCCGGTACGGATGGTCAGCGGCTCCTGGCTGGACAAGGTGCCGCCGGTGGCCTGGTGGTCGCGGCGGGACGCCTCCGGCGGGCCGGTCGTCGAGCAGGCCGCGCACGTGCTGGACCTGATCCGCGCGCTGGTCGGGGAGGTCACCGAGGTCACCGCGTACGGCAACGGCACGCCGCCGCCGGTGGACGGCGCCGACATCGACTCGGTCACCACCGCCGCGCTGCGCTTCGCCGGCGGCGCGGTCGGCACGCTCAGCGCGGCCTGCGTGCTGGGCTGGAAGCACCGCGCCGGGCTGGAGATCCTCGCCGACGGGCTGGTCCTGTCGATCACCGAGGACGGCCTGCTGATCCGCGACACCGACGGTGAGCGACACCTGCCGGCCGACCCGGAGGCCGCCCGGGTGGCGGTCGACCGCGCCTTCATCGACGCGGTGCGCGGCATCGGCGACGACGTGCGCGTCCCGTACGCCGAAGCGCTGGGCACCCAGCGGCTGGCCCTGGCGGTGGCCGACTCGGCCCGCACCGGCGAGACCGTGCGGCTCACCACACCCGCCGGGCCGGCGGTGCTCGCCACCGGAGTGACAGTCGATGCGTGACCGGGTCGTGGTGGTCTCCGCCCCCGGCCGGGTGGAGCTGGTCGAGCAGGACCCCGCCCCGCCGCGCCCCGGCACCTTCCGGGTCGAGACGCTGTTCAGCGGCGTCTCCGCCGGCACCGAACTGAGCTACGTCAAGGGCACCAACCCGTACCTGCACGTCACCTGGAACGCCGACCTCGGGCTGTTCCAACCGGGCGGCGCGAGCACCCCGTACCCGGTGACCCGGCTGGGCTACATGCAGGTCGGCCGGGTGGTGGAGAGCGCCACCCCGGCGGTCGCGGTGGGCGCGGTGGGTGCGATGACCTACGGGCACCGCACCGGCTGGCTGGCCGACCCGGTCGCCGAGCGGTTCGTGCCGCTCCCCGACGACCTGGATCCGGTGCTCGGCGTCTACGTCGCGCACATGGGCCCGATCTGCGCCAACGGTCTGCTGCACGCCGCCGCCGACCTGCACGGCGCGGGCGTCCGCTCGCTGGGCGACGGGGTACGCGGCCGGCGCGTCGCGGTGGTCGGCGCCGGGGTGGTGGCGCTGCTGACCGCGCTGTTCGCCCGGCGACACGGCGCCGCCTCGGTGGTGGTGCTCGACCCCACCCCGCAGCGCCGGCACATCGCCGAGGCGCTCGGCCTGGAAACCCTCGACCCGGGCTCGGACGACCCGGCGGTGGTGCTCAAGACCCGCTGGGCGCACACCGCCGGCGACCGCGGCGCCGACGTGGTGTTCCAGTGCCGGGGGCAGGCGTGGGCGTTGCAGCTCGCGCTGCGGCTGCTGCGGCCACAGGGCACCGTGATCGACCTCGCCTTCTACCAGGGCGGCGCGGACGCGGTCCGGTTCGGCGAGGAGTTCCACCACAACGGGCTGTCACTGCGCTGCGCGCAGATCGGTCGGGTGCCGCGCGGGCTCGCGCCCACCTGGGACCGGGAGCGGCTCTCCGCCGAGACCATCGACCTGCTCCGGACGTACGGGGATGTGATCCGCAAGCACCTGATCTCGGCGGTGGTGCCGTTCGACGAGGCGCCCGCCCTGCTCACCGACCTGGCCGAGCGCCGCCGCCACGAGCTTCAGGTGGTGCTGACCGGCTGATCCGGCGTCGGAGCGGGCTCTCCGGGTGATCGGGCGGGCTACCGTTCCCGCCATGAGCACCCCTGACGCCCGGCCCGTCGGTCTGGCCGCGCTGCTGCCGTACCTGCGTGCGCACCGCGGCACGCTCGCCGTGGTGGGCGCCCTGTCGCTGGCCGGCGCGGCGGCTTCGCTCGCCCAGCCGCTGCTCACCCGGTCGGTGCTCGACCGGGTGGGCGCCGGCGGCGCGGTGACCGAGCTGGTGGCGGTGCTGGTGGTGCTGGTGGTGCTCGGCGCGGCGATCGGCGGGCTGCGTGACTACCTGCTGCAGCGCACCGCCGAGGGGCTGGTGCTGGGCACCCGGCGGCGGCTGGCCGGGCACCTGCTGCGGCTGCCGATCGCCGAGTACGACCGCCGGCGCACCGGCGACCTGCTCTCCCGGGTGGGTTCGGACACCACCCTGCTGCGCGCGGTGGTCACCTCCGGCTTGTTCGAGACGGTCACCGGGGCGGTCATGGTGGTCGGCGCGGGCACGGCGATGGTGCTGCTCGACCCGCTGCTGTTCGGCGTCACCCTGCTCGGTGTGGGGCTGGGGCTGGGCTTCGCGGCCACCTTCGCCCGGCGGGTCCGGGCGCTGGCCCGTGCCGCCCAGGAACGGATCGGCGAGATGACGTCGGCGGTGGAGCGGGCCATCTCGGCGGCCCGGACCATCCGGGCCAGCCGGGCCGAGGCCCGGGAGGCGGAGATCGTCACCGGCAGTGCCCGGGCGGCGTACGAGGCGGGGTTGCGGGTGGCCCGGGTGCAGGCGGTGGTCGGTCCGATCGGCTCGGTCACCGTGCAGGGCGCCTTCCTGCTGGTGCTCGGCATCGGCGGGGCCCGGGTGGCCGCCGGCGCGATCACCGTCGGCGACCTGGTCGCCTTCGTCATGTACCTGTTCTTCCTGGCCCTGCCGCTGGCCCAGGTGTTGCGCGCGTACACCCAGTTGCAGACCGGCCTTGGCGCGTTGCAGCGGATCGAGGAGATCCTGACGGTGCCGGCGGAGGGCGGGGCGGACCGGCCGGTGGAAACCGGCGTGACGACGACCCCGCGCCGCCCCGCCCCGATGATCGAGTTCGATCGGGTGGGCTTCGGCTACCCGGGCGGCGAAGCGGTGCTGCACGAGGTGAGCTTCGCGGTGCCGGCCGGCACCCGCACCGCCCTGGTGGGTCCGTCCGGCGCCGGCAAGTCGACCCTGCTGGCCCTGGTCGAGCGCTTCTACGAGGTGAGCTCCGGTGCGGTCCGGCTGGACGGCACGGACGTACGGGAGCTGCCCCGCGACGTGCTGCGGGCCCAACTCGGCTACGTCGAGCAGGAGGCCCCGGTGCTGGCGGGAACGCTGCGGGAGAATCTGCTGATCACCACCCCGGACGCCACCGACGACCGACTGCACGAGGTCCTCGACAAGGTCAACCTCGCTCATCTGGCGCACCGGTCCCCGCTGGGCCTCGAGGTTCAGGTGGGGGAGGGTGGCGTCCTGCTCTCCGGGGGTGAACGGCAGCGGCTGGCCATCGCCCGGGCGCTGCTGGCCGGCCCGCCGGTGCTGCTGCTCGACGAGCCGACCAGCAACCTCGACGCGCGCAACGAGGTCGCGCTGCGCCGCGCCATCGACGCGGTGGCCGTCCGCCGGACACTGTTGATCGTGGCGCACCGGCTCGCCACCGTGGTCGACGCCGACCAGATCGTCGTCCTCGACGGCGGTCGCGTCGTGGCCGTGGGCACCCACGCCGAGCTGACCGCCACCGACCCGCTCTACCGGGAGCTGGCCACCCATCAGCTGCTGGTCGGCTGACCCGGCGGCGTCGGCTCCGACATGCCGCCCGGTGGCCGGGCGGCCGGGCGGCAAAAGCCGGCGCGAATCGCGTACCGTTGCCGCTCATGGGTGTGTCGCAACGGTTCAAGAGCAAGTTCCGCCGGTTCCTCCAGCGCCCGGGCTCGACGGTGGATCTTGCTCCGCTGGAGAAGCTGCTGCCGGCGATCGAGGCGCGTGAGGATGACCTCGCCGCGCTGGACGACGCCGAGTTGACCGAGGCCGCCGGCGCGGCGACCGACTACGAGGAGATCTGCGCGGTCGGCCGGGAGGCCGCCCGCCGCGGCCTCGACCAGCGGCCGTACGACGTGCAGCTGCTCGGCGCGATGTCGCTGCTGTCCGGCAAGGTCGCCGAGATGGCCACCGGTGAGGGCAAGACCCTGACCGCCACGATCGCCGCGTACGGGCACGTCCGGCTCGGAAACGGGCCGGTGCACGTGCTCACCGTCAACGACTACCTGGCCCGCCGCGACGCCCTGTGGATGGAGCCGGTCTACACCCTGCTCGGCCTGACCGTCGGCTGGGTCAACGAGGCCTCCACCCCCCAGGAGCGGCGCGACGCGTACGGCTGCGACGTCACCTACGTCTCGGTCAGCGAGGCGGGCTTCGACTATCTGCGCGACCAACTGGTCACCGACGTGGCCGACCGGGTGCAGCCGCCGCTGGCCACCGCGATCGTGGACGAGGCCGACTCGATCATGATCGACGAGGCCCGTGTGCCGATGGTCCTCGCCGGCTCGGTGCCGGGCGAGCAGGACCCGGTGCACGCCGCCGCCGCGCTGGTGCGCGGGCTGCGCAGCGGCAAGCACTACACGATCCCCGAGGACGGGCGCAGCGTGGCGTTCACCGCCGCCGGCCTGGCCGCCGTCGAGGCCAAGCTCGGCATCGACCTGTACGACGAGGAGCACGTCGCGCAGCTCTCCGCGGTCAACGTGGCGCTGCACGCGCACGCCCTGCTGCACCGCGACGTGGACTACATCGTCCGGGACGGCTCGGTCGAGCTGATCGACGAGATGCGCGGCCGGGTGGCCCAGCGCCGCCGCTGGCCGGACGGGCTCCAGGCGGCGGTCGAGGCCAAGGAAGGCCTGGACGCCACCGCCGAGGGCGAGGTGCTGGGCACCATCGCGATGCAGGCGTACATCGCGCTCTACCCGAAGGTCTGCGGGATGACCGCCACCGCGGTGCTGGTCGGCGACCAGCTGCGGGAGTTCTTCGGCCTCGAGGTGGCGGTGATCCCGCCGAACACCCCGTGCGTGCGCGAGGACGAGCCGGACCGGATCTACGCCACCCGGGCGGAGAAGGACGAGGCGCTGATCGACGAGATCCGCCGCTGCCACGAGGCGGGGCGGCCGGTGCTGGTCGGCACGCTGGACGTCAAGGAGTCCGAGGGGCTGGCCGCCGGGCTGAACGCGGCCGGGGTGCCCTGCGTGGTGCTGAACGCCAAGAACGACGACGAGGAAGCGGCGATCATCGCCGAGGCCGGCGCGTACGGCGCGGTGACGGTCTCCACCCAGATGGCCGGCCGGGGCGTGGACATCCGGCTCGGCGGCAGCGACCAGGCCGACCAGGAGCGGGTGGCCGAGCTGGGCGGTCTCTACGTGATCGGCAGCGGCCGGCACGACAGCCGCCGGGTGGACGACCAACTGCGCGGCCGGGCCGGCCGGCAGGGCGACCCGGGCGGCTCGGTCTTCTTCGTCAGCCTGGAGGACGACCTGGTCACCCGGCACGCCGCCGACGCTATTCCGGCGTCGCCGCGGATGAACGCGGACGGCCTGGTCACCGACGACCAGGTGGACTACGCGGTGGAGCACGCCCAGCGGGTCGCCGAGGGCGTCAACCACGAGATCCACCGCAACACGTGGCGCTACAGCGTGGTGATCGAGCAGCAGCGCAAGGCCCTCGCCCTGCGCCGGGAGCGGCTGCTGACCAGCGACGTGGCCGCGCTGATGCTGCTGGACAAGATGCCCGAGAAGGCCGGCGAGATGGACGAGGACCTGCTCGCCAGGGCGGCCCGGTCGATCGCGCTGTATCACCTGGACCGGCTCTGGGCCGAGCACCTGGCCGAGCTGTCCGAGGTCCGTGAGGGCGTGCATCTGCGCGCGCTGGGCCGGCTCGACCCGCTGGACGAGTTCCACCGGGCCGCGGTGCCGGCGTTCAACAACCTCGTCCCGGAGATCGAGGCCCGCACCCTCGCCACGTTCGCCGAGACCGAATTTGACGAGGACTGGGACCCGGACGACGGCACCCTGGTCCGGCCGACCGCCACCTGGACGTACCTGGTGCACGACAACCCGTTCGGCTCCGAGCTCGATCGGCTGATCGCGGCGATCGGGCGGCGGCTCAGCGGCGCTCCGCGCTGACCCGCGCCGGCTCAGCGGTTTTCGGGATCCCTGTCGCGCGAACGCGCGACAGGGACCCCGATTTACGCCGTTTCGACCCGAGTCTGCGAGGGTAGTAGGGCTGGTCGGTCCAGTCGGGAGAGAGCAGACGATGACACAGGTGACGATGCCCGCTGGGTGTGCGCGGAGGCGTATGGAGGCTGCGGACCGGTGAACCTGGATACGCGGGAACCGGTGCTGCAGAGCCTCGGTGTGCTGGAGACCGCCGCGCTGCTGCGCGAGCTGACTGCCGGCCTGATCAACCTGACCGATTTCGATGAGGGGCTGCTGGCGCTGGTCCGGGTCACCCGGGACGCGGTCGCCGGCGTGCGCTGGTGCGGGTTCACCGCCCTGCGCGCGGGCGAGCCCGCCGGGGTGGCCGCCTCCGACGAGCGGCTCGCCGGCCTGGACGACCTGCGGCACGGGCCCGACTCACCGGCGATGAGCGCGATCCGGCGCCGGGAGATGATCCTCGCCGTCGACCTGGCCGGGGAGCCACGGTGGCCGGCCTGGACGGCGCGCGCCCGCGACCTCGGGGTCCGCGGCGTGATCTCCGCGCCGGTCGACATCGACGACCAGGTGATCGGGGCGATCAACCTGTACGCCGCCGCGCCGAACCTTCTCACCCCGCAGCACCAGTTGACCGCGATGCTGCTCGCCGAGCACGCCGGCCTGCTGCTGGCCGCCGTCCGGGACCGGGGCCGCCAGCTCGCGCTCGCCGGTGAGCGGGACGCCGCGCTGCTGCACGAGGGGGTGGTGGGCCAGGCCGTCGGCGTGATCATGACGCAGCGCGGGTGCCCGCCGGCCGAGGCGCTGGAGGTCCTGCGTACCGCCGCGTCCTCGTTGGCCATCCCGCTGCGTGAGGTGGCTGAGCGGCTGGTCCGGACGGTCTCCCGGCAACGCGACACCTGACCCGGCCCCCGCGGGTGCCCGTTCTCCCGGTCGGTGGCGAGTCCGACGGCGTTGTTTCGCCGTTGTACGGCTCGGGTAGCACTCTGCTACTGGTGAGCTGCGCCGACCCGGGGGAGGACCGATGCAGAGCCGGCTACGGGTGCAGGGGCACCCCATCCAACCGATGTTGGTGACGTTCCCGCTCGGGCTCTTCGTCAGCGCCACCGTCTTCGATCTCACAGACGTCATCGGTGGGCCGGCGTTCCTGGGCGAGGTCGGCTACTGGACCGGCGTCGCCGCCCTGTTCGCCGCCGCGATGACAGCGATTGCCGGCATGGTCGACCTGTGGGACGTACCGGGTGACCGCACCCGCCGCACGGCCGTCGCCTTCAACCTGGTGAACGCGGCGATGGCGGGCATGTTCCTGCTCACCTGCCTGATCCGGGCGCACTCCCCGCAGCGTGGCGCCTCCGCCGCGATCCTGTTCACCGAGCTGGTCGCGCTGGCCGTCGGTGGGGTCGGCGTGCGCCTGGGCGCTCGGCTGATGCGCCAGTTCGACGGTCGCCGCCGCACCGAGGCGGGCACGTTCGACGCGCTCGGCGGCGTGGCCGGCTCCACCGTCGAGGTCGCCCGCCCGCGCCCCTGACGCGACCGACCCGTCGGGTTGATCGACTCGGTGTCGGCGATGTCGCGGTGTCCCGGCCGAGGGACGCCCCCATGCCGCCGATACGGAGTGGATCACCGCCCAACGGACGGTCGGCCTCGCGCGGCCCACGCGGCACGGGGCCGGCCGGGAGACCGGGCGGCGAGGGGTGCGGCGGCAAATGCGTTGCCAGCGGCGGGGGCGGCCGGCGAGGCTGGCCGGCGTGGAAACTGAGCGCGACGTGGAGGACCTGATCGCGGAGGCGGCCGCCGCGCCGGTCGACGGCTGGGGCTTCGACTGGCTCGCCGGTCGGGCCACCGAGGAACGCCCACCCTGGGGGTACGCCCGGTTGGTCGCCGACCGGATGGCGCACGCCGACGCGGCGCTGGACGTGGACACCGGCGGTGGCGAGGTGCTCGCCGAGGTCCCCCGGCCACCACGGCTGCTGACGGCCACCGAGGGCTGGCCGCCCAACGTCGAGGTCGCCCGGCGTACCCTGCGCCGGGTCGGCGCGACGGTGGTGGCGGTGACCCCGGGCGCGCCGCTGCCGTTCCGCGACGCCTCCTTCGACCTGGTGGTCAGCCGGCACCCGGTCAACACCGACTGGGCCGAGACGGCCCGGGTGCTGCGCCCCGGCGGCACGTTCCTGTCCCAGCAGATCGGGCCGGGCACCATGCGGGAGGTGAGCGAGGCGATGCTGGGCCCGCTGCCGCCGGCGACCCAGCGGCACCCCGAGCAGGCGGTGGGCGCCGCCCGGGCCGCCGGCCTGACCGTCGTCGACCTGCGCCGGGTCACGCTGCGGGCGGTCTTCCACGACGTCGGCGCGGTGGTCTGGTTCCTGCGCAAGGTCATCTGGACGGTGCCCGACTTCACTGTGGACCGCTACCGCCCGCAGCTGCGGGCGCTGCACGGCCGCATCACCACCGAAGGACCGTTCGTGGCCCACGCCCAGCGCTTCCTCATCGAGGCCATCCACGCCTGACCGATCACCGGTCAAAGCCGGTCGGAGCCGTTCAGAGCCGGGTCGGAGCCGGTCGGAGTCGGTCAGTGGGGATCGGTCTGGTGGTGGGCGGCCAGGACGTCGGCGCCGAAGTCGCTCGCCGGGCGGCGGAGCACGGTGTGCGCGTGGTTGCCGTCGTCGGTGGTGTTGTCGTACTCGATCAGCAGGTCGTCGCCCTGCACCCGGTAGTAGTGCCGCTGCCCGGGGCGGGTCGGGCCGGCCCAGGCGAAGTGCAGCTGGCCGCCGTCGAGCCGGCGTGCCTCCCGGATCGCCAGCTCCGGTGACAGCCGGTCCAGGTACAGCGCGACCACCTGGTCGAGCAACGCCCGGCCGGTGGGCCCCAGTCGGCTCGCCGGCACGCCGAGCGGCTCCAACCGGCCGTCGACCCGCCCGCGGGTGGCGCTGATGATGTCCGCCGGGGCCTCGTCGGCGATGATCGCGGCGTCCCGCTCGGCCGGGCCGAGCGCGTCGAGCAGCGCGCGGGCCAGGTCCTCCTCGGGGCCGAGCGGCCGCGAGACCGGTCGGCCGGCGTACCGGACCGCCGCCGGGTTGGCGCCGAAGAAGATCGGGGCGGGGGAGACCTGGTCGTCCACCACGGTCATGTTCACCGACAGGTGGTGCCCCTCCAGCCGCCACGCCCAGCGGTCGTCGCGCACCGGATCGCCGAACACCGCGATCCAGTAGTCGCCGCTGTGCCGCCCCCGCTGCCAGCCCTCGGCCCGGTCCAGCACCTCCTCCAGCGCGACGATCGCCATGGCCTGCGCGTACGCCGAGGGGCTCAGCGCGGTGGCCAGCAACCGGTGCGCGGCCTTGCGCCCGACGATGTCCAGCTCCGCGAGGCAGGCACCCGGGCGGGGCCGGGGCCGGTACTCCAGCCAGCGTCGGGCCGTCTCGTCATCGAACGGATGCACGGCGCGGTCGCGGGCCGTCGGGTCGAGCGCGGCCAGCAGCGCGCTGCCGGCGGCGCGCATCTGCTCCGGCAGGGGATCTTCCACCGACCCTGTATACCGGGCCGGCGGGGCCGGTGTCAGCCAGCCCGCAGCAGCTCCGTCATCTCCGGCAGGTCGAAGAACTGCGCGGTCTCCGCCGCGGACGGGTTGCCGTGCCCGGGGTCGGCGCCGGCGGCGAGCAGCGCGCGGACCGCATCGGCGCTGCTACGAAAGACCGCGGCGGCCAGCGCCGTCTGGCCCCGGTCGTTGATCCTGGAGTGGTCCGCGCCGCGGGTCAGCAGGGCCGCGACCGTCTCCGGGTGCGCGTGGTACGCGGCCAGGATCAGCAACGTGTCGCCCTTGTCGTTGGTCAGGTTCACCGGCAGGCCGGCGTCGACCTGCGCGGCCAGCTCCTCGGTGGAGCCTGCACGGGCCAGGTCGAACATCCGGTGCGCGAACGCCAGCGTCTCGGCGTCGAGGTCCTCGGTCACCGGTCCAGGATAGGGCGTGGGCCCTGATAGGTTGCTCGGCCGGCGCGTTGGGGGAGGGTCCGATGGGTGAGACGGTGTACGTGGGCAACGCCGGTGTCGACGGCGCCGGCAACGCGGGGTGGCTGCTCGGGCACTTCGCGCCGCCGGGGGAGATCCGGCACAGCACCGACGTCGAGGTGAAGTGGGGCGTGCACCCGCCCGGGGAGGCCCGGTCGCGGTGGGCGACCGGGGAACGGCGGACGACGCTGCTCGTGCTGATCGAGGGACGGTTCCGGGTCGAGCTTCCGGATCGGACGGTGCGGTTGGCCGCGCCGGGGGACTACGTCGTGTGGGCCCGTGGGGTGGACCACTCCTGGTACGCCGAGTACGCCTCGGTGGTGCTGACCGTGCGGTGGCCGTCGCTGCCCGGCTACCGGGTGGACCCACCGGTCCTGCGCTGAGTCGGCCGCGCTCGTGCCGGCGTCCCGACAGATGGAATTACCTACTAAACCTATAGGGTTCGCCGGCTAGAGTACGGGGCACCCGCCGAACGACCCGCGAGGACCGTCATGACCCACCACCGCCCGGAGCCCGACCTGCTCGCCCGCGCAGCCCGCTGGGCCGACCCGTCCGACTGGCCGGTGGCGCTGCGTTTCGACCCCGACGAGCGCTGGTACCCCCGGCTGGCCGCCGACGCCGAGCACGAGGTGTGGGCGTTGAGCTGGCTGCCCGGGCAGGGCACCGACCTGCACGACCACGGCGGCTCGGCCGGGGCGTTCCGGGCGCGCCGCTGACCGCCACGCCGCACCGGGCGTGGCGGCCGCACGCCATCTCAGGAGGCACCATGTCCGTCACCACCGTCTACGGAGTGGGCTACCGGCTGGCCGACGAGGCGCGGATCACCGTGGACCCCAACCGCTGAACATCCCTCGACTTTCAAATCCACGGGCGGCGGTGAACCGGGCGGGGACCCCCGTATCGGGTCATCCGGGCGGCTCTGCTCTAATCATCTGGCCTCGTACGCAGAGCGAGCACACGGCTCCTATGTGTTCGTCAATTGTCACATTCATGCAACGCAGCCGCCTCTTGACCCTCGCCCGGGCGCCGGGAAGCATCGATGAAGCGGCGTCCCGGGCCGTGGGGAGATACCCGGACCAGCCCAAGGAGGACCATGTCGGTCAGCCCCGCCTCGTCGCGCGCCGGATGGCATACGTCCCAACCCGCGGTGCCCGGTCGACCGCCGGGCGGCCAACGCCGCCCCGCGAACACCGCCGCGCCCGTGCTCACCGTGACGCTGTCCATCCCGCTGGCCTGCGAGGAGTCGCTGACACCGCCCGCACGGCGGCTGCTTGAGGCGGCCCGCGAAATGCTGGAACGCGGCGAGGCCGTGATCACCAGCTCCGTCCCGGTCGAACGCCGCGCCGACCCGGTGCCGGCCAACCGGTCGCCGGCCCGACCACTGAGCCCGACAATCCCCGCCCTGCACATCCTCGCCTCGTCCCGGTCGGTGCTGCGCGACGACGAGCCGCTGCCGCTGACCCGGCTGGAGTTCGACCTGCTGCTGCACCTGGTCGCGCATCCCCGCCGCGTCTTCACCCGACTGCAACTGCTCAACGCCGTCTGGGGCTACGAGCACGCCGGCGTGCGCACCGTCGACGTGCACGTGCGTCGGCTGCGCGGCAAGGTCGGCGTCGACGTCCCGCTGGTCACCACCGTCTACGGCGTGGGCTACCGGCTGGCCGACGACGCCCGGGTCACCATCGACCGCACCGGCTGACCGGCGCCACCATCCCGCCCGACCCGGGGCAGGATGGTCCGGTGCGCATCCGCCCCATCTCGCCCGACCTGCTCGTCACCGAGCTGACCGGCCGGCTGGCCGACGCCGCGACCCACGCCGCGACCGCCGCCGCCGGGCCCGCGCGCCTGCGCGTGGCGGTGGACGGCGCCCCCGCCGCCGGCCCGGACGAGCTGGCCGCCGCGCTGGTCGAACCGTTGCGCGCCCGGGGCCGCCCGGTGCTGCACGTACGCGCCACCGACTTCCTCCGCCCCGCGTCACTGCGCTTCGAGCTCGGCCGAACCAACCCGGACGCCTACTACGAGGGCTGGGTGGACGAGGCCGGATTGCGCCGGGAGGTGCTCGACCCGGCCGGCCCCGGCGGCACCGGGCGGCTGCTCCCCTCGCTCTGGGACGCCGTCGCCGACCGGGCCAGCCGCGCCCGCTACGTCGACCTGCCTCCCGGCGGTGTGGTCCTGGTCAGTGGCGCGCTGCTGCTCGGCGGCGGCCTGCCCTTCGACATCACCGTCCACCTGGAGCTGTCCGCCGCGGCGCTGCGCCGGCGTACCGAACCGGCCCAGGACTGGACCCTGCCGGCCTTCGACCGGTACGCCGACGAGGTCGTCCCGGCCAGCTTCGCCGACGTGGTGGTGCGGGCCGACGACCCCCGCCGCCCGGCGCTCGTGGATCCCGGCGCCTGACAACCGCGGAGAATTCGCCGGTTTGCTCGACTGCCCGGGCGGGTACTCGCCCGGCTCACAGAGCGCGGGTGACCGCCCGCGCACCAGATGCGACCGTGACCGGGGCCGGGTGCCGCCGGTTTCCCGGTTCACCTTGACCAGGCCCAGGAAAGGCAGGCAGCGATGCTCGTCCACGACACGGTCGGTACGGGCCGTTCCCAGGCGGAGATCGATGAGATCCGGCTCTCCCTCCAGGCGCGCTACGACGAGCTGTCCGCGGAGTACGAGCAGGCCGTGCTGCAGAGCCAGGTGCTGCGGCTGGTGGAGGTCGGTGACACCGCAGGTGACGACCAGGCCGACAGCGGCACCAAGACGGCCGAGCGCGACACCGCGCAGTCCCTGTTGCGCACCATCCTCGACCGCCGCGCCCAGTACGAGCACGCCCTCGCGCGGCTCGCGGAGGGCACCTACGGCTGGTGTGAAGGCTGCTCGGCGGCGATCCCCGTGGAGCGGCTGGAGATCTTCCCGTCCGCCACCACCTGCGTGGCCTGCAAGCAGACCCGCGAGCGGCGGGCGGCCTGAGCGACGCCAGCGGTTGCCGGTCGGTCCACGACACGATGGACTCCTCACATGGGTGACATCCTCGTGGGGACCGCGTCCTGGACCGACCGCACGCTGCTGGACTCGGGCTGGTATCCGCAGACCGCGGACACGCCGGAGAAGCGGCTGGCGTACTACGCCCGGCAGTTTCCGCTGGTCGAGGTGGACGCCACCTACTACTCGCCGCCCGCCGAGGCGACCGCGCGGCTCTGGGCCGAACGCACCCCGGCCGGCTTCACATTCAACATCAAGGCGTTCAGCCTGCTGACCGGTCATCCCACCCGGGTCAGCGCGCTCTACAAGGACCTGCGCCCGGAGACCGACAAGAAGAACATCTACCCCGACGACCTGCCCGCGCAGGCGTACGAGGAGGTGTGGTCGCGTTTCCTGTCCGCGTTGGACCCGCTTGTCGAGGCCGGCAGGTTGGGAGCGCTGCTGTTCCAGTTCCCGCCCTGGTTCACCATCAAGCGGGACAACAAGCAGTACCTGCTGGAGGTGGCGAAGCGCTGCGCGCCGCTGCGGCCGGCCTACGAGTTCCGCCACGCCTCCTGGTTCGACGGCGCCAACGCCGACGAGACGCTCGCCTTCCTGCGGGAGCACCGGCTGCCGTACGTCTGCGTGGACATGCCGCAGGGCCATCGGTCGTCGGTGCCGCCGGTGCTGGCCGCGACCGCGGACCTCGCCGTGGTGCGCTTTCACGGCCACAGCGACAAGTGGACCAGCAAGGACATCCACGAGAAGTTCGGCTACCACTACTCCAAGCGGGAGCTGGCCGACTGGGCGCCGAAGCTGCGCGAGCTGGCCGACGAGGCCGGGCAGACACACGTGCTCATGAACAACTGCTACCGCGACTACGCGCAGACGAACGCGAAGACCCTCGCCGGGCTGCTCGGCGCAGACTGATCTGCGCCGTCGGCTCACCCGTTCGGGGTGGGGCCGGGTCACCCACCGGGCGGGCAGGCTGGCAGGTGCGTGCGGTCGTGATGGCGGCCGCCGCCGGACACGACACGGAGGTGACGGGGATGACGGTTCGACTGGTGGCGGATAGACGGCGCGGTGCCGTCCTGCACGTGGTCGGTACGGCCGACAACGCCCGGCGCGCGCCGCAGGGCAGCCCGATACGGGCCCGACGCGGCCCGGCGGGGCCACCGCGGCGCAACGACTACCAACGGTGGGACAACGCGGAACGGGGGTCGACCGATGGCTGACACGATGATTTCGGCATTCGAGTCCTCGCTGGACAAGACGAACCTCATCCTCAAGGACATCGAGAGCGCCTACGGCTGGCCGAAGGACCGACGCAACCAGTCGTACGCGGCGTTGCGCACGGTGCTGCACCTGCTGCGGGACCGGCTGCCCGTGAACGAGAGCGTGGAGTTCGCCCAGCAGCTGCCGATCCTGGTCCGGGGGATCTACTTCGACGGCTGGAACCCCTCGGACGTCCCGATCAAGCTCAACCGGGACGACTTTCTCTACGAGGTGCGCCAGGGATTCCCGTACGACGTGGAGGGCGGCCCGGAGCGGGTGACGCAGGTGGTGCTCGACACCCTGCGCCGACACGTCACCCAGGGTGAGTGGCAGGACGTCAAGGACACCATGCCCAAGGACCTGGCGCGGATGCTGCCCTGACGCTGTGAGCCCGCCCGACCGTCGTCGGGCGGGTTCAGCCGTCGGTGGCGGCCACCGCGTCCCGGGGCGGTGCGGGCGGCACCCGGGACACCGGGTGACCGGCCCGCCGGGCCAGCGCGGCGAAGGCGACGGCGTCCACGATGGCGGCGCCGCCCGGGTCGTTGTTGAAGTAGACGTACGCCGGCTCATCCGCGCCGAAGGCGTCGGCCAGCCGGCGCACCCAGGAGGCGAGCGCGGTGCGACCGTACCGGGGCCAGGGCCGGGCCCGCCCCTCGTGCAACCGCAGGTAGCCGAAGTCGGTGGTGCGCCAGCGCGGCGCGACCGGGCGACCCAGCCGGTCCGCCCAGACCAGCGCCGCCCGCCGGCGTTCCAGCACCCCGCGGGTGGCGTCGGTCCACCAGGACGGGTGCCTCGGTTCCACCGCCACCCGCACGTCGGCCGGAAACAGCCGCAGCGTCGCGTCGAGCGCCTCGACGTTCGCCGGCAGGTTCGGTGGCAGTTGCAGCAGCACCGGGCCGAGCCGGTCACCGAGCGCGGTCGCCCGCCCGAGGAACCGGGCCACCGGCTCGGCCGGGTCACGCAGTCGCTTGATGTGGGTCAGATAGCGGCTCATCTTCACCGCCACGCAGAAGTCCGTCGGGGTGCGGGCCCGCCAGGCGGCGAAGGTGTCCCGCTCGGGCAGCCGGTAGAAGGCGTTGTTGACCTCGACCGTCGCGAACCCGGCCGCGAAGTGCTCCAACCAGAGCCGCTGCGGCAGCCGCTCCGGATAGAAGCCGCCGCGCCAGTCCCGGTACTGCCAGCCGGACGTGCCCACCAGGATCACCCCTCCATCCTGGCACCGACCCGCGCCCCCCGGTGAACAGCCCGTGTCGCCCCGGTTCGGCGTCTACGGTGTGGGTTAGAGAAGATCGCGCGTGGGGTACCACCCGCAGCACGACGAACCCCGGCGTACGGCGGGGCGGCACACCCGAGGGAGTACCGATGGCACTCAACGATGACGACATGCAGACCACTGGCGGCGGCGGCCTGGAGGGCCCGGCCGACGGCGGTGCGACCCCGGGTCGCCAGGACGGTGGCGCGGATGGTGGCGCGGAGGGTCCGGCCGACGGCGGTGCCACTCCGGGTCGCCAGGACGGTGGCGCCGATGGTGGCGCGGAGGGTCCCGCCGACGGCGGTGCGACCCCCGGTCAGCAGGACGGTGGCGCGGATGGTGGCGCGGAGGGTCCGGCCGACGGCGGTGCGACCCCCGGTCAGCAGGACGGTGGCGCCGACGGCAGCGCGCGGTGACGGCACCGTCATGACGCATCTCGACCCGCCGGGCGGCCACGGTCGCCCGGCGGTTCCGTCCGTGCACGCCGCCGCCGCGCTGGCCCGCTGCGTCTCGGTCGAACCGGCCAAGTTCGCCGCCGCGCACTGGGGTCACACACCGCTGCTGTCCCGCGCCGCCGAGCTGCCCGACCCGGCCGGCTTCACCGACCTCTTCAGCCCCGCCGACGCCGACGAGCTGCTCAGCCGGCGCGGTCTGCGTACCCCGTTCCTGCGTGTCGCCAGGGACGGGCAGCTCGTTCCGGCGGCGCGCTGGACCGGCGGCGGCGGCGCCGGCGCGGAGATCGGCGACCAGGTGCTCGACGAGCGGGTCCTGGAGCAGTACGCCGCCGGCGCCACCCTGGTGCTGCAGGGTCTGCACCGGATCTGGCCGCCGCTGATCGACTTCGCCCGCGACCTGGGCATCGCGCTGAGCCAACCACTGCAGATCAACGCGTACCTCACGCCCGCCGGCAGTCAGGGCTTCGCCACCCACTACGACACCCACGACGTGTTCGTGCTCCAGGTCGACGGTCGCAAGCACTGGCGGATCCACCCGCCGGTGCTGCCCGACCCGCTGGAGAAGCAGCCCTGGGGCGGCCGCGCCGACGAGGTCGGCGCCACCGCGCAGGGCCCCGCCGCGCTGGACGTGGTACTCGCCCCCGGCGACGCGCTCTACCTGCCGCGCGGCTGGCTGCACAGCGCGCAGGCGCAGGAGGCCAGCTCGCTGCACCTGACCGTGGGCATCCGCGCGCTGACCCGTTACGCCCTGGTCGAGGAGCTGCTCGCCCTCGCCGCCGAGGACCAGCGGCTGCGGGCGAGCCTGCCGTTCGGCACCGAGGTCGCCGACCCGGACGCCATCGAGCCGGAGCTGACCGAGACGGTGGAGGCGCTGCGGGACTGGCTGCTGCGCGTCGAGCCGGGCGCCGTCGCGGCGCGGCTGCGGCAGCGGGCCTGGCCGGCTGCCCGCCCGGCGCCGATCCGGCCGCTCGCCCAGGCCGGCGCGCTTGCCGCGTTGGACGCCGACTCCCTGCTCACCCTGCGCCCGGGCCTGCGCTGGCAGCTCGCGCCGCACGGGACTGACGCGGTGGCGCTGCGGCTGTTCGACCGCACCATCACCCTGCCCGCCGACTGCGAGCCGGCCGTCCGCGCCCTGCTCAGCGGCGCGGTCACCCGGGTGGGCGACCTGCCCGGGCTGCCCGACGACGCCGACCGGGTCACCCTGGCCCGCCGGCTGCTCCGCGAGGCCGTCCTGATCCCGGCCTGAGCGCAACACGTCGGGGGTCGGCCCGATGGGGTCAGGGGCCGAGCACCAGCAGCAGCGCGGTGGTGAGCAGGCCGACGCCGAGGACCACGGTGATCGGCCGGGGCCCGAGCACCGCGTGCCGGCGGTCCGCCAGCACCCGCGCCGGCACCAGGCCGACCAGCGGCCCCAGCAGGGTCACCACCAGCGCCAGCACCGGCATCCCCACCGCGAGGTCGCCGCCGTACCCGACGCCGAGCGCACGCGCGCCGGCGCCCAGCGCGTACGCCACCACCGTGCCGGCCACCCCGCAGAGCGCCAGCAGCGGGTTGACCGAGCCGGGCAGCTCACCCGGCTGCCCGGCCCGCTCCAGCAGGTTCCGGGCCCGGCTGAGCAGCAGCACCGGGTCGGTCGCACCACCGTTGGCCGGGGCGGGCGGGCCACCGAGACGGCCGGCGCCGAGCCGCTCCCGCAGCTGTTGCCACAGGTGCGCCACCTCGGCGTCCACCCGCTCCTGCTCCTCGCGCGCCGCGACCAGCTCCTCCTCGGCGCGCCGTACCTGCTCGGTGGCGTCGGCGACTGCCCGGTCGGCCGCCGCGCACTGCCGGTCGTACCAGGTGTGCGCCTCGGCGCGCTGTTCGCGCACCCGAGCGGTCAGGTCGGCCAGCCGCCGGAGCTGCGCCGCGTACGCCTCACTGGCCACCGGTTGGTTCATCGTGACGGTCCATAGGGGATGATCACCTGTCCGGTGCGGTGCACCGCCCGGTCGAAGAAGAGTCCCCGCCAGGGGCGGGGATACCAGTCCGGGCCGCCGGTGCCCGGATAGAGCGAGGCCCCCAGCTCGCCGCCGTGGGCGTCCAGCGCCACCCAGGCGCCGATCTGGTCGGTGCGGGCGGCCGGCCCGCCCAGGTCGGCGCGCATCCGGGCCACCCCCCGCCACCAGGCCAGCACGTGGGTCCGCCGTTCCGGCCCGTCGTGCAGGACCCGGCGCAGCTGCTCCAGGCCGGTCCGGCTGCCCGCCCGCGCGGCCAGCGCCCCGGCCGCCGCGTCCACCGCGAACAGCAGCAGGTAGTGCGGGCTGCCGGGGCCGGCCAGCCCGTCGGCGGTCTCGGCCATCAGCTCACCGACGGTCTCCTCGTCGTACCAGGCGGCGTCGTCGGCCAGGTCGTCGTAGAGCGCGCGGGCCATCGGGTCGGCGTCGGGGTCCAGGCACGCGATGGAGAAGCGGGCCGTGCCGGGCGGGTGCTGGCGGGCCAGCGACCGGGCCGCCGCGTCCAGCACCGCACACGCCTCGTCCACCCGGGTGCCCAGCACCGCGAGATTGCGCCCCGGGGCTCGCGGCAGCCGCAGCGCCGCCGAGCGGGCCTGCACGTCGATGATCTCGCCGAGCAGGGCCACCGGGCTGCGCGGCGCGGTCGCGTCCACGGGAGCGGCGAGCGCCCGGAAATCCGGGGCGTCCGCCAGCCGGGGGATGGCGTCGCCGTCGAAGAGCCGGGCCGGCGCCGCGTCCGGCGGGCGCATCCGCCACAACCGGTTCTGCAGCCCGCTCCACGTCTCCCAGTCGCTGGCCGCCGGGATCCGGGCGATCTCGTTGCCCTCCACCATGCCCGACTCTGCGTTGACCACCGCGTGCCAGCGGGGCAGCGACTGCGCCGCGTCGTTGCGTTCGGCCAGGATCCGCAACGCCTTGGGCAGCGCGATGCGCAGGGCGAACTGGGCGACCAGCGCCGGGCGACCCCACAACGCCTCGATGCCGCGCACGTCCTGCGAGGCGAGCACCAGGTGGATGCCCTGCGACCGGCCCCGCCGGGCCAGGTCCTCCAGCAGGTCCGCCGCCTCCCGGGCGACCACGTCCCGGCCGGCCAGCAGCATCTGGAACTCGTCGACCACCGCGACGATCCGCGGCCAGTGCCCCGTCGGGTCGACCGCGCGCAGCTCGGCCAGCTTGGTCACCTCGTGCTTCTTGGCCGCGTCGGCCCGGCGGCGCAGCTCCTCGGTGAGGAACCGCAGCAGCGCCAGCCCGAACTCCCGGTCGGTGTTCACGTTGATCCCGACCAACCGCATGTGCGGCAGCCAGCTCGGGTCGCGCCGGCCCTTCGCGAACCGTGCGAAGGACACCCCCTCCTTGAAGTCCAGCAGGTAGAACTCCAGCTCGGCGGGGGAGTAGCGGGCCGCCAACGCGCCGATCCAGGCGAAGATCAGGTTCGTCTTGCCGGTGCCGGACGGCCCGCCGATCAGCGCGTGCGGCGGATAGTCGCCCAGCGTCAAACGCACCGGCCGGCCGTGCGGGCCCTCGCCGATCGGGGCGGTCAGCCCGGCGGCGGAGTCCTCCCGCCACATCAGCTCCGGCGGAGGCAGCAGGTCGGCGAACGGGGCCGGCGGTGGGCCGGCGTTCACCCGGGCGGCGGCGTCCCGGCAGGTCTCGGTGACCAGCGCCGCCGGTGGGGGCGGGTCCAGCCGTACCGGCAGGCCGGACGGACCGCCGATCCGGGCGCCGGACGCCTCGGCGACCACCCGGGTCACCGTCAGGTCCTCCGGCAGCGGCACGCCACGGACCACCAGGTGCACCCCGCACGCCGTGCCGGCCCGTACCACCCGGTCGAGCTGCCCGCGCTCGTGCCGGTTCAGCTCGTCGCCGCCGAGCAGCACCGCCACCCGCCACGGTTCGGGGCGGCGGCCGGTCGCCGCGGCCAGCTCCCGCAGCGAGCCGTACTCGCCGGCCAGCACGGTCTCGTTGATCCGGCGGATCTGCTCGACGAGGTCGTCCAGGAGGGGGCCCAGCCCGCCGGGGCCGACGAAGGTGAGCAGGCCCGCCGTGCCCAGCGGGGCGAACCCGGCCAGGCCGCCGCCGAGGTGCTCCGGGTCGTACCCGATCAGCCGTACCGCGCCCGGGTCGGCGCGGCCGACGGCCCGCAGCAGCAGTGCGGCCACCACGGCGTCGCAGCCGGCGCGGTCGTCCCCGGAGAGGTGCACGTGCCCCGCGTCGAGGAGCGGCACCAGCGCGGGCACCGGGTCGACGTCGTCGATCCGGACCGTGCCGACACGCAGCGCGCCGGGCGGCTCGGCCCGGCGGGAGGGCGTGGCCGTCCATTCCGGCCAGTCGGCGCCGGCGCAGCCGGGCGCCTCCCGGCGGGCGGCGTCGGCGGCGTGGCGGGCCAGCTCGGCGATCCGGGCGGCGTGCCGGGCGTCGATCTCGGCCAGCCGGCGGTCCCGCTGGCCGCCCACCCGATCCGGTACGGCGGCGGCCGCCCGGCGCACCCGGGTCAGCCGGTCGCGCGCGGCGGTCAGCTCGGCCTGTGCCGCGGACAGCCGGGTACGGGTGGCGCCCAGCGCCTCGGCGAGGGTGTCCCGGACCCGGGCGGCCAGTTGGCCACGCCGGTCAGCCATCGGAGCTCCGGCGTCGCTGCGGCGCCGGTGCGTCCCGCCACGGGCCGGCGGCGCGCGGCGGCACCGTGGCGTGCCGCCGGCCGGCATCGCGCAGCTGTGGGCCCGCACCACCGGGGCGTTGTCCCGCGCCGACCGGCTGCCCGGCGGTCGCGGGCTGCGGGCCGGCGGAGGTGGCCAGGTCCCGGCCAAGCCGGGCGAGCAGCAGCCCGGTCGCCACGCCGGCCGTCACCGCGGAGTCGGCGGCGTGCGGCGGCTCGCCGGAACCGCGCGGCGGCGGCATCCGGCAGATCCGGGTCAGCAGCGTCTCCAGCACCGGCGGCGGCAGCCCGGGCAGCAGGTCGCGGACGCGGCCGTCCAGCTCCCCGCGCAGCCGTCCGAGGTCGGCGGCGCGGGGAGGATGGCCCAGCAGCTCGCCGGCCAGCTCGCGCAGCAGCGGCGGCGCCAGCGCCGCCATCCCCAGGCCGACGTCGGCCGGGGCGCGGCGCAGCTCGGTGCCCAACCGGTCCCGGTCGCCGGCGCGCACCCCGCGTACCACCCGGCGCAGCAGCTCCTGGGAGTCGTCCAGCCGTTCGTCGGGCTCGTCGGCGGCGCCCTCGCGTCCGCCGGTCAGCTCCGCCACCCGCACCGACCACCAGCGGCGCAGCCGGACCTGCTCGGCCTGCTCCGGCGCCACGGTGGCGGGCCCGTCCGCCGGCGGCGCGTCGTGCCGGGGTTCGTGTTGCTGCGGGCGGGGCGGCGGTGCGCCGTCCGCGGCCAGCCCGATCGCGGCCAGGTACGCCGACAGCTGCTCCTGCGCCACCCGCAGCGCGTAACCGGCGGTCTCGGCATGCTCGGTGGCGGCGGACAGCTCGGGCACGCCCATCGGGTTGGCCGACTCCTGCCGTACCCAGCGCAGCCGCTCCGCGGCCAGGCCGAACTTCTCCAGCGCCTGCCCGAGCAGGGCCACCGGGAACTCCTCGCTGGCGGCACGGACCTGCCCACCGACGTCCTCGATGATGGACATGGTGGCCTACAGCGTGGCGACGTAGAGCTGCGCCTGCTCCACCGCGACCAGTGTCGCGGCGAGACACTCCTCCAGCTCCTGGCTGGCCTGTGTCAGCGACGCCTGAGCCGCCTCCACCGTCTCGTGCCCGCTGCCCTCCAGCGCGCCGGCCAGGGTCTGCTGTGCCTCGGCCAGCTTCTCGCCGGCCGACTGCACGGCTGTCTGCCCGTCCCCGATCTGTTGGAGGGCGACATCGATGGCAGCCTTCAGCTCGGCGACGCTCGCCACGGCGGAACCTCCTGGGGGCGGGGAGAGTTCCATTAGAGCCTATCGGCGTCCGCGGGAGAACATCCGCCCTGTCGGTGTTCCTGCCCGGCCGTCCCGTTGTTGACCGGAAGTGCCGGGAGTCCGTTCTGTGGGAGTCCCAGTGCGAGCGCCTCTCAGGTGTCCGCGGGCGTGTCGCGTAGCCAGCGTGGCCCGTACACCTCGGCGCCCAGGGCGGCGACCCGGTCGCGTAGCTCCCGGTCGGCGGTGATGACCAGCCGGCGACGCAGCGGGGCGGCCTCGACCAGGTCGACCACGGTGTCGTCACCCGAGCCGGCGGCCGAGACCACCCGCACGGCGTCGATGCCGGGCACGTCCCGCGCGGCCCCCTCGACCACCAGCACCACCTCCACCGGGGCGGCCAGCCGCGCCGGCAGGCCGGAGGACGCCACCGGCGCCAGCGAGTCACGCAGCAGGGCGGCAGCCGCGGCCCGGTCCCGCCACCACCCGTTCGGGCGGGAGCCCACCACGTTGGCGCCGTCCACGATCAGCAGCGGGGTCTCATCCATTCCGTCAGCCTGCCACCACCGGCGCTCGCCCGCCCGGCGCCACTCCCACCACGGCGGTGCGCCGCCAACTGCGGCGTTTGTCGGCACGCGCGTCGGGTAGCCCCTGGCGACCGTGCCGCACCGAACTGCGGAGGAGAGACATGATGGGACCCGGCGACCTCGGCTCCGACCCGTGGGACGAATTCCTGGCCCGGTACTTCGGCCGGGGTGAGGGAGGCCGCCGACCCGCGCACCGGGTCGACATCACCCGCCTGATGACGGCCGACGCGCGGGAGATGCTGGCCGACGCGGCCCGGCGGGCCGCGCAACGGCAGAGCAGCGACCTGGACACCGACCACCTGCTCTGGGCGGCGCTGCAACGCGAACCCCTGCGTGACCTGGTACGCCGCGCCGGCGCCGACCCGGACACCCTGCTCAACGCGCTCGGCGGGCGGGGCGACGGCGCGCCACGCGGCGAGGTGCCACCCAACCTGTCGTTGACGCCGGCGGCCAAGCGGGCGCTGCTCGACGCCCACCAGTTGTCCCGGGCGATGGGCGCCAACTACATCGGCCCGGAACACATCCTGATGGCGCTGCCGCTCAACCCGGAGTCGCCGGCCGGGCGGATGCTGGCCGCCGGCCGGATCCAGCCGGAGTCGTTGCAGGCCGCCAACGCCGAGCGTGGGCCGATGACGGGGCCGAAACCGGACCGTGGCACCCCCACCCTGGACCAGTACGGGCAGGACCTCACCGACCTGGCCCGCGCCGACCAGATCGACCCGGTGATCGGACGCGCCGACGAGATCGAGCAGGCCGTGGAGATCCTGTCCCGGCGTACCAAGAACAACCCGGTCCTGATCGGTGAGGCCGGCGTCGGCAAGACCGCCATCGTCGAGGGTCTGGCCGAGCGGATCTGCGACGGGGACGTACCGCAGACCCTGCTCGGCAAGCGGGTGGTCCAACTCGACCTGGCCGGCCTGGTCGCCGGCACCCGCTACCGGGGCGACTTCGAGGAGCGGCTGAAGAAGGTCATCGACGAGATCCGGGCGCACCGCGACGAGTTGATCATCTTCATGGACGAGATCCACACCCTGGTGGGGGCCGGTGGCGCCGGGAGCGAGGGTGGCATGGACGCGTCCAACATGCTCAAGCCGGCGCTCGCCCGCGGTGAGCTGCGGGTGATCGGCGCCACGACGCTTGACGAATACCGCAAGAGCATCGAGAAGGACGCGGCGCTGGCCCGGCGCTTCCAGCCGGTGCTGGTGCCCGAGCCGAGCGTCGACGACACAATCGCCATCCTGCGCGGGCTCCGCGACCGGTACGAGGCGCACCACCAGGTGCGGTTCACCGACGAGGCGCTGGTCGCCGCCGCCGAGCTGTCCGACCGGTACGTCACCGACCGGTTCCTGCCGGACAAGGCCATCGACCTGATCGACCAGGCCGGCGCCCGGGTCCGGCTGCGCACCCGCACGCCCGCCTCCGACGTGCGGGAGCTGGAGCAGCAGCTCGACGACGTACGCCGGGACAAGGAACAGGCCGTCGCCGACGAGCAGTACGAGCGGGCCTCCACGTTGCGCGACCGGATCTCCGAGCTGGAGGAGCAGGTGCGCCGCGCCAGCGGCGACGAGGGCTCCTCCTCGCAGGTGCCGGAGGTGGGCCCGCAGGAGATCGCCGAGGTGGTCTCCCGAGCCACCGGCATCCCGGTCAGCCAGCTCACCGAGGAGGAACGGGACCGGCTGCTGCGCCTGGAGGGTCACCTGCACCAGAAGGTGGTCGGCCAGGACGACGCGGTCACCGCCGTCGCCGAGGCGGTCCGCCGCTCCCGGGCCGGGCTGGCCGACCCGGAGCGGCCGATGGGCAGCTTCCTGTTCCTCGGCCCGACCGGCGTCGGCAAGACCGAGCTGGCCCGCGCCCTGGCCGAGGCGTTGTTCGGCGAGGCGGACCGGATGGTCCGGGTGGACATGAGCGAGTTCCAGGAACGGCACACGGTCAGCCGGCTGGTCGGCGCCCCGCCCGGGTACGTCGGCTACGAGGAGGCCGGCCAGCTCACCGAGGCGGTGCGTCGCCGCCCGTACGCCGTGGTGCTGCTCGACGAGATCGAGAAGGCGCACCCGGACGTGTTCAACATCCTGCTCCAGGTGCTCGACGACGGGCGGCTGACCGACAGCCAGGGCCGCACGGTGAACTTCAAGAACACCGTACTGATCATGACGAGCAACCTCGGCTCCGAGCTGATCACCGGCACCCAGCGCAGCGTCGGGTTCGGCACCGGCGCGCCGGGCAGCGAGCAGGAGAACGACGAGCTGCGCGAGCGGCTGATGCGCCGCCTGCAGGAGAACTTCCGCCCGGAGTTCCTCAACCGGATCGATGAAGTGATCATCTTCCGTAGGCTGGAGGCCGAGCAGCTGCGTCAGATCACCGGGCTGCTGCTGGAGGAGACCCGCCGCCGGATGCACGCCCAGGACATCCAGGTGGACTTCACCGCCGCCGGCGTCGACTGGCTCGCCGAGCACGGCTACCAGCCGGAATTCGGCGCCCGCCCGCTGCGCCGGGTGATCCAGCGGGAGGTCGACAACCACCTGTCCCGGATGCTGCTGGAGTCGGCGATCTCGCCCGGGCAGAAGGTCACAGTGGACGCCCGCGAGGGTTCACTCACCTTCGACGTGACCGCGGGCGAGCGGGGGTACACCGCTGCCACGACCACGCACCCGCGATGAGCGGGGCCACGCGACGACCGGAACCCGAGGAACCGCGAGAGTCCGCGGAATCCCGGGACGAGGACCACCATCCCGACCCGATCCTGGCGGCGCCCACCGCGAACCCCAGGAGGACCCGGGTGCCGCCGGAGGGCCTGCATCCGAAGACCGACGAGGACGACCCGGAGACGTCCGGGTCGCCGCCCGGAGAGGAGACCTGATGGTACGCGAGACTCGGATCGATCCCGAGGTGGAGGTGCTCTGGGAGGACTTCCACGCGGAGGTCAACGTCCCGTCGGAGCAGCTGCGCACCTGGCTGCTGACCCGGGGCTCCGGGGAGGAGTCGTTCGGGTCCAACCCGACCCTCGACCTGCCCCAGCCGGGCCGGGAGATCCTCAAGGTGCTGAACAAGCGCAAGGTCGACCTCACCCCGGAGGACATCGAGGTGATGCGGGAGGCCGTCGACCGGATCCGCGAGCTGATGGACGCCAAGCCACCGCGCGGCAACGCCGACGACGAGTGGCGGCACTCACTGCTCGACCTGGGCCACGACCCCCTGGTCGAACGCTGAGACGTGCACCCTCGACGGTGCCGTCCCGGGCAGGGACGGCACCGTCGCGTCGAGCGGGGTCAGGCCTGATCGGGCTCCAGGCTGCCGATGGTCAGCCCGACCGCGTCGGCGGCGGCGTCCCGCTCGCCGCGGGTCCGTTCCTCGCGGCTGAGCAGGTTGGCGTACTCGGCGACGTCGGCCGGGTCGGGCACGTTCGACAGCCGGCGCAGGAACGCCTCCGTCTCGCGAATGGCGGCGGTGTGCGCGGCGGCCGCCTGGTGGAGCAGTTCCCGGTCGCCGGTGGGCGGGTAGAGGTCGGTCATGTCCGCCAGATACCCCGCCGACGGTGGATCAGACCCCGCTCGGCTGGCGGACGCCGAACCCGGGATTGCGCAGCAGCCAGGCCAGGTAGCTGGGATGGGGGGCAAGGGAGTCGGTGTACGCGGCCTTGGCCGTCTCCAGCACCAGCTCCGCCCCCTGGGCGGCGGGGGAGTCCGGGTGCCAGCCCAGCAGCAGCCGCCAGCGCAGCGGTATCCCGGCCAGCCGTCGGGTGACCAGGCCGGCCACCGGGCGGAACGTCGCCTGGCACAGGGCCACCGCCTCGCCGGCGTCCACCAGGTCGACGCAGCCCCGCACGTCGGTCTCGTACACCTTGCGGGGGGTGAAGCCGGCGCGGGCGCAGGCGGCGGCGAAGCAGTCGCCGAAGCAGCCGTCGCCGGGCGCGGCCACCCACTGCTCGTGACGCAGGTCGACCAACCGCACCTCGTCGCGTGGCGCGAGGGGATGGGTCTCCGGCAGCAGCACCAGCACCGGGTCGACCGAGACCTCCCGCCAGCTCAACCCGAACTCGGCCGAGGGGACGGCGTCACCGCACACGCCGGTGAGCGCGAAATCCAACCGGCCGCCGGCCACCAACTGCGCCAACTCGTCCACCGACCAGGACGCGTACGTGGTGATCTGCGCGGGCGGCTGCTCGGCGGCCAGCCGGTGCACCAACCGCCCCAGGATCGGGCTGTTCACCCCGCCGAACCGGTACCAGCGCGGCGTCTCACCGGCGCCGGCCAGCCGGGCCGCCTCGTCCTGCAGGCCCTTCATCGCCGGCAGCAGCACCCGGGCCCGGGCCAGCACCAGCTCACCGAGCGCGGTGGGCCGCGCGCCGCGGCGATCCCGGTCGAACAGCGGCCCGCCCAGTGTCCGCTCGATCCGCTGGAGCTGGGCGGTGAGCGCCGGCTGGGCCAGGCCGAGCGCCGACGCCGCCTTGGTCACACTCCCCGTCTCCGCGATCGCGCAGACCACCCGCAGGTGTCGCAGCTCCAGGTTCATACGGTGACGGTAGGACCACGCCGCAGTCGGCGGAAGGGCCCGGACGGATCGGTGAGATTGAATGCATCGGTGGGTGTCGGCGCTCCTCAGCCGCGAGGTGGCTCCGGCAGGTCCGCCAGGTACGTCGACCGGCCGGTCACCGCGTCGCGGACCTTGTCCACCACCCCCACCACCGGCTCGACGATCCGGTTCCACGGCGGCGTGGCCGGGGTGCCCGGGTGCGGCCGGGTCGGCGCCGCCTCCTCGGCGATCTCCAGCCGGTTGCCCAGCCGGATCAGCTCCTCCTCGGTGGCCACCGCGCGCAGCTCCGCGACGAGAGCGCCGACCCCGTCCACGTGTCGGCGAACCCGGTCGGCGACCTCAATCAGCGTCTCGTCGCTCAGCGCCGTGAGGATGCCCAGCAGCGCGGCGTCGGCGTTGATCTCGGCGTCCACCCGCTCGACCGTGTCCGGTAGCGCGGCGCGCACCGCCGGCAGCAGGTACTGCTCCTCAGCGGAGAGGTGCCGCGACAACGCGGCGGTGAGCACCGTGAGGCCGTCCTGCGGCGCGACGTCCGCGCCGGTCAACTGGTCCAGCAGCGCCAGCAGTTGCCTGTGCTCCCGGTCCACGATGTCGGCGATGCTGCGTCCGCCGGGCCGGTAGCCCTCCTCGGGGGTGGGCGGCAGCGGTGGCAGGGAAACGGCGGACATGGTGCCCTCCTCGACTGGCGGGCGGAAGCTCCGGCAGGGGACATGCGGTCGTGGGCGGCGGTACCCGAAGGCGGACCCGGCGAAACCGTCTCCCTCATCCGCCGCCCTGAATGTCCGGCCCACCTCGGCCGGTGCGCCGGCCCGCCGGCCGGCTCGGGCTGGTATGAAGAGGCGATGACGAGCAATGCCGCCCCCGCCGGACCGGAACCCACCGCGGAGGTCGTGGACCTCTGCCGCGACCTGCTGCGTATCGACACCACCAACACGGGGGACAACGACACCAGCGTCGGTGAGCGCCGTGCGGCCGAGTACGTGGCGGAGAAGCTCGCCGAGGTGGGCCTGGAATCGGTCCTGCACGAGTCCGCGCCCGGTCGGGCGAACGTGGTGGCCCGGATCCCCGGCACCGACCCGAGCCGCGGCGCTCTGCTGGTGCACGGCCACCTGGACGTGGTGCCCGCCGACGCCGACGAGTGGTCCGTGCACCCGTTCTCCGGTGAGCAGCGCGACGGCTACCTGTGGGGTCGGGGCGCGATCGACATGAAGGACTTCGACGCCATGGTGCTCGCGGTGGTGCGGCACTGGCAGCGCACCGGCGTACGCCCCCCGCGCGACATCGTGCTGGCGTACACCGCCGACGAGGAGGCGGGCAGCGACTACGGCGCGCGTTTCCTGGTGGACAACCACCGTGAGCTCTTCGACGGCTGCACCGAGGCGATCGGTGAGGTCGGTGGTTTCTCGTACTCGGTGAACGACAGTCAGCGGCTCTACCTGATCGAGACCGCCGAGAAGGGCATCGACTGGCTGCGGCTGCACGCCAAGGGCCGCCCCGGGCACGGCTCGATGGTGCACGACGACAACGCGGTCACCGCGCTGGCCGAGGCGGTGGCCCGCATCGGCCGGCACCGTTTCCCGGTGGTGGTCACCGACACCGTACGGGCGTTCCTGGAGGAGGTCTCCGACCTGCTCGGCGTCGAGTTGGACCCGGAGGATCCGGAGACGGCGATCGCGAAGCTCGGCCCGATCGCCAACATCATCGGCGCGACCATCCGCAACACGGCGAACCCGACCCGGCTGGCCGCCGGTTACAAGGACAACGTCATCCCCGGCCGGGCCACCGCCACCATCGACTGTCGCAGCCTGCCCGGTCAGTCGGAGCTGTTGGAGCGGCAGTTGCGCGAGCTGGTCGGCCCGGACATCGCGATCGAGTACGTCCAGCGCCAGCCGGCGTTGGAGACCACCTTCGACGGTGACCTGGTCGAGGCCATGTCGGCGGCGCTGCGCGCCGAGGACCCGGGCGCGCGGCCAGTGCCGTACATGCTCTCCGGCGGCACCGACGCCAAGGCGTTCTCGCAGCTCGGCATCCGTTGCTTCGGGTTCGCGCCGCTGCGGCTGCCCGCCGACCTGAACTTCTCCGCGTTGTTCCACGGCATCGACGAGCGGGTTCCGGTCGACGGACTACAGTTCGGCGTGCGGGTACTCGACCGGTTCCTCCGCACCTGCTAGCCGTGTCCGGTAGCCGCACCCGGCTCGGACCCTCCCCATCGTGAAGGGACTGCCCCACATGACCGACCAGCACGGTGAGCTGGACGCCGCTCTCGAGCGGGTGATCGAAGCGGCCCGCCACCACCTGGCCGCCGTACGTGCCGCGCAGGGCCGCGTCGACGACGACGACGTCTGGCAGGCGTACGTGGCGTTGAACAACGCGTCCTACGCCTACGACGAGCGGCTGCTCGACGCCTTCGGCGAGGTGACGCCGTGGGACGTCGACTCGATCGACCCGGACGAGGCCGACGAGCGCTTCGGCGGCGCCGAGGGAGGCGAGGCCAGCGACCCGCACCCCAGGGTGATCTCGGTACGCCAGCGCCGCGACTACCGGGTGCCGAGCATCTCCGCGCTGCTGCGGGTGGCCGAGGTGGCCCGCCGCGAGGGCACCCCGGAGGACGACGAGCCGGCGCCGGTGGAGGGTGTCGGTGAGGCGGTGCTGGAGCTGCTGCAGAGCGGCGACGGCTCGCTCGGCGCGCTGGACGTCCCCGAACTGGAGCCGCTCGACGGGGTGGTCATGGTCAGCGAGGTGGGCACCCCGGTCGACCTGGAGTCGTTCGACGACGACGACGCGGTCGGCCCGTTCCAGCCGGCGGTCGACGACCGGTTGGTCGGTCGGCTCGACGAGCACCCGTTCCTGGAGCTCGACGACGACCACGACCACGCCGGGCACCAGCACTAGGCCGTGACACGCCCGGGGCCCGACCGATCACGGCCGGACCCCGGGCCTCGTGGCCCCCGGCCCGACCGGGCGTCAGTACGACAGGCCCGGCTGCGGCTGGTTGGCCCGTCGCCGACGTAGCACCACCTGCCGGGTGCCGTCCCGGAACAGCCGCACCCGGGCCAACTCCCATCCGGAGAACTCCGCCTGGATCGCCAGCTGCGCCGCGGCGGTCAACCGGTCGACGTTCGGCGGCAACCGTAGCGGCGCGTATTCGTAGTCCATGCCATCCATGCTGCCCAGCCCAGCGGCCGTTCGCCACCCCTGCGGGGTGACCGGCGCCGCTGCCGCGCGTGGTTCGTGCCGCCCTGGGCGCCGGCGCGTGATCAATGCCACGCGCCCGGCGCTACCCGGCCGGGACGTTCGCCGTGAGCAGGGCCGCCAGCGCCGGTGGGGCCAGGCTGACCGCCCGGTCGCTGCCCGCGTCCACCGCCAGCCCCCACGACTCGTCCGGCCAGTCCTCCAGCAGCTCGGCGCAGGGCAGCGCGACGAACGGCACGCCGGCCCCGGCGAACGCGGCAAGGGCCTGTGGGGAGGTGAAGACCGGCAGCAGCGGCGCGCCCGTCGCATCGCCGACCACCGCCCACGGGAAGTCGCCGTCCGCCGCCGGCTCCCCGGTCAGCGGAACGCACACCATGGCGCCGGCCAGCACGCCGAGGTATCCGGGCAGGTCGTGCCGCTCGGCGGCCGCGGCGAGCAGCGCCACCACCGCCGGCTCCGCCGTCTGGCCGGGTGCCGCCCGGACGACCGGCCCGGCCGGCCGCGCCGCCGGGGTGGGACGGGTGGCCGGTGCCACGGCCCGGCAGGAGAGCGCGCCCGGCTGGTCGGTCAGGACCTCGGCGGCGGTACGGGCCACCAACGTGCTCAGCCGCTCCACCTGCTGCGGAACACGCGGCAACTCGTACCACCAGTTGGTGTCGCCGGTCGGCCGGCGCCAGCCGAGCGCGGTCAGGCGTGCCTCGTCGTAGCCCGGGCAGAGCACCCGAACCACCTCGCGGCGCACCAACAGCCGGATCCCCCGCGAACCGGCGGAGAGCTCCAGGTCCGTGTCGCGGTCGCAACGGGCGATCGCGTCCCGCAGCCGCGCGACGATCTCCGGCCAGCTCGGCGAGGTCATGCCGGCGAACCCGGGAGGCGGTCGTCCAGCCGCCCGAGCCGGCCGATGGTCTCCTCCAGGCGACCCAGCGCCGAGAAGTCACCGGGCCTGCCGAACAGGTCGGTCAGGCCCGCGCCGAGCTCGACGCCCAACCCCTCGGTGCGCTCCTCGACCCGCTCGGTGGCTGCCGTGCGGGCCCGCCGGTACGCGTCGAGCACCAGCTCCGCCAACCCCTCGGTGCCGGCGCGCAGCGCGGCGGGCGCGAAGTTGAGGCCGGTGAGCACGCCGGTGGCGTCGACGGTCGCGGAGACCAGGCCGCTCTCGTCGCTCGCGGTGCCGGACAGCTCGGCCAGGTCGTCCTGTAGGCCCGTGAACCGGCGTTCGATGTCGGCGATCCGTCCGGCGAGCGCGTCGAACGCGGACATCGGGTCTGTCATGAGATTCCTCCCCCGTGGACCGCGCACCGGGGTGGTGCCCGGCGGTCGGGGAATCGTATCGTCGGTGCGCTGAACACACGGGGGAGGAACGGCATGGCGCCGGACATCGATGTCGACGTGCACGCGATCCGTCGACTGGAAACAGCCGCCAAGCAGGTTGCCAGCTCGCTGGCGGCGCTGGAGAGTCAGATCGTCTCGGCCGGTGACGTGCCGTCGGACGCCTTCGGCCATCTGCCGTTCGCCAGCGACATGCTCCGCGGCAAGTACGCCGAGCAGGTCGCCGGTGGCGTGGAGCTGTTCGGCGCCGCCAACGCCGCGTTCGGCCGGGTCGCCAGCGCGCTGGCCGACACGGTCGACACGTACGAACGCAACGAGCAGGACCTCGACGGCGGGTTCAAGGCCATCCAGGCGGGGCTGCCCGGATGAGCGGGCCGGCAGGCAGCGCCGTCCAGCTGTGGAACGGCCTCGACAACGCACTGTCCGGAGTGGAGGACGCGGTCGACAGCGTCTGCCGGACGCTCGCCTGGCCACTCATCCAGATCGTCGACATGGTCGACGGCGAGCCCGCCGTGCTGCGCGCGAAGGCCGCCGAGTGGGACGCGCTGGCCGGGCAGGTGCGCGAGCTGGCGCAGGGGCACCGCGGGGCCCGCGAGGCCGCGCAGCCCGGGTGGCGGTCGCCCGCCGGCGAGGCGTACGGCCAGCGGCTGGCCGAGGTGGAACAGCAACTGCTCGACGTCGCCGAGCAGTTCGCCGCGACCGCGGAGTATCTGCGCAGCGTCGCCGACGGTCTGCAGACCGTGCACGACGTGCTCGTCGACCTCTGCGTCGAGTTCGTGAACTTCCTGCTGGTGACGCTGGTGACGGCGTTGCTGATGGCGCCGTTCACCGCCGGGGCGTCCTGGGTGGCAGGCATGGGGGTCGCCGTGACCAGGGGCCTGATCGTGCTCACCCGCATGCTGAAGATCATCAGGCCGCTGGCGGCGCACCTGCAGAAGGTCATCCGGCTGCTCCAGCGGGTCATGCTGTACCTGCGCAAGCTGCGCAACCACCTCGACAAGCTCGTCGACATGCAGAAGAAGCTGCGCACCGGCCAGAAGTACGCCGACAAGCGGCGCGCCGCCGGCAAGGCCGACAAGTGGCACCACAAGTTCCTCGACCCCACGAAGGGCACCTACAAGCTGGGCAAGTCCGGTTCACCGTTCGACATGGGCGCCCTCGACCGGGCCGCCGCGCTGCGGGCGCACGGCGTCGCCGACGGCGCCCGGGTGATCGCCCGGGACTGGGCCACCAACCTGCCGTGGAACGTGCCGAACTCGATAGTGCACGGCGTCACCTGGGGGTCCGTCGCGCTCGCCTCCGGCCTCTCCGTGCCCGGTAGCGAGCAGGTCAGCGACCAGATCGACCAGGCGGTGCAGGGTGGCGCCGACTGGATCGACCAGAATGTCTTCGGGCAGCCGCCCGCAGAGAAGCCGGCGGGCCGTTAGGCCGGTCGAGGAGGTAAGGCGTGACGTCAGGGGAGCGGGGCCGGCTCGGTCGGTTGACCGACGCGGTGCTCGGCGGTGCGCGGGCGGCCCGGGACAAGGCCCGCGAGCTGCGCGACGAGTTCCGCACCAGCGACGAGCCGGAACGCGCCCTGGTCGCGCCGCTGCTGCCCGACCAGGAGGTCCGCTACGTCGGGCTGGCGCCGGTCCGGGCGGACGAGACGCACCGGGTGGGCAGCCAGTTCGCCGACACGATGACCGACGCCGTGGCCGAGTCGCTGGAACCGCGGGCGCTGTTCGGGCTGCTCAACATCGTCAATCCGGTGGTCTGGGTGGACGCCGTGCTGACACCTGTGCGGATCGCCGCGGGTGTGCTGCTGCTTCCCGGCAAGGCCGCCGCGCTGGCCGGCGGGGTCGCGGACGCCGCCGAGCCGGAGCCCGGCCCACCCGCACAACGCCAGGGCGCCGAGCCCCGGCAACCGCTGCCGTTGACACCCGAGCAGGAGGCCTTCCGGGCGTTGTTCCGGCTCAGCCAGTACCGTCCGCTGGCCGACCAGCTCGCCGAGATCGCCTACCGGCGGCGGTACGTCTTCAGCGGTGAGCTGGCCAGCCTCGCCGGCAGCCTGCTGCTCTTTCTGGAGCGCTACACCGGCACGCCGCTGGTGGTGACCGACACGCACCTGCACCTGCTGCGGATGGGTCGCCGCCCGGACGAGGGTCGGCCGGATCGCCGCCAGCCCCGGGTGCTGTGGAGCGTGGAGCGGCACCGGGTGACCCGCGTCGACGGCGACCACAGCGCCGCGCGACTGATGCAGTTCCCGTCCACCATCGGGTTCGACGACGGTTCATGGATCCGGATCGTCAACCCGGCGACCCGGGACGACCAGGCACGGTTCCTCGCCGCCATCCGGGACATCCCCGGCCAGCGGCCGGCGATCTGAGGCGGGCCGACCCTCAGCCGCCGCCAGGGCGTGCCTGAGAAGCGCTAGCCGTCCCGCTCGGGGTAGCCCACCGGCACGGCGGAGACGTCGTCCAGGGCAGTGGTGATCTCCTCGGGCAGCGTGATCCGTTCGACCTGGAGCGCACCGAGCAGCTGCCCGACCGTGCGGGCGCCGAGGATCGGCGCGGTCACCCCCGGCCGGTCCCGGATCCAGGCCAGCGCCACCTCCAGCGGCGACACGCCCAGCCCGCCGGCCGCGGTCGCCACCGCCTCCACGATGCTGGAGCACCGCGGCTCCAGGTACGTGGCGACGAACCGCTCGAAGTGCGGCGAGGCGGCCCGGGAGTCCGCCGGACGGCCATGGCGGTACTTGCCCGTGAGCACCCCCCGGCCCAGCGGTGACCACGGCAGCACGCCGAGGCCGAGCGCCTCGCAGGCGGGCAGCACCTCCCGCTCCACGCCCCGCTCCAACAGCGAGTACTCCACCTGAGCGGCGACCACCGGCGCCCGGCCCGGCCAGGCGGTCTGCCAGGCGGCGGCCCGCGCGGTCTGCCAGCCGGAGAAGTTCGACACCCCGACATAGCGCACTTTTCCGCTGGCCACCGCGTTGTCCAGCGCGGCCAGGGTCTCCTCCAGCGGGGTGTCCGGGTCGTACCCGTGCACCTGGAACAGGTCCACGTGGTCGGTGCCGAGCCGGCGCAGGGAGGCGTCCAGGGTGCGCAGCAGGTGCCCACGGGAGCCGTCGCGGCGCCGGCCGCTGCCCGGGCGCAACCCCGCCTTCGTGGCGATCAGCAGATCGTCACGGGGAACGAGGGTGCCCAGCAGCGAGCCGATCACCGACTCGGCGTCCCCGTCGCCGTACACGTCGGCGGTGTCGATCAGGTTGCCGCCCGCGTCCAGGTAACTCTTCAGCTGGGCGGCCGCATCGTCGGCGTCGGTGTCCCGGCCCCACGTCATGGTGCCGAGCGCGAGCCGGGAAACCGCCAGCCCGCTTCGGCCGAGCGGTCGCTGTTGCATGGGTGAACCTTATTTCGAACCCGCCGCCACCGATATCCTCGCTCCCGTCATCTCTGCCGGTTCTGCCGGTTCCGCCGGCCGTGGGTACCCCGACGGACGGGGGATCATTGGTGGCGAGCCGGTGATCGAGGCAGTAATCGGCATTGCGTAACCTGATGCGACCTGTGCCACGGATGGGGGAGGACCAGTGCGACTCGGGCTCAGCCTCGGATACCAGACGGCGTGGAGCACGCCAGCAGACCACCTGGCGCTGGCCCAGGAAGCGGACCGGCTCGGCTACTCGGTGGTGTGGGCCGCGGAGGCCTACGGCTCCGACTCGCCCAGCATGCTCGCCTGGATGGCCGGCCAGACCGAACGGATCGACGTGGGCGCCGCGGTGATGCAGATCCCGGCCCGTACGCCGGCGGCCACCGCGATGACCGCCGCCA
This sequence comes from Micromonospora coriariae, assembly GCF_900091455.1. Lineage (NCBI taxonomy): Bacteria > Bacillati > Actinomycetota > Actinomycetes > Micromonosporales > Micromonosporaceae > Micromonospora > Micromonospora coriariae. Next base: position 6,348,594 of record NZ_LT607412.1, on the reverse strand, counting down.
CCATCGACGCGCTCTCCGGCGGCCGGTTCCGGCTCGGCCTCGGCGTCTCCGGCCCGCAGGTCTCCGAGGGCTGGCACGGGGTGCGCTTCGCCAAGCCCCTGGCCCGGACCCGCGAGTTCGTGGACATCGTCAAGCTCGCCATCGCCCGCAAGGAGGTGGCGTACGACGGTGAGCACTACACACTGCCGCTCCCGGACGGCCCCGGCAAGGCGCTGCGACTGGGCTTCCACCCGCCCCGCGAGCACATCCCGATCTACCTGGCCGCGGTCGGCCCGAAGAACCTGGAACTGGCCGGCGAGATCGCCGACGGTTGGCTGGCCGTCTTCTACGCCCCAGAGTTCGCCGATGAGCAGCTCGCCTCGGTCAGCGCCGGGCGGGCCAAGGTCGGCAAGGAACTGGCCGGCTTCGACGTGGTGCCCTCGGTGCCGGTGGTGGTCGGCGACGACGTGGCCTCCTGCGCCGAGCTGGTGCGCTGGTACGCCGCGCTCTACGTCGGCGGGATGGGCAGCCGGCAGCAGAACTTCTACAACCAGCTCGCCACCCGGATGGGCTACGGCGACGCCGCCCGCGAGGTGCAGGACCTGTACCTGGCCAAGCGGCAGCGCGACGCGGCCGCCGCGGTGCCGATGGAGTTCATCGACCGCACCTCACTGCTCGGCCCGAAGGAACGCATCGCCGAGCGGATGCGGGAGTACGCCGCCGCAGGCGTCACCACGCTGTCGGTGACCCTGTTCGTGGCCGACCGGGACAGCGGCGTGCAGACCCTCCGTACCGTCGCCGAGGCGCTCGACCTCTCGGGAGTCGGCGAGTGACCTGGGTCGAGGCCATCGTCCTGGGCATCGTCCAGGGATTGACCGAGTTCCTTCCGGTCAGCTCGTCGGGGCACCTACGGATCACGTCGGCGATCTTCTTCGACCGCGACGCCGGCGCGTCGTTCACCGCGGTCACCCAGCTCGGCACCGAAGCCGCCGTGCTGATCTACTTCGCCAAGGACATCTGGCGGATCACCCGGACCTGGCTGGTCGGGCTGCGTGACCGCTCGGTGCGCTCCAGCCTCGACTACCGGATGGGCTGGTACGTGATCGTCGGCTCGATCCCCATCGGGCTGTTCGGTTTCGTGTTCAAGGACCAGATCAAGACCGCCGGGCGAAACCTGTGGGTCGTCGCGACCACGCTGATCGTCTTCGCGTTCGTGCTGGCGTTCGCGGAGTACTGGGGCCGGCAGACCCGCACCCTGGAGAACTTCCGCATGAAGGACGGCGTGGTGATGGGCTTCGCCCAGGCCATGGCGCTGATCCCGGGGGTGTCCCGCTCCGGGGGCACGCTCACCGCCGGGCTGCTGCTCAACCTGACCCGGGAGGCGGCGGCGCGGTACTCGTTCCTGCTGGCCATCCCGGCGGTGGTCATGTCCGGCGTGTTCAGCCTCGGGGACGTCTTCGAACCGTCCGCCCCGGGCACGTCCGCACCCACAGTCGCCCAGATGATCGTGGCCACGGTGATCGCCTTCGGCATCGGGTACGCGGCCATCGCCTGGCTGCTCCGCTACGTCGCCCACCACACCCTGTACGTCTTCGTGCTGTACCGGGTCGCGCTGGGCACCCTGGTACTCGCCCTGCTGCTGACCGGGACGATCACCGCCACCTGACCGACCGATCCGTCGACGGCCCCCACCACCGCCCTCCGGGCGCGGGCGGGGGCCGTCCGCGTTCCCCCACCCGCTGTCTGTACTCCGGACGGGGTACAGACAGCGCCGCCCCCGGCTGGTGGGCTGGGGGCGGCGCTGGGTGTCGGTGTGCAGGTCGCCTCTCGGCGAGTGGCGCGTCGCGGCTCCAGCCGAACGGTGTTCCGCGACGGCAATATTAGGTGAGGCCCGGGGACACTGGATCACACCGACACTGTCCACAACCCGCCGCCGGCCGGTGTCATTCCCCGCCGGTCCTCGACGCGGATACGCCGCTGGCCGGCACCCCGGTTGGGGTGCCGGCCAGCGGTCGTTGTGTGCGGTGGGTCAGCTGTTCCAGTGCTGGGCGACCAGGTCGGCGGCCTGCTGCTCCCACTGGGCGTAGGCATCCGGGTAGGCCGAGACCTGCACGGTCTGCGCGGCGTCGGTCAACGCCATGTCCTGCCACCCGTCGACCTGCTTGAGACCCTTGAGGAACGCGGTGGTCGAGTACTCGGGGTTGGTGATCTGCTCCGGTGTGCCCCAACCACTGGAGGGGCGCTGCTGGAACAGGCCCAGCGAGTCATGGTCGTTCATGTCGCCGAGGTGGCCCAGGTTCTCCAGCTTCGACTCCTGCAGGCTCGTGGCGATCGAGATGACCGCGGCCCGCTCGGGCAGGCCGGCCTTCTTCGTCGCGGCGATGATCGCCTTGACGTTCGCGGTCTGCTCGTCGTTCAGGTCGATGTGCGACTGCGCGCCCTGCACCTTGGCCACCGCCACGGCGGCGGGCTTGCCGTCCACGACGGGGGTCGCGGCGTGCGCGGCGATCGGACCGGCGAACACACCACCGGCGAACGCGAGACCAGCAACGGACAGCATGCTCTTACGAATGATCGTGTTCATGAGGGGTCAGCTCCTTCACGGGGGTAGACACCCGCGCGGCGATCCGGGGGAAACGGCGCAGGGTGCGAGCACCTCGTCGGGCGCTTTCAACAACTACAGGGGGGAAAGTCTTTGAGGTCGGCGGCCTACGGGCGGGGGCTCGTGGCGCCGGGTCTGTGTAACGACCGCCGGGCCGGGCTCATTCCGGGGGTGGCCCATCCGTCGGCACCCTGGGTGAGCGGGTGCTGGTGCGGTCGTTCAGGGGGTCTGCAACGACCGGCCGCCGGGGGGCATTCCCACCCGGGCCGGGCCACCATCTCAACCACCGGGGGGCGGTGGTGGTGCTGCGATCGTCAGGGTGTGTAACGACCCCCGCCGGCCCACGATTCCGGCCCACGGATGCGCCCGGTCACAGCCCAGAAACCCCGATACCGGACATTCGACGCGCGGGATCGCCGGTCGTCGCGCCGCCAGCTCGACCGGCTGAGGTAGATCGACTCGGTATCGCCGATATCGGGCCATCCGCAGGCCGGGACACCCCGACATCGCCGACATCGAGTCGATCACCGTGACCGAGGCGCGTCCCCGGCGAGGTGGTCACCCGAGCGGTATACCTCAGAGGCATATTTATGCCTCACAGGTATACCGCTCACCACAGCGACCACGAGTGAGGGTGGCCGGGCCGCGCCCATCGCAGAGGCGGACCGAACAACCCGCCGGGGATCGTCAGCACCGCCGGTCAAGCCCGAGACGGATTCCGGCATCCCCGAACCAAACCATCGCAGCGAGCCAGCAGGGACAGCGTTCATCACGCAACCCGACATTCGGGCAGTCCCACCGGGGAGCCCGCGACGATCACCTGCCTGGAGCAGGTCATAGGGTGGTCCCGTGGCGACCCTTCTGCTTCTGCGACACGGCCGGACGACCGCGAACGCGGACGGCGGCCTGGCTGGCCGCCAGCCCGTCGAGTTGGACGAGACGGGCCGGGCCCAGGCGAGCGCGGTGGGCGAGCGGCTGCGGGGGGTGCCGCTCGCGGCGGTGGTGACGAGTCCGCTGATCCGCTGCCGGCAGACGCTGGAGCTGGCGCTTCCGCAGGCCGCTCCGGTGGTCGAGGAGGGGCTGATCGAGTGTGACTACGGCAGCTGGGAGGGACAGCCGCTGAAGAAGCTCGCCAAGGAGCCGCTCTGGCCGGTGGTCCAGCAGCACCCCAGCGCGGTGGTCTTTCCGGAAGGGGAGGCGATGGCCGCGATGGCGGCGCGTGCGGTGGCGGCGGTCCGCTCATGGGACGCCCGGGTGAGCGCCGAGCACGGGCCCGAGGCGGTCTGGCTGGCCTGCAGCCACGGTGATGTGATCAAGGCCATCGTGGCGGACGCTCTCGGCGTACACCTGGATCTTTTTCAGCGGATCGTGGCCGACCCGGCGTCGGTGACCGCGATCCGGTTCACGCCGCTGCGGCCGTTCCTGATCCGGCTCAACGACACCGGGGGCGACCTCGCCGCGCTGGTGCCGCCGCCGCGCAAGCGGCGTCGGCGCGCGACCCGTGCGGGTGATTCCGACGCGGCCGTCGGCGGTGGGGCTGGTGCTTCGCGATGACCTTGGCAGCGACACTCCCGCCCACCTACCGAACCGGTGCAGGCCGTCCGTCTCGGGTGCCGGCAGGCGGCGGACGGGCCGCCACGCCCGGGTGCAGCCACCGTTACGCCGGGCGCGCCGCCGCCGGGGCGATTCGGGTCGGTGGGGTGCGCGATGCCATGGCGGGCCGGATAGGGTCGTGGGTATGACCCACCAGGTGCACGCCTTCGAGCCGCCGGAGCGGTTCGTCGCCGGGACCGTCGGCCCGCCGGGGGAGCGCACGTTCTTCCTGCAGGCTCGCGGCGGCGGCCGGCTGGTCAGCGTCGCGCTGGAGAAGGTCCAGGTGTCCCTGCTCGCCGAGAAGCTGGAAGAGCTACTGACCGAGGCGCAGCGGCGCTTCGGCGTGGACCTGCCCGAGCTGGCGCCGGTGGTGGGCGACAACGAGCCGCTGGACACTCCGGTCGACGAGGAGTTCCGGGTCGGCACCCTCGGGCTGGCCTTCGACGTGGACACCGCGACCGTGGTGATCGAAGCGATCGCCGCCGGCGAGGTCGAAGCCGAGGTCGAGCTGGGCGACGAGGACGACGACGAGGACGACGACGAGGACGACGAGCCGGACGAGGACCTGGACCGGCTCCGGGTCCGGCTCACCCCGCAGGCGACCCGCCAGTTCATCGAGCGGGCCCGGCGAGTGGTGAACGCGGGCCGGCCGCCGTGCCCGCTGTGCGGCCAGCCGTTGGACCCCGCCGGGCACCTCTGCCCGCGGCACAACGGTTACCACCGGTGACGTCGTCCGGCCTCCAGCCTCGCCAGGACGGCGACGCCGCGCTGCGGCTGTTGCGTGACGGCGCGCTCGACCTGGAGGGTCGGCTGGTCGACGCGTCGAACACCACGCTGCGCGGCATCCTGACCCTCGACGGGTTGACCGCCCGCTGTGTCTACAAGCCGGTCCGTGGCGAGCGCCCACTCTGGGACTTCCCCGACGGCACCCTCGCCGGCCGGGAGGTCTCGGCGTACCTGGTCTCCCGGGCCACCGGATGGGACCTGGTGCCGCCCACCGTGCTCCGCGACGGCCCGTTCGGGCCGGGCTCCTGCCAGCTCTGGATCGACGAGCCGGAGGACGCCGAACCGCTGGTCGGGTTCGTGCCCGCCGAGGAGCTGCCGCCGCGCTGGTTCCCGATCGCCGCCGCCCGTGACGACGACGGCGCCGCGTACGCCCTCGCCCACGCCGACGACCCGCGGCTGGCCCGGCTCGCGGTGCTCGACGCGGTGATCAACAACGCCGACCGTAAGGGCGGCCACGTGCTGGTCGGCGCCGACGACCGGATCTACGGCGTGGACCACGGGGTGAGCTTCCACGTCGAGGACAAGCTGCGTACGGTCCTCTGGGGCTGGGCCGGGAAGCAGCTGCCACCGGACGCCGTGGAGATGCTCGACGGGCTCGCCGGCCAGGTCTCCGGGGCACTCGGCGCGGAGCTGGCCGACCACCTGACGATCAGCGAGATCGCCGAGCTGGCCGCCCGGGTCGACGTGTTGCGGCAGACCGGCCGTTTCCCGCAGCCGCCCGAGGACTGGCCGGCGGTGCCCTGGCCGCCCATGTGATCAGCTGTCATCTTGATCACCCGTGGGGCGGCCCGAGGCGGTCCTGGCGCTGGCTAGGCTGAGGTCATGGAGTCTTGGGCGGGACACGAGGTGCCACGGCTGCCGGGCAGGGGCGAGCCGTTGGCGTTGTACGACTCGGCGCGGCAGGGTGTCCACCCGAGTGAGCCGTCCGACGCGGGAAGCATGTACGTCTGCGGCATCACCCCGTACGACGCCACGCACCTCGGCCACGCCGCCACGATGATCACCTTTGACCTGGTGCAGCGGATGTGGCGCGACGCCGGCCGTCCGGTGCGGTACGTGCAGAACGTCACCGACATCGACGACCCACTGCTGGAGCGGGCCGCCCGTGACGGCGAGGACTGGGTGGTCCTGGCGATGCGCGAGACGGCGCTGTTCCGGGAGGACATGGAGGCGCTGCGGATCATCCCGCCGGAGCACTACGTGGGCGCGGTCGAGTCGATCCCGGACATCGCCGACAAGGTCGAGGTGCTGCTCAAGGACGGGGCCGCGTACCGGCTCGACGACGGCACCGGGGATGTCTACTTCGACGTCTCCGCCACCGGCCGGTACGGCTACGAGTCGAACCTGACCCGGGAGCAGATGCTGGAGATCTTCCCGGAGCGCGGCGGTGACCCGGACCGGGCCGGCAAACGCGACCCGCTGGACCCGCTACTGTGGCGCGGCGCCCGCGAGGGCGAGCCGTCCTGGCCCGGTGGCGAGCTGGGTCCGGGCCGCCCGGGTTGGCACATCGAGTGCGCGGTGATCGCGCTGAACCTGCTCGGTGACCGGATCGACGTGCAGGGCGGCGGCAACGACCTGCTGTTCCCGCACCACGAGGCGTCCGCCGCGCACGCCGAGCGGCTCACCGGTCAGTCGCCGTTCGCCGAGCACTACGTGCACGCCGGCATGATCGGCCTGGACGGCGAGAAGATGTCCAAGTCCCGCGGCAACCTGGTCTTCGTCTCCCGGCTGCGCGCCGACAAGATCGACCCGATGGCGGTCCGACTGGCCCTGATCTCCGGCCACTACCGCAGCGACCGCACGTGGACCGACGAACTGCTGACCGCCGCCCAGGACCGGCTGGCGCGCTGGCGCCGGGCCGCCGCCGCGCCCGCCGGACCGTCCGGGGCGGAGCTGCTGGCCGGGGTACGCGAACGCCTGGCCGACGACCTGGACACCCCCGGGGCCCTGGCGGTCGCCGACCGCTGGGCCGACGCAACCCTCGCCGGCGCGACGGACGACCCGGAAGCCCCGGCCCTGTTCGCCAAGACGGTAGACGCCCTCCTCGGCATCCACCTCTAACAACCCCCACCCCCGGGGCGTCCTCCCTCTCTGCCCCCGTTGATCATGGAGTTATTGCCCCGACACGCCGCGGCAGGCGGTAACAACTTCATGATCGACAGGGTGAGCGGCGTGAGCGGCGCGGGCGGGCTTTGGGTGGGCTGCGGGCGGTTCAGCCCAGGACCAGGCCCGGGTCGGGGGTCGGGTCTGGGGTTGGGGCGGGGATCTTGTACTCCTCGGTGAGGGTGGTCATCGGGCCGGGCCAGGTGGCCTGGGCGACCTCGATCGGCTTGCGGTGGGCGTCGTACGCGACGTGCAGCAGGTGCAGCACCGGTGTGTCGGGCCGGATCTGAAGGGTCTCGGCCTCCTCCCGGCTGGGCTGGCGAGCGCTTATCGTGTCGGTGGCCGAGACGTACCGCCGCCCGGTGGCTTCCTCGGCCTCCTGGTAGAGCGGCCGGCCGAACGCCTCGGCGCGCTCCAGCGAGGTGCCGGCGGTGTCGGCGGGCAGGAACCAGGAGGCGCCCACCTCGACGGGGGAGTCGTCGGTGCGGACCAGGTGCCGGCGGCAGAGCAGGTCGGTGCCGTCGGGGACGCCGAACGCGTCGGCGACCTCGGCGGGGGCGGGGGAGCGGCCGACCGAGACGAGCTGTTGCCGGTACCGGGCGGCCAGGTCGGTGTGGTAGCCCCGGAAGCCGCCGTACCGGCCGCGGGAGAGCCGGTTGAGCCGGCGGCGGGTGCCCCGGACGTACGTACCGGAGCCGGGTTTGGTGATCAGGATGCCCTCGACCCGCAGCTGGTCGACGGCGCGTTGCACTGTCTGCTTGGCGACGCCGAACATCTCGGCGATGGCCGGGATGGACGGCAGTCGCTCGCCCGGCGCCCAGTCGCCGCGGCGGACCTGGGCCTTGAGCTGCGCGGCGATCTGCCTGTGCGGGAACTCGGCGGCCCCGGGGTTGATCTGCATACCCGCCTCCTCGATCACAGCTAGGTTCCTAGGATGCCCTAGCGGGTGAGATGGCGCTACCCCGGACACGCGAAAACGGGCCCCGAACCATGAAGGTCCGGGGCCCGCACGGAAACGGGGGAGAGGGCGCTACCAGGAGCCGGCGGTGGGGCCCGCCGAACCGCCGCGACGCCGCAGGTACTTCTCGAACTCCTGGGCGATCTCGTCACCGGTCAACGGGGTGATCCCCTCGTCGCCGACCCGCTCCTCCAGCTCACGGACGTACTCGCCGAGCTCGGCGTCCTGCTCGGCGGCGTTGCGCACCCGCTGCTCCCACTCGGCGGACTCCTCGGCCAGGTCGGCCATCGGCACCGGCAGGTCGACGACCTCCTCGACCCGGTGCAGCAGGGCCAGGGTGGCCTTCGGGCAGGGCGGGTTGTTGGCGTAGTGCGGCACGTGCACCCAGAACGACACCGCGTCCACCTCGGCGCGGGTGCACGCGTCGTGCAGCACGCCGACGATGCCGGTCGGCCCGTCGTACCGGGTGGGGGTGAGCTGGTAGCGCTCGGCGGCCTGCGCGTCGGAGGCGCTGCCGCTGATCGGCAGCGGCCGGGTGTACGGCACGTCGGCGAGCAACGCGCCGAGCAGCACCACCCGTTCCACCTCGAGGCTGTGGCAGATCTCCAACACCTGCTCGCAGAACGTCCGCCAGCGCATGCTCGGCTCGATGCCCCGGATCAGCACCACGTCCCGCTCGGTGCCCTCCGGGCTGGCCACCATGAACCGGGTCGTCGGCCACTCCACCCGCCGGGTCTCGCCGTCGGCCATCGTGATGGTCGGCCGGCTGACCTGGAAGTCGTAGAAGTCCTCCGGATCCAGCTCGGTGACCGGCCGGGCGTTCCACACCTGTTCCAGGTGCTCGACCGCGGCGGTGGACGCGTCGGCGGCGTCGTTCCAGCCCTCGAACGCGGCGATGGCCACCGGGGACCGCAGCACCGGCAGTCCGTCGAACTCGGTCACGCCGTCACCTCACCCTGCTCGTCGCGGCCGGCGCCGGGACCGTGCCCGGTCGTCGGGCCGTGGGGCACGGTGGCGTCCCTGTTGTCCTTCACGTCCGTCAGCCTACGTGCCGGGCCGGGGTGCGGCCCGTCGGCCGCGCCGGTCAGCCCGGCCGACGACCGGGCATAGGACCATGAACCGGACAGGGTGATCCCGCTGACACAATATGGGATCGGGCGCGGACGGCGGTGGGGTTCGATGGCGACCGCACTAACCTGAACGGGTGCGGACTTCGTTGATGGATGTGCTGGCCGACCGGATCCTCATCGCCGACGGGGCGATGGGCACGATGCTGCAGGCCGCGGACCTCACGCTCGACGACTTCGACGGCCTCGAAGGGTGCAATGAGATCCTCAACGTCACCCGGCCGGACGTGGTGCGTGGGGTGCACGACGCCTACCTGGCCGCCGGCGCGGACTGCGTGGAGACCAACACGTTCGGCGCCAACCTGGCCAACCTCGGCGAGTACGACATCCCGCACCGCATCCGGGAGCTGTCCGAGGCGGGAGCCCGGATCGCCCGGGAGGCCGCCGACGCGGCAAGCACCCCGCAGCGGCCCCGGTTCGTGCTCGGCTCGATCGGGCCGGGCACCAAGCTCCCCACCCTCGGGCACGCCGACTACGCCACCCTGCGCGACGCGTACCAGGAGAACGCCGCCGGGTTGATCGCCGGCGGGGCGGACGCGCTGATCATCGAGACCTGCCAGGACCTGCTCCAGGTCAAGGCGGCGGTGGTCGGGTCGAAGCGGGCGATGGCCGAGCTGGGCCAGCCGGTGCCGATCATCTGCCACGTCGCCGTGGAGACCACCGGCACTATGCTCGTGGGCAGCGAGATCGGCGCGGCCCTCGCCGCGATCGAGCCGCTCGGGGTGGACCTGATCGGGCTGAACTGCTCCACCGGCCCGGCGGAGATGAGCGAGCACCTGCGGTACCTGTCGCAGCACTCCCGCATCCCGCTGTCGGTGATGCCGAACGCCGGCCTGCCGGTGCTGACCGCCGACGGTGCGTACTTCCCGCTCACTCCCGTGGAGCTGGCCGACGCGCTGGAACGGTTCAGCACCGAGTACGGCGTGGGCCTGGTCGGCGGCTGTTGCGGCACCACGCCGGAGCACATCCGGGTGCTGGCCGAGCGGCTGCACGGCGTCACCGCCGGGTCGCGTGAGCCGCGGCACGAAGCCGGCGTCTCGTCGGTGTACCACCCGGTGCCGTTCGCCCAGGACGCTTCGGTGCTGATGGTGGGGGAGCGGACCAACGCCAACGGTTCCAAGGCGTTCCGGGAGGCGATGCTGGCCGGCGACTGGCGGGCCTGTGTGGAGATCGCCCGCAGCCAGGCGCGGGACGGCTCGCACCTGCTCGACCTCTGTGTGGACTACGTCGGCCGCGACGGCACCCAGGACATGCGGGAGCTGGCCGGTCGGTTCGCCACCGCGTCGACGCTGCCGATCATGCTGGACTCCACCGAGCCGAACGTGGTGGAGGCCGGGTTGGAGATGCTCGGCGGCCGGTGCGTGGTCAACTCGGTGAACTTCGAGGACGGCGACGGCCCCGACTCCCGGTACGCGCGGGTGATGCCGGTCGTGCGGGAGCACGGCGCGGCGGTGGTGGCGCTGCTCATCGACGAGGAGGGGCAGGCGCGTACCCGGGAGTGGAAGGTCCGGGTCGCGGCGCGGCTGATCGACGACCTGACCGGCCGGTGGGGCATGGACCGTTCCGACATCCTGATCGACGCGCTGACCTTCCCGATCGCCACCGGGCAGGAGGAGACCCGCCGCGACGGCATCGAGACGATCGAGGCGATCCGGGAGATCGCCCGCCGCTACCCGGGAGTCAACTTCACCCTGGGCATCTCGAACATCTCCTTCGGCCTCAACCCGGCGGCCCGGCAGGTGCTCAACTCGGTGTTCCTGCACGAGTGCGTGCAGGCCGGGTTGACCTCGGCGATCGTGCACGCCAGCAAGATCCTGCCGATGACGAAGATCCCCGAGGAGCAGCGCGAGGTCGCACTGGACCTGGTCTACGACCGGCGCCGCGAGGGGTACGACCCGGTGCAGCGCTTCCTCGAACTCTTCGAGGGGGTCGACGTGACCAGCGCGCGGGCCAGCCGGGCGCAGGAGTTGGCCGCGTTGCCGCTGGACGAGCGGCTCAAGCGGCGGATCATCGACGGTGAGCGCAACGGCCTGGAGGCCGACCTGGACGCCGCGATGGCCGGCGGCCGGTCCCCGCTGTCGATCATCAACGACATCCTGCTGGACGGGATGAAGGTGGTCGGTGAGCTGTTCGGCTCCGGGCAGATGCAACTGCCGTTCGTGCTCCAGTCCGCCGAGGTGATGAAGACCGCGGTGGCCTACCTGGAGCCGCACATGGAGACCACCGAGGACGGCGGCAAGGGCCGCATCGTGCTGGCCACCGTGCGCGGGGACGTGCACGACATCGGCAAGAACCTCGTCGACATCATCCTGTCGAACAACGGCTACGAGGTGGTGAACATCGGCATCAAACAGCCGATCAGCGCCATTCTGGACGCCGCCGAGCAGCACCGGGCCGACGCGATCGGCATGTCCGGGCTGCTGGTCAAGAGCACCGTGATCATGAAGGAGAACCTCGCCGAGATGGCCACCCGCGGGGTCGCGGAGCGCTGGCCGGTGCTGCTGGGCGGGGCGGCGCTCACCCGGGCGTACGTCGAGGACGACCTGCGGTCGACGTTCCCCGGGCAGGTGCACTACGCGCGGGACGCGTTCGAGGGGTTGTCCCTGATGGACCGGGTGATGACCGCCAAGCGCGGCGGCGCGCCGGTGGTCGACCCGGAGCGGGAGGCCGCGTTGGCGGCCCGTCGAGCCCGCCGCGAACGGCAGCGGTCGATGGTCAGCGAGTCGCTGCCGGAGCTGCACGACTCGTCGGTCCGCTCCGACGTGGCCGCGGACGTGGCGGTGCCCACCCCGCCGTTCTTCGGCACCCGGGTGGTCAAGGGTGTGCCGATGGCCGACTACGCGGCGCTGCTCGACGAGCGGGCCACGTTCCGCGGGCAGTGGGGGCTGAACGGCGCACGGGGCGGCAACGGACCGTCCTACGAGGAGCTGGTGGAGACCGAGGGCCGGCCGCGGCTGCGCTACTGGCTGGACCGGCTGATCGCCGACCAGGTGCTGGAGGCGGCCGTCGTGTACGGCTACTTCCCCGCGTACTCCGAGGGCAACGACCTGGTGGTGCTGGACGAGAACGGGCACGCCGAGCGGGCCCGGTTCTCCTTCCCCAGGCAGCGGCAGGAGCGGCGGCTCTGCCTGGCCGACTTCTTCCGGCCCAAGGGCGACCAGCTCGACGTGGTCGCGCTGCAACTGGTCACCGTGGGTCAGCCGGTCAGCGAGTACGCGGCGAAGCTGTTCGCCCGCAACGAGTACCGCGACTACCTGGAGGTGCACGGCCTCTCGGTGCAGCTCACCGAGGCACTCGCCGAGTACTGGCACCGGCGTATCCGCGCCGAGCTGACCCTGCCCGACGGCCGCACGATCGGCGAGGACGACCCGGCGGACCTGGCCGGCCTGCTGCGCAACGACTACCGGGGCTGCCGGTACGCGTTCGGCTACCCGGCCTGTCCGGACCTGGAGGACCGGGCGAAGATCGTGCAGCTGCTCGAGTCGGAACGGATCGGCGTGGAGCTGTCCGAGGAGTTCCAGCTGATGCCCGAGCAGGCTACCGACGCCATTGTGGTCCACCATCCGGAGGCGAGCTACTTCAACGCCAAGTAACGGGCGCAGGTGCCCTGACCTGCACCTCAAGTCACCCGGAAGGCCGCTGAACCATGATCATGCCGTCTCCAGGCCGTCAACGGCTTCCGGGCCGTCAATGGCGGCCTGGTTCTCACCGAACGCTGTGTCGATGGCCCGGCGCGTTCGGTCCTCGCTGGTCGGTAGGAGATGCGTGTACGTCCGCAGGGTGAACCCTGGGTCGGCGTGGCCGAGGTAGGTCGACAGGGCCTTGATGCTCTCCCCGGCGTCCAGGAGGACCGAGGCGTAGGTGTGCCGCAGGACGTGCATACCGTTGTGGCGATCGTCGGGGATGTCGCTGGCCCGGATCGCAGGCTTCCAGACTCCGGGGTTGAACTTCGAGCGACTGAGCGGCAGGCCGTCAGCGGTGGCCAGGTAGAGCGTGACTGTCGTGGGTTCGCCGGTCAGGGTTCCCCACGGCAAGGTGACCTCTACGGGCGCGTACTGCTTGGCGTGCTCGCTTAGGCGACGAGCTACCGAGGCCGGAAGGGGAACCTCCCGCGTCTTGCTGCCCTTGGGCGGGGCGAAGATGAGAGCGCCGCGCACGAGCTTGATCTGACGGACGAATCGCAGGGTTGGCCGGGTTGCGTCCAGGTCGTCAGGGCTCACGCCGAAAATCTCTCCCTGCCGCAGTCCACAGCCCGCGCCTAGGTCGACGGCGACTCGGTAGCGGTCGGGCAGCTTCGCGCGGAACCCGGTGAGCCGGTCGACTGACCACGGCTGGACCTTGGTGGGGACGTGCCTGGGGCGCTGGATGCTCTTGGCTGAGAACGGATTGCTGACGATCTTCTTGTCGTCTACAGCGGCGTTGAGAATCATCGACACGTCGCTGAACAGGACCCGGCGGTAGCCGGCGGACAGTCCCTTCTCCTGCAACCCGCGCGCCCACGCTCGGACCGTCGCCGGTTGGATTAACGCGACCGGCTTGTCACCGATGGCCGGATACACGTGCAGCCGAAGTTCGTATTCGATGCGGTCGCGGGTGAGGAGATCGGTCGTGGCGGCGGCGAGCCATTCGTCGGCGTACTGCTTGAAGGTGGTGCGACCGGCGTCGGGGTCGACGTAGGTGCCCTTGAGGATGTCGGCCTGGACGTTGGCGAGGAACGCTTGCGCCTCGCGCTTCTTCTTGTCGGGGAACGACTGTGACTTCTCTTTGCCGTCCGGAGCGAGGTACCGGACGCGGTAGCGCATCCCCTGCCCGCACTCCGGCTTCGGTTCCTGCCGTGACTTCCCGTCCGGGCCGGCAACCGTCTTGTACCAGCGGTCAACGATGTGGGCCATCTCAGGCCGCCTTGGACTGGTCGGCGAACCACGCCCGCACCACGTCAGGGTCGTAGCGGAGATGCCGACCGACGCGGCCGGCGGGCGGACCTATCCGGCGCTTGCGCCAGGTGTAGAGGGTCTGGACCGGGACGCCGAGGTAGGTCGATACGTCTTCGACGGTCCAGAGCGTGAGGGGTTGCGTGGTGGTCATGTCGTCTCCCGTAGTCGAGGGTCAAGCGGCGGCCGGCGCGGTGCCGGCGGGGGTGGTGCCGAGTTCGTGGGCGAGTTCTTCGCGGCCGGTGGTTCGTCGCTCTCGTGCCATGGCGGCGGCGGTGTTGGCCAGGAGTGCGTCTCCGGTGGTGTGCCAGCCGACTCCGGCGAAGGTGAGGGTGCCGACGATGAGCGTCGTGTCGTCTTCGTCGAGGTGGTCGACGGCGCGGAGGGTGCCGGGTTGCTCGTCGGCCTGGTCCTGGTGCTCGTGGCGTCGGTACGTGACGCGGGTGTCGCGTAGGAGTTGGAAGGTGACGGAGTAGCGGCGGGCCTTGGTGAGGAAGTGGCCGCCGAAGCCGAGCATGTGCGCCCACCGCCGCAGCCGGGCGTACGGGTTGGTCGTCGCCGGTTTCGTCGGTTCGGCGTCAAGCGCGGCTTGACGCTGGGCGACGCAGACGGGGCAGGCGGCGTAGCGGGTGTGGGTGCCGCAGTCGGGGCACTCCCAGCGCTTCACGAAGCCGGGCCGGGGCCGGTGTTCCCGGGGCCGCTCCGACAGCGGGACGGGTGTGCTGGTGGGTCGGCCGGTGTGCCAGCAGGCGTCGATGAGGCGGGCGGTGTGGTCGCCGTCGGGGTCGGCATAGTCGCCGATGGTGTCGGCGTCGAGCCTGACGGAGCGGTGCCCGGTTACCTCGGTGCTTTTGGTGGCGTACTTGGCAAGGTAGCCCGCGACCATGCTGTCGGTGACCTCACCGCCTCCGGTCAGGCTGATGGGTCGGATGTCCAGGCCCTTGCCCGGGTCACCCCAAGCGATAGGCCACCCACCCGGCTGGTCGGGGTGGGTGGGGCTGGTGAAGGCGACCTGCTCGACGGCGGCCCGGATCGCCTCGTCCAGGTCGGCCACGTTAAACCCGGCCGGCGGCGGGATGACGGCGGTGGGGTCGGTGGGGTGGACGCCGTCGAGGCGCACCAGGGCGTGGAAGTGCACCGCCCCGCGTGCCTGGAACTCGGCCACCTTGCCGTGCGACAGCCGAACCGGCGGGACCTTGCGGATGTTGCCGGAGGCGGTGACGACGGTGACGCGGGGGATGCCTCGGCGGCGGGCGAGTTTGGCGAGCCATCGTTCCGCGGCTTGTTTGGTGCGGTGCCACAGTTCGCCGGAGAACAGGTTCCACACGACTTGGTGGGTGTGGTCGTAGCAGTCCAGGCACAGCGGCTGCCCGAGCACCTGGTCCCCGGCCTCGTGTCGCGCCCAGCAGACGGCCGGTCGGCCGTGGGGGCAGAGGCCGGTGTCGCGGCGGGCGTGGCAGGGCTCGGCGCGGCAGTCGCAGCGTTTGCGGTTGCCGCAGGTGTGCCGCTTGATGGCCCGGGTGTGCACGGTGCCGAAGGACGGTGCGGTAAACGTGGCGAACACCGCCGGGTGTTGGGCAACTGTCTCGGGGACGCCTTTGCCGCCGATGAGGCCGGCTCGTAGGAGTTGGAAGGCGTCGCGTTGGTAGGTGTGGGCGCAGGAGGGGCAGACGATGGCGCGGCGGTTGCCGCAAGCGGTGTAGATCGCCGCATCCGGCATGGCGTCGGTGTGCCGCTGCTCCAGGACCCGGCCGGTGCCCTGCTCGACGGTCAAGAGCTGGCCGGAAAGGCGGATCGGACGGGTGCAACCGGCGGCGGCGCGGACGTGCTCCAGCCATCCGAAGTAGTCCGGCTTCGTGGCGCGGTGGAAGGCGGAGCCTTCGGCGGTGTAGTCGTAGACGGAGATGGTGTCGGCGTTCGAGCCCACACCCCGGGCCGTAGCGCGGGGTGTGAGGTCCAGCGTCGAGGCCATCAGCCGCGTGCCTCGGTGAGGTGGCGGGTGGTGATGGTGCGTTCGGTGACGATGACCCGGCAGGCGCCGCACTGGCGCTTGGCCGGTTCGTGCCGACGGCACGGGATCACGGCGGTGGTGTCGCCGCAGCGAATCGTGACCGGTGCCCGGCAGGGACCACCGGGAATGACGTCGACGAGGGTCCGTCGGATGTCGAACGGGTGGGCGTCGGGGTAGGCGGGGCAGGTGTGGGTGACCTGCTCGATGTCGACCAGGTAGATGCTCATCGGACACCACCACCGATGGTGGTCAGGAGCTTCCCGGCAACGGCCGGGGTGACGTCGAGCCGGTCGGCCAGCTCGGCGGGCGTGATGGGTGCTCCTGTGGCTTGTTCGTGCTGCACGGCCGCGAAACGGGCAGTGGGCAGCAGATGGGCGGGGACGTCGACCGGCTCCGAGGCCGGCGCGGTGACAGGTTCCGGCTCGACAGCCGGGGCCGGGGTGATGGCGGCCTGTGGTGCCGGCTCGGTGGTGACCTGCTCGGCCACTTGGACGCGGATTGGCTCGACCGGCTCAGCGATCGGCGGCAAGGGCTGCGGGGCCGGTGCGGGGGCGAGGACGAGTTTGACCAGGGCCATGAACGCCAGCGCGGGAACGGCCGACAGGAGCCACCCGGACGGGCCGGGCTTGGCAACCGCCAACTGTGCGGCGAGGGAGAGGCCGGCGGCGGCGATGAGCAGGACCATCGGGTAGCCGATGGGAGCGCCAACCCGGCGGCGTCGCCGGATCGTGAGCAGGGCGGCGATGGGGACGAGTTCGGAGATGACCGCGTTGGCCCAGCCGAACCATCCCGGGGTGTTGGCCGGGCTGTTGGCCATGGTCCAGTCGTGAACGTGGGTGAAGGACGCGGCACCCGCGGAGCCGCCGACGACGATGAGGATGAGGACCAGGACCAGGCCCTCCAAGCGGGTGCCGGCGCTGGCCGGCGCGGTGGTGGGCATCAGTGGCCTCCGTGGCAGTCGAGGCAGCAGCCGTAGCGGCGGGGGATGTAGTGGGGGTTCACCTGGCCGCAGTGGCGGCAGGTGCGGCGGGCGAGCAGGGCTTTGGCGATGGCCTCCCGCTGGGCGGGCGTGGCGGTGCGCTTCGCTTTGGCGAGGTCGGCGCGGTAGAGGTAGGCGACCCGGCGGTTGCTGCGGTGTCGCCAGAGGATCTGGGCGACCGGGTCATGTCCTCCGGGGCGAAGACCGGCGGCGCGGAGCTGCCGCAGGGTGGCCAAACCGGTAGGGGCGCAGTGGTAGGGGAAGGTGGGGAACCCGTAGCGGGTGCCGAGCGGGTCGTAGAACTCGACCCGGATGCCGGTGCGGTCGGCCAGGTTGTCGAGGTCGACGCTGCGAAGGTCGGTCATGGCATGTCACCGCCCCAGCGCTGTTGGGCGGCTTGGCGGGTGATGCCGAGGCGGGAGCCGATTTCGGCCCAGGAGTAGCCGAAGGCCCGCAGGCCGATTACGGCTTCCCCGATCGCGTCGTCAATGACGGCGGACAAGGCGACGAGGTCGCGGAGGGCTTCGACGTCGCCGGTGGCGACGCGGCGGCCGTGGGCGCGGATGATGCGCCGGGCGAAGCCGGCGAACTCGTCGTTCTCCACGACAGTCCGGTGCTTCAGTTGTTGCCCGAAAGGCGTCAAGGACTTCTTGACGGTGCTCATGCGTTCTCACCTCCGGTGGTGCGGAGGGAGTCCCACTCGTCGGCAGCCGCCTCAAGGGCGGTGATGACCTGCTCGGCGGTGCGGGCCGGGTCGTCGTTCCACGAGTAGGGGGAGGTGTGCTCGTCGAGCAGGTAGCCGTCCTCGTCGATGTGGAACACGGGCGCGGTGGCGTCGAGGTAGTCGACGAACACGCCCAGGGCGGACAGGTAGTCGGCGAGGGCGTCGGGGTCGAGCTGCGAGAAGTGCTCGACGGTGTATCCGGCGCAGGCGATGCCGATGGCCCCGGCGGCGCAGGCCGGCGGGGTGAGGGGGTCGGTGGTGGGGGCGTAGTAGGTGCCCTGGTGCCAGCCGTGCCGGCGCAGGTAGAGGGCAGCCATCCGCAGCAGGTCAGCGGGTGTGACCGGTGCTGCGGTGGGTGGGTTTTGGGTAGCCTTCATGGCAACCACGTCCTTTCGGGGGCTGTCGGTTGGTGGTCGGCAGGACCAGCTCTGCTGGCAGGCGGTGACCTGGTCCTGTCGGCCGGTCATCGGGCGCGTAGCCGCAGGTAGCGGCGGTGCCGGTTGTCGTCACCCGGCGCGCGGGTGGGTGCGGAGACGTAGACGAGTCGCCCACTGCGGGCGACGGCCTGGACCAGAGCGGCGATGTCCTCGGGACTGCCGGTGATCCACAGTTCGGTGAACTGCGCGGCCCGCTGGTTGCTGGCCTTGGCGTAGGTGCGCTCTCGGGTGGTCATGCCGCCAGCCCCAATCCGGTGGGGGTGCTCTGTCCGCCGGGGCGGCGGGTCCAGGCGGCGTAGTCGGCGATGCCGGCGATCTGGGTGTCGGTGAGGTAGGCGACCTTGATGCGGCGGGGGATGCCGCCTTCGGCGATGAGGTAGGCCGCGCCCTGGTTGCTGGGCGAGATGTCGGTGGCCGAGTAGCCCTGCTCGGCCCAGCCGTGACCGAGCACGATGTTCGACGAGTTCGGGGTGGTGCAGCGGAACGCGGCCCGGTAGCCGAACAGGTCCCGCAGGCTGGTGGGGATGATGTCGAAGGACGGCCGTTGGGTGGCGGCGACGACGGGGATGCCGGCGGCGCGGCCCCGGGCGACCAGGTCCCGCAGGAGCGCGACGAACTCTTCTTGTTCCTGCTTGCTGCCGACGGTGGCGGAGAAGAACGCGATCTCGTCGACCAGGACGGTGATGACGGACAGGCCGTCGGCGGCGGTGAGCTTGCGGCGCCCGTGGGCGCGCAGCCAGGCGTAGCGGTTGTTCATCACCTGTTGGAGCCGTCGCAGGACGGTCAGGGCGGCGGTGATGTCGGGGCCGATGAACGCGTCGGCGCAGTCTTCCCACTGCCCCAGCTCGACGAGCTTGCCGTCGAGCAGCACGAGGCGGGAGTCGACGGCGAGGGCGGCGTGCGCGGCGATGCAGTTGAGCAGGCCGCTCTTGCCTCCGCCGGGTTCGCCGCCGGCGAGGAGGTTGCGGTAGGCGAGGGTGATGTAGACGGGCTGACCGAACTCGTCGATGCCGACGAAGATGGGGTCGAACATCGACAGGCCAGGCCCCACCGGAACCCCCGACGTCGGGGCGGGTGCCGTGGTGGTCATGGGTGCCCTCCTTGGGCAGTAGGTGGGCGCGGGAAGCCACACGAACGAGCCGCACTGGCTCCCCGCGTCCAGGTGTGGTGGTGGGTTAGATCCAGTCGGAGACGTCCTCGGCGTCAGTCGCCGAGGAAGCCGCGGGCTTGCTGCCGTTGGCGGTGGTGGCCGGCTTCTTCTGCACCGGCAGGGTGATGGTGGGTGCGCCGACGTCGGGCAGGTCCAGCGCCGTGGGGATGACCGGCGTGGGCCGGTCGGCGGTGGGGGTGTCGGGGTGGATGACGTCGACCAGCGGAGAGTTCACCTGGGCGGTGAGGACTTCGCGGCGTTTGATGTCGAACCGCAGGTAGGCGGCGTTGCCGTCCGAGGCCCGCTCGACCAGCGCGGTCGAGGCGTGGCAGGCGACCGCAATGCGATCCAGGCGACCTTCCAGGTCGGCAATCGAGAGGCCGGGTCGCAGGTAGACCCAGACCCGCTCACCGACCGGGGTGGGCCGAGCCCACAGGATCAGCGGAAGCGAACCGGACTGGTTGGCGATGATGAACTGCGCGAAGCACACGCGCAGCCGATGCCGCACCACGAGGCACCACGTCCAGGCGAGGACCTGGCGGCGGATGGCGGGGATGGCGGCGGGAACGCCGACGACCAGGGCGACCACGAGCAGGGTCACCAAGGTCGGGGTGTGGTCGGCCAACTGCACCCAGCCGAGGCCGAGGAGCGTGATGAGCCCGATTTCGGGGGTCCACCACCACAGCAGCCGCAGGACCGGCCAGATCCGGACCAGCACCCAGGCGAGGCCGCCGGTCGGTACGCCGATGAGCGCGCCGACGAACACGGCGAGGATCGGGTGGATGTAGGAAGCGGCCACCACGGCCGACAACAGGCCGACGATGACCGCCGTGAGGATGAACGCCAACCGGGCGTTGCGGGCCGAGGAACGGTGGACCTTGGCCTCGATGACCGTCACCGTTCCGGTGTTCCGCCCGAAGGGGCGGCGGGGGCTAGACTTGGACACGACGAGTCCTCCCTTGCACAAGGGGTGGATGAGTGGAGGGCACGGGGTCGGCAGATGTAGGAGTCGGACCGACCCCGCGCCAGCTCTTGCGGGGATGCCACCACCACAGGTGGTGACGGGCCGGGAATGTAGGAGTCGGAACCACTCCCGGACCTTGGATCTCAGATCAGCGGACCATCAGGCCGCCTTCGTGCGTCAGACACCAGGGCTCACACAGTGCGGTGAGCGAGGGACCTACTTGGCCGCCGAGTTACCAGCCTTCGGCTTCAGCGAGATCGCACGGAACGCGACGCCGTTGCGCCCGTTGGTCGCCCACGGAATGGCCTCCAACTGCTCGACAGCGACGAGCTGTCCCACCGTCACGCCCGGCTTCTCACCCGCCGTGGTGATGGTGATGATCTCGCCGCCAGTCTCGTCGAGCACGAAGACCTGGGTCGACCACATGAGCCGGCCAGTGTTCTTCTCCGACCGCTGATTGCCGTTCTGGTCGTTCTTCGGCTCCGGGTCCTTCGTCACCTGGACCTGCTTGCTCTGGGTGTCCACGTACAGCTTCACGAGATACCTCCGAGGTCATGAGCGCGTCCCCTTTGGACGACTGCTCCTTGGCTGAAACCAGCATCACTGGCGAGGGTGTTTCATCGATACGGCATCGGTATCACATCTAAGACTTCTGATCCTCGCGTTGTCTCATCTCTGTCTCATCTGTGTTAGCATCCATGCATGACAGTCACTGGCGCTGAGCCTGCGACCGGCGAGCAAATGCGGTTGAAAGTGCTGCTTCAGCAGCGGCACTGGCAGACCTACAGGACGTTCTGCCAGGAGTACGACCGAGCGGCCGGCACGATCGACCGGGCGCTGGTCGGGCGGTGGCCGAGCAGGGCACAGTTGCACCGCTGGCTGTCCGGCAGCGTGAAGAGAATGCCGTACCCGGATCACTGCCGGGTGCTGGAAGCGATGTTCCCAGGGTGGACGGCCGAGCAGCTCTTTGAGCCGTGGGATCCCGAAGTGAATGGCTCCGCTGTTACGTCGGCCGCTGCGGAGACAGCGGGTGACACGGGTTTAGCCGTACAAGGCCTGAGTGTCCATCTAGACCTGACCAAGGAAGACAACCGAGCTGTTGCACAGCGGATAAGAACGGCAGGCAGCATCTTCTTTGCAGCGCA